>JAZKDA010000093.1:24392-30219 GCA_040387815.1 Pseudomonadota bacterium | reverse complement strand
CCCCTGCTACATCCAGTGCCACCTGAACGACCCGGGCCTGGTCAAGGTGTTCGAGACGGTGCGCCAACACAAGGGGCGCGCACTCGTCTCGTTCCAGAGCTGGCGCGATGGCAAGATTCCATTCGCCACTTACATGGAGGAGGCGGCGGAAATGCTCGCGCGCTTTCCCGAAGTGAATGTGGCGCTGATGCAGGCCGGCTGTGTGGACCCGCTCAAGCCCGAGATCGAACCCGTGCTCGATCTCGTCAGGCGCTTTCCGAACTGCTACCTGTCCACCGGCTATTGCGGCGAAGTGTGGGACGACGGCACCGAGTATCCCTATGCCAACTGGCAGGGCCGCATCAAGACACTGGTGCAGGGTGTGGGCGCCGATCGGGTGATGTGGGGAACCGACTGGCCTTGGTTCGAGCACTTCTTCAAGTACCAGCAGTCGGTCAACTCGGTGCTCAGGCACGCCCACTACATGAGCGAGAGCGACAAGGCCTTCTTTCTGGGCAACACGGCGGCGCGCTTCATGGGCGTGGCCCCATGACCTTCACCATCGTCGGCCGATGCGCGCGCACGGGCGTGACCGGCATCTGCATGGCGACGAGCTCGCCGGCCGTCGGCAACCGCTGCGCCTTTGTGTCGCGAGACGGCGCAGTCGGCATGCAGGCCATCGCCGAGCCGCGCCTGGGGGTTCTCGGACTGCGCCTGTTGGAGGGTGGGTATTCGCCCAGGAAGGTCATCGACGAGATCGTCACCAGCGACGATTGGCCGGGCAAGCGGCAAATCGGCATCGTGGACATCGACGGCCGCAGCGCGGCCTTCACCGGTGACGGCAACGCGCCATGGGCCGGGCATTTGAACGGCCCGAATTACGTGGCCATGGGCAACCTGCTGCGGGGCCCGGAAGTGGTGGCCGCCATCGCCGAGGTGTTTCTTGAATCGGAAAGCCAAGAGCTTGAGGAGCGTCTGGTGCGCGCCATCGAAGCCGGCCGCGACGCGGGCGGGCAGGAGGAGGGCCAGACCTCGGCGTCCTTGCTCACTTTTGGCAAGGAGACCTTCTCGCGCTGCGACCTGCGTTCGGACATTTCTGTTGAGCCGGTGGCGGATCTGCGGCGCATGTATGACTGGTACAAGCCGCTCATTCCGTACTTTCTTGAGCGTGCGCACAATCCCCTGTTGCCGGGCTTCAAGACGCACTTTGCCAACCTCGGGTTGGAGCGCACCTATGGCCAGCCGGTGCCCGTGACCCGCGGCCCGAAGGCCGGCCGTTAGCGGCGCCAGAGGCCACACGATGGACCCTTTCGCCCCCGCATTCCCGGGCGAGCTGCTGCCTGTTTCGATCATCACCGGCTTTCTGGGCAGCGGCAAAAGCACACTGCTGGGTCAACTGCTGCGCCAGCCCGATATGGGCAAGAGCGCGGTGATCGTCAACGAACTGGGCGAAGTCGGGCTCGACCACATCCTGGTCGAACGCATCGAAGGCGAAGTCTGCCTGCTGCAGTCCGGGTGCGTCTGCTGCTCGCTGCGGGGCGACCTGGAGCAAGCCCTGCAGAAGTTGATCGACCAGCGAGAGCGCGGTGTCATCACCCGCTTCGACCGTGTCGTGATCGAGACCACGGGCCTGGCGGACCCGGCGCCTATTTTGCAGCTCGCGCTGACAAGTCCGATGATCCAGCGCTACTTCAAATTGGATGCGGTGGTGACCACGGTCGATGCGGTCAACGGCCAGCGTCAGTTGGACGAGAACCCGGAATCGGTCAAGCAGGCCGCTCTGGCCGACCGCATCTTGCTGACCAAGACCGACCTGGTTTCACCGGATCAACTGGACCGCCTGGACGCGCGGTTGGCGAGGCTCAACCCGGCTGCGCCACGCTTTCGTGTGCTGCACGGCCGCATCGAGGCGGCCAGGCTGTTCAATGCGGATCCAACGCTGCACCGCGCCGCCGCTGCGGATGTGGCGCAGTGGCTGGGGCCGCAGGTGAGCGACTCGCATGACACTGTCCTCGCGCACGCTCATGGCGCATGCGCCGATCACGTTCATGCGCCAGGCGCGCTGAACCACGACAGCCACATCAACCACTTCAGCTTGAATTTTGACCAGCCGCTGGACTGGTTGACGGTCGCGCAATGGCTTTCAGACCTGTGCGCCCAGTGGGGTGAGAAGCTGCTTCGCATCAAGGGCGTACTCGACCTTGTCGGCGAGCCGCGGCCCGTGGCGATTCACGCGATTCACCACACGTTTCATCCGCCCTTGGCCTTGTCGGCCTGGCCTGACGAAAAACGTGGCTCACGCATTGTGTTCATCACGCGCGATTTGTCGCGCGAGGTGGTGCAGGAGAGCTGGCGCGAAGCGGCCCGAATGGATTGACTCCGTTCGGGCCACGGTCGAGGTGCGCCGCATCGCGGCTTGCCATGAAGTTGGGTTTGTCCTAGGGTTTGGTTCTGTCGATCCGGCGGTGCCGGTTCGTCCCGTCTCACCAAGGAGAAACCATGGACCCCGTCGTTCACTTTGAACTTCCCTGCGATGACCGCGAACGGCTGGCGCGCTTTTTCGAAACCGCGTTCGGCTGGAAATCGCAGATGCTCGGCCCGGAGATGGGCCACTACGTGATCGTTACCACCGCGCAGGACGATGCCAACCCTGGCGCCATGCGCGGCGCCATCAATGGCGGGCTCTACACCCGTACGGCAGACATGCCTGCCCAGTTCCCCAGCATCGTGATCGGGGTCAAGGACATCCGCGCGTCCATGCGCAAGGTCGAACAGGCCGGTGGCAAGGTCCTGGGCGAACCGATGGACATTCCCGGCGTCGGCGCCTACGTGTCCTTCACGGACACCGAGGGCAATCGCTCCAGCATGCTGCAGCCGCTGCCCATGGGCAGCTGAGCCTGAGTGTCGCGGTTACGGCTCGGATCGACCCCAGAACCGCCCGAGCATGCCTAAGATGGAGGCTGGCCGATCCGGCCCGCCCAAGGAGACAAGCACATGACCCTCGACGAATACAACGAAGCGGTTCGCAAGATCGTTGCCGAGCAGCAGCAGATCGCCCAGGCCACCGCGCAGTTGGCGATGAGCGGCAAGGCCACGCCGGCCAGCCCCGATTTCGTCCAGGTGATGACCCGGCAGTGGAGCCTGGTTCAGCAGATCGCACAGCTCAACACCGAACTGATGGTCGGCATCTTCACCCAGAAGAAGTAGCGGGCCGCGGCATGCGTGGCCCGCTCTTGGCGGGGGCGTGAAATCGCTGCGATGGGCTCCGGGATAATGGCCGGAACTCTCTCGCCGCTTCAGTGAATTCCCCTCAACTGTCCGACACCACCCCCGGCGGTGGGCCTGCCAGCGCCAAGGCCGTCGCCGCCACCATTCGACTGATCTCGCTGGCCACATTCTTCAGCGGGGCGGGGCTGCGCCTTTGCGACGGCCTGCTCCCGCGGCTGGCGACCGACTTCTCCATCACTTCAGGCCAGGCCGGTGCGGTCGTCACCAGCTTTTCGATCGCCTATGGCGTGGCCCAACTGCTGTTTGGCCCGCTCGGTGACCGCTTTGGCAAGGCGCTCCTGATTTGCATCGCCTTGTTCGGCTGCGTTGCCGGTGCGTTGGCCAGCGCGCTGGCGCCTGACTTCGGCATGCTGGTCTGGAGCCGGGCGGCCTGGGGTGTGGCGGCGGCCGGTGTGGTGCCGCTGTCCATGGCCTGGGTTGGCGATGCCGTCGCTTTCGAGGAGCGCCAGGCGACGCTGGCACGTCTGTTGTTCGGCACACTGTCCGGAATGATGGCCGGGCAACTGGCCGGCGGCCTGTTCGCCGATTCGCCGCTGGGCTGGCGCGGCGCGTTCGCCGCGATGGCCGCCGGCTTCATGCTGGTGGGGGTGCTGATGGTCCGGCGTATGCGGTCCACGCCGGCGAGCTCCGCGCCGGGCTCGCGTGCCGGGCATGTTGCGCAATTGCGCTCCGTCCTGGCGCCACCCTGGTGCTGGGCGGTGCTGGGCGCGGCGTTCGCTGAAGGCGTGTTCCTGCTGGGGTCGCTGGCCTTCATGCCGGCCACGCTGCATGAGCGCTTCGGCCTGTCGCTGTCCGCCGCAGCCGGATTGATCGCCTTCTATGCCGTCGGTGGCCTGATCTACGCGGCCATGGCGCGCCACCTCGTGGCGCGTCTGGGCCAGGCCCGCATGGTGATGATCGGTGGCTGGATCATGGGAGCGGGCTATCTGTGCTGGATGCTTTCGCCGGTGGCGTGGACAGCCGCCCCGGTGGCGCTGGCGGTGGGCTTTGGCACCTACATGCTCCACAACACCTTGCAGACGCATGCCACGCAGATGGCGCCGTGGGCGCGTGGCACGGCCGTTGCGCTGTTCGCCTGCAGCATGTTTACCGGCCAGGCGCTGGGTGCGCTGCTGACCGGTTGGTTGCACGATCAGGTCGGCATCCGTGCGGCGCTCGCCGCGCCGGTGGTGATGCTGCCCCTGACCGGGTGGCTGTTCGCACAGGCTTTGCGGCGCAGGGGCGCACAAGACGAGAAGGCCGTGCCGGTCAATTGACGTTTCCCCAATAGATCCGTGGCTGGATGACACCGGAGCGTTGAGCTTCGCGCAGTTCCGCGGAGACTTCCGCGCGACTGCGGCCGCTGGTCATTCCGGAGTACAGCCCCGGGTAGACCTCGGCCAGCGGCGCACCGACGGTTTCGCCGACCGTGACAACCATGTCGTGATGGCGGCGCAACTCTTCAAGCGCCTGCCTGCGCACCTCCTGCCGGGTGGTTGCCGATCCGGAGGCCCCCATCGTCCGGGTGTCCACCGACAGGCGCGGCGCAGGCCCGTCGACCTGCGCGAGCGCACTGGAGGCGGCAATCAACAGCGCCGGCAGCGCGAGCCGGGAATGTAGCGCGATGGTCATGCTGTTCTCCTTGGGCTGTGTTGATGAATGGGACGCCGGGCCAGCGAATCCACGCGTCCTCGGTTCAATCTAACCAGCCGCGCGCCAGGCGTACTGATAGCGGTCAGTTCCAGGGCAGACACCGCGCTCGGGATCGGGGCGCATCGGGTGCGAGCCCGCCATAGCCTGAGGCGATTGCGCGCGCGCAACGTCAACGCGCATAGTGGCCCGTTGATTGCCGGGGGCGCGTTGGCCGCGTCCGATCAAGGAAATAAAACACATGCATGCCGACAGCCTGAGGTCCGCGCAGCCCAGCGCGGCGCTGGCCCTGCTCGATATGGTCGGCCGTGCCGGCAGTGAACTGGTCGATGGAGCTTTGCCGGTCGTCGGGCGACGCGTGCGTCGCGGCCAGAAGCTGTTCCGCGAAGGCGAGCGGCTGCAGGCGATCTATGTCGTGCGCGCTGGCACCTTCAAGTCCTCCCTGGGGCGTGACGAGGGCGGCGAACAGGTCACATGCTTTCCGATTGCGGGCGACCTGCTGGGCTTCGATGCGCTGGCGGGTGGCATACACCCGACTACCGCCACCGCGCTGGAAGACGGTGAGGTCTTTCCGATCCCCATGGATCGCCTCGCCGACCCGACCCAGGCCCATACCGCCAAGCTCGTGCAGAAAATGTTCGAGCTGGCCAGTGCCGAGCTGGCACGCGAGGAGCGGATGATGCTGGTGGTCGCCAACGGCAATTCGGCCGCCCGGGTGGCGAGCTTTCTGCTCCATCTGTCGCAGCGCCTGCTGGAGCGCGGCTACTCACCGGCCGAGTTCGAGCTGCGCATGTCGCGTTCCGAGATCGGCAACTGGCTCGGCCTCGCGGCGGAGACGGTCAGCCGCCATCTGACTGCGTTCCGGCGGCAAGGCTGGATTGAAGTGCACCAGCGGCGGGTTTGCCTGCTGTCGTTCGAGCGACTTCAGCAG
>JAZKDA010000093.1:15182-24382 GCA_040387815.1 Pseudomonadota bacterium | reverse complement strand
CTGTGCGGCGCCACAGAGCGCCGCGGTTGCCGGAGTGAGGCGATGGCGAAGGCTCTGACGTCAGGCCGGCTCTCACACCCGGATGATCTGGCCCTTGAGCGAATAGAGGACGGCCGTGACCTCATTGCAGGTGCCGGCATCGATCTCGTTCTTCTTGAGCGCGCCCAGGATGTCGTCCATCACCGCCAGGTACTCCTGTTCGCTGATGTTCATGCCCTTGTGCGTGGCGAGCATGTCGCGGCCGGTGTAGGGCTGCGGGCCGCCGCAGCCGGCGCAGAAAAACTCGGCCGCCATCTTCTTGGCATGATCGAGGTCCTTGACGTTCTGGAAGCGCGTCTGGACCACCGGGTTGGCAAGGTGAGCGTCCATCACGTCGGCGACGATGCGGGTGATGCCGTCGAATTGGCCGAGGCGGTCGTACAGGGAGGGGGCTGGGTTGCTCATGGAATGCTCCTGGTCTAGAGTGGTTGCGCACGTTGCTTTGGCGACGTGCGGGTTCCATCGTCGGCGGACGGTGTTCCTCAAACGTTCCCAGCGCCTTGCGCTCTTGAAGAAGGAAGCCGATGTCCTCCAGGCCCACGTCGTCCGCTCAGGTGAGCATCCGCCTGCTGGGTGAATTCAGCGTGCGCACAGGGCCCGACCCGGCAGGACCCATCCCCGTTCTCAGCCGCCGCGCTGCCGAGCTCGTCCAGCTGCTGTGCCTGGCGCCGCAGCGCACGCTGCCCAGCGATCAGGTGGTCGACACGCTGTGGCCCGATCTGGACCCGCAGGCCGGAAGCGCCAATTTGCGCAAGGCCGCGCACCTTGCGCGCCAAGCCCTGGACGCCAGCGATGCCGTGGTGCTGCGCAGTGGGTGTGTGGTCTTGTTCCCCGAACGCGGCGTGCGCTGCGATGTGGACGAGTTCCTCCTCACGGCCGAGGCGGCTCTGAGAACGCGGGACGCCGCGGCTTGCGCCGCCGCCAGCCGCCTGTATGGCGGCGAGCTGCTGCCCGGCGCACGTTATGAGAGCTGGAGCGAACCCCCTCGGGTGCGTCTGCATGAGACTTTTCTGCGGCTGTTGCGCCTGGCCGGCGACGACGAGCGGCTGGCGCAGGAAGACCCCGGCGACGAAGCCGCGCACCAGCGCCTGATGCGCGCCGCCCTGGCCCAGGGGCAACGCGCTGCGGCGGTGCGTTGGTACGGCCACCTGCGCGACCATCTGGCCAACGCCCTGGGCGTGCGCCCCGGCGCCGAGACAGAGGCCTTGTACCGCCAATGCGTAGCCGGCCTGGACGCCGCGCCTGGCTTCGTCGGGCGGGCCGCCGAGTTGGCGCGTGTGGCATCGGCCTTGCAGCGTGATGTGGATTCGCGGCCCGGCGGCGTGGTGGTCCAGGGTCCGGCGGGCATCGGAAAGACCGCGTTCTGCCGTCAGACCGCCGAGGTGGCACAGGCGCAGGGCTGGCCGGTGGTTCGGGTTCGTGCCGGCGACGCGGCCAGGCCCTTCGGCCTGGTCAGCGCGCTGGTCGAACAGCTGCTGCTCGACGACCCAAAGGCCTTGCAGCTCATTGGCCCGCACGCCCACTCGGTGCTGGCACATCTCACGCCGGCGGCCGCGCCGGCGCAGCCGCTGCCCGGCCCGATGAGCCGGCACCAGGTGGTGGGCGCCCTGCGGCGCCTGTTGCTGGCACGGTCCGCCGGCGGGCCGCTGCTGCTGGTGGCGGACGATGTTCATGCCGCCGACGAGGGCAGCGCGCAGGCGCTGGTCCAACTGCTCGCCGCCGGCCCGCCGCTGTTCGTGTTGCTGGCATGCCGGGGCGATGCGCCGCGGGGCCTGGCCGATGCGATGGCGCCGCTGTTGCGCGATGGCCGGCTCGCATCGATCGAACTGGAAGGCCTGCCCGAGGACGAGGCCGCCGCCCTGGCGGTCCGCGCGGCGCCGGGTCCGCTGTCGGAGGTGGCGGCGATGCGGATCGCGCGGATGGCGCAGGGGCATCCTTTCGCTGTCATCGAGCTCGGGCGGGCGGCCAGGGCGTCACCGTCGTCGCCGCCGTCGTCGCAACAGGACATCCCGAGCCAGACACTGCCGGCCCAAGTGGCACGCGCGATCCGGTCCCGCCTGCTCGATGTCGACGACGACACATTGCAAGCCCTGCAGCGGCTCGCGCTCGCAGGTGATGATCTCGACGGTGTGACGTCGGCCGCGCTCGCGGGTGGCTCGCGCGATGAGGCCTTGGCGCGGCTGGACAGGGCGCTGGCGGCCGGCGTGCTCGATGTGGCCGAGGGCCGCCTGCGCTTTCGCCATGCGCTGGTGGCGCAGGCCCTGCTCGATGGGCTGGCACCGCACCGGCGCGCGGTCCTGCATGCCCAGATCGCCCACCAGTTCGAGCAGACCGGTGCACCGCCGGGGCGCGTGGCGACGCATTGGATGGCCGCAGGCAAGGTGGATGCCGCGACGCCGTTCGCACTGGCCGCGGCGCGCGAGGCCGCCAGGCTCGGCACTTTCGCCGATGTGCTGCGCCATGTCGACCCGGTGCTGGCGCAACGCCCCGTGGACCCCGAGGCCCTGGCATTGCGGGCCGAGGCGGTCGACGCGCTGGGCCAACCCGGCGCGCTCGCAGCTTATGACGCGGCAGCGGCGGCTGCATCCGACCCGGCGGTGGTGCACGAGTTGCGCGCCAAGCGCGCGCTGGCCCAGGTGAAGATGAGCGACCCCCAGGGTGCGCTGAAGTATCTGGTCGGCGTGAACCCGACGACGGTCGCCGGGCGCCTGGCCCAAGCGTTGGCCTACAGTGGCGCCGCGGCGCTGGGCTACGGCGATCCGGCCGAAGGCACACGCCGTTCGGCCGAGTGCCGCCGGCTCGCGCTCGAATCGGGCGACACCGGCTCGCTGGTGATTGCCTCCTGGGCGCAGGCCGCCGCGGCGCATGCGCGCGGTGACCTGCATGGCAGTGTGTGGGCCGACCTGCAGGAGACCGGCCACCTGCCGCACCTGGCCATGCGCGTCTTCGACGGGCATTTGTGCATCACCCAGCGGTTTCTGTATGGCTCGCGTCCCTACGCCGAGGTGATCGCCTTTGCGGATGCCCTGGCGCGCGAGGCGCAGCGGCTCGGCGCGGCGCGCGGCCATGCCTTCGCCGTCACCCTGCGTGGCGAGGCGCTGCTGCTGCACGGTCAACTCGACGCGGCTGAACACGACCTGCTGGAAGGCGGCCGTCTGCACCGCGCTATCGGCGGGGCGACAGGTGAGGCTTTGTCGCTGCAGAGGTTGTCCGAGCTGGCCTTGCATCGAGGGCAATGGCATGAAGCCAAGGCCCTGCTGGCCGACGCACTGGATGTGGCGCGGCAGTCGGATGTCGGTTTTCATCTGCTCGACCGGATCTACGGCACACGCATCGCGATGGCCCGCAACCCCGACGCGGCCCTCGCCGCGCTCGAAGAAGCGGACACGTCGGTGCGCGGACCGCTGGAAACCTGCCCGGGCTGCCGCATCACCTTCGCCGTGCCGGCGACCATCGCCGCCGCGCGGGGACGCGAGCTTGAACTGGCGAGCGCGCACCAGCGGCAGGCGGAGTATCTGGCGGATGTGGTGATGAAGCTGCCGGCCTGGTACGCCGCACTGCACGAGGCGCGGGCGCACGTGGCGAAGGCCTCGGGCGAGGCGCATGCCTCGCGCGAGGCCTTTGCCGCGGCGGCCCGCGGTTTTGCGTCGGCCGGGCAGCCGCTGGACGCCGCCCGCTGTGGTCATCTGGCGGCGCAGGGGCCGCCAGATTGATCAGTCTCAGCGCGTGCCGGTGTACAGCAGACCCGCTTGGGCCGTGTTGAACTGGCCCGTGGCGGCCACAAACCGGTTGCCGCTGTCCGACATGGCGATTGCGCGCCAATTGGTGTCGGTGCCAGGCATGGTCTGCGCCGTGAAGGTCACGCCGCCGTCGTCCGACAGCAGCACTTGCCCGGGTGTTGCGTTCAGGTTCGACACGGTCGCCGCGATGCTCTGGCCGTCGGCCGACATGGCAAGGCAACTGTAGTCGGCGGTCAGGCTCAGGCCGCGCGTCCACGTGACGCCGCGATCGTGCGACACATAGATACCGTTGCCAGGTGCGCCCGGCGCGCCGCCGAAGGTGTTGGCCGCGATGGCAATGGTGTTGCCGTCGTCGGACATCTTCACGCGATACCAGGTCTCGGTCACCGCGACGGCCGGGGTGCCGACCGCCACCGTCACTGCCGCCCAGGTGACGCCAGCATCGCTGGAGACATACACCTCGCCGTTGTGTGAGACCGCCGCGAGCACACTGCCATCGGCCGAGCCGTCAATGCCCCGCCACCATTTGTTCGGCGGAACGCCCGGCAGGGTGGCGGCGGCCCAGGTCGAACCGCCGTCGTTGCTGAGGACGATGTTGCCATTCTGGATGGCCGCGGCGATGCGCAGGCCGTTGTGCGACACGGTCACCGACTCGAAGGCCTGGCCGCCCGCGTTGAAGACCAGCGGGTCGCTGATCACGCGGTTCCAGGTGACGCCCTGGTCGGTGCTGGTGTACATGCCGCCGCCGAACTTCACGGCGACGATGAGGGCACCGTTCTGGCTGACGTCACTCCAGATCCACACGCCCGGCGTGCTGTTGCCCGAGGTCCAGGTGGCGCCGCCATCGGCGGACACCCAGATAAGGCCGTTGGGCGCTTCGCCCGCCACCAGCACCGTGCCGCTGGGGTCGCTCGAAAGCGAATGCCAGACGCGAGGCGTGGCCACCGCCAGCGACCACGCGACGGTCGCCGGTGGAGGCGGTGGCGGAGGTGGTGGCGGCGGAGGCGGCGGTGGCGGGGGCGGTGGTGCCGACGCTGTGCTGTCGCCACCACCACCACCGCATGCGCTGAGCCACAAGGCGCTGAGTGCAACCGTGACATGTCGCCTTGAAACCGAGGCATGTCTCATGAGCTTTCCCCTGTATGTATGTGTGTCCGACGCGACTGCCGCGTCGGATGCGGAAACACTGTTCCGCCAGGGGAATTTGCGCGTTGAGCGCTGCCTCGACGGTCAGTCAAGGGAGGCTCAGCATGTAGGCCGTGGGCGAATGCTTGTGCCACTGCCTTGCTACACCGACCTCGATGGGCCGCCGTGCGATCAACAGCTGTGTCGCGCCCAGTAGTAGGTGCTGATCGTCGGGTTGTAGCCGGGGTTGGCCACCTTGGCCCGGTACGGTGCGCCGTTGTAGGTGACGATGCTGCCGGCCGAGTACCACTTGCCCGAGGTCCAGTTGGCCGCCCAGCAGCTGCCGGAAGTGGACCCTGTGGTGGGGGCTGCAACCTCGGCGGACTTGTAGGTGGCGGACTTGAAGGTACGCAGGTACTGGTAGGCGGACTGGACGACACCGCTGTGGGTGGTCAGGTTCTGACCCGCGTAGGACTGTGCGCGGTCACGGTTGAAAGCCCAGTAGCTGATCATTCCCAAGCCGTTTTGCCTGGCGAACTCGGCGACCCTCTGGGCGTCGGCCAGCGTGAAGGTGGTGAAGTCGTCGTTGGTGCCGATCATCGGCGTGACGCCCATCATGCCGTAGATCTGCCATGTCGAGCGGCCGGGAAACAGCGTCTTGAGCTGCGCATTGGTGGCGGTCAAGGTCATGATGACCGCCTGCGACATGCTGCCGCCCGCCATGGTGTAGAGGTTGTTGCGGCCGAAGTCCATGGCCATCGCGTTGACCCGGCTGATGCGCACGCCGTGCGCGATCGTCGTGCGCAACAAGGCCATCGAATTGCTGTCCAGGCCGCGCAGCCAGCCGGGCAGCGTGAACGAGTTGTACAGGTCCGGGTACCTCTGCTGCAGGCGCGCCAGCACGCGGGCGCGGCGTGCGTGGCCGGTGGTGTTGGGCAGTTGCCAGCCCTCAACGTCCCAGTCGATGCGGCGGGTGCCGGTCTGGGTGATCATCCGGTCCAGGATGGCATACAACTGGTCGTCGTTGCAGGCGATCTCGGCATAGATGCCGTCCGCGCCGCCCATGGAGAGGGTCAGCTGTCCGCCGTTGTTCACGAAAGTGCGGGCAGCCGGGTACTGATTGGTGAAGTAGGGATTGAGCGCGCAGCTGCCGTTGGTGGTGCCGAAGGCGAGCTTGAAGGAGTTGTGGCCGGTGGCGCTTTGCACCTGCGGCAATGGGCTGCTGTTCCAGGCGCCGAGAAAGGGTGTGACGTCCTGGGCCTGGACGGCGCCGGCGGCGCACAGGGTGGCGGCGATGGCCAGGGACCTGGCCTTGCCAGCGGCAAGGCGAGTGAAGAAGGTTCCGGTGCGGGTGGCAGCGGTGGCTTGTTTTTGCATGGGTGTTACGTCGTACGACGTCTCCTACAGTTGCATCGGGCAAGGCTTCGCCCAGCGAGCAAGCCGGAGTTTTCGGCAGGACGCGCGTTGGGGTTGGCGGTGGAAACCGCTGGCTGGCGCGATCGGGTATTCCGACGCCTTGAGCGGTAGCGCGATGCTAGTAGGCGCCGTCCCACTCGTCTGTAGGCGGCGTCTCTGCAATCGTAAGGATGTGCTGCAAGCTCAGCAGGGATTTCGCGATACCTCAGCCGTGATCAACTTACAGCCCGATACCGAGGCTAGTGCTCAGGCGCAGGTATAGCGTTCCCAGTAATAAGTGCTGATGGTCGGGTTGTAGCCAGGGTTGGCGTACTTGGCGCGGTACAGAAGACCTTGGTACGTGACGATATCGCCGGCGGCGTAGGGTTGGTACATCACCCAGTCCGGGTAGACGCACGCGGCGGGCGCGGGTGCCGGTGCCGGTGCCGGTGCCGGTGCCGGTGCCGGTGCCGCGCAGACGTAGACGGCCCAGTAGTAGGAGGTGCTGCTCGGCTTGCGGCCAGAGTTGGCGAACTTCGCGATGTACTGCTTGCCCTGGTAGTTGACGATCGCGCCGGCCGCGTACTGCGTGCTTCTGAGCCAGTCGGTCGCGACGCAGGTACTCGTGCTTGGTGTACTTGTCGTCGTGGTCGTCGTGGTCGTGGTGGTCGTGGTGGTCGTCGCGGGTGCCGTTGCCACCGTGCCACCGGCGGTCTTGAAGGTCTTGAGGAACTGGTAGTCGGTCTGCACGACACCACTGTAGTTGGACAGGGGCTGGCCGGCGGTCGCCTGTGCGCGGTCGCGATGGAAGGCCCAGTAGCCGACCATGCCCACGCCGTTTTGCTTGACGAAGTCGGCGACCGTCTGCGCGTCGGCCAGCGTGAAGGTGGTCAGGTCATCGTTGGTGCCGATCATCGGCGTCACGCCCAGCATGGCGTAGATCTGCGCCGCGGTGCGGCTGGGCCACAGCGTGCTCAGCTGCGCGTGGGTGGCGCGCACCGCCATCATGACCGCCTGCGACATGCTCCCACCGGCCATGCTCTTGACGTTGGCGGCGCCGAAGTCCATCGACATCGCGTTCACCCGGTCGATGCGCACGCCGGTGGCAATGGTGGTGCGCAGCAGGGCCATGGCGTTGCTGTCCAGACCTTGCAGCCAGGCGGGCAGCGTGAACGAGTTGAACATGTCGGGGTACTTCTGCTGCAAGCGCAGCAGTACGCGTGCGCGTCGGGCATGGCCGGTCGTGTTGGCCAGTTGTGCGCCTTCGACGTCCCAGTCGATTCGGCGTGTGCCGGCGTCGGCCATCAGCTTTTCCAGCATCGCGAACAACTGATCGTCGGTGCAGGAGATCTCCGCATAGGTGCCGTCGGCGCCGCCCATGGAGATGGTGAGCAAGCCGCCGTTGGCGACGAAAGTGCGCGCCCCGGGAAGCTGGTTGGTCAGGTACGAATCGAGCGCGCAGCTGCCACGCGTGATGCCGAAGGCCAATGTGAACGCGTTGTGTCCGGCGGCGGTCTGGGCCTGCGGTAGCGAGGTGCCGGTCCAACCTGGGAAATAGGGGGTGATTTCCTGCGACTGCGCCGCGGTCGCGGCGCACAGGGCGGCGACGAGCGCCAGAGTCTTGGCCTTGCCTGTACCTCGACGGGTGGGGCGGTGGCCGGTGGTCGCAGCGGGGGCTTGTGTTCGCATGGGTGGTGCGTCGGACGACGTCTCCTACGGTTGCATCGGGCAAGGCTTCGCCCAGCGAACGAGCCAGTGGTTGTGGCGGATCGCGCGATGGGGTCGGCGGCGAAACGCTGGGCGGCGCCATCGGGACTTCCGACGCCTTCAAGCTCAGCGGTACGGGGATGCTAGTAGGCGCTGTCCGACACGTCTGTAGGAAGCTCTGCCGTAAAAGTAAAAATATGCTGCTAGCTCAGCAGTTTAGATACCTCAGCAGCCATCAACTTACCGTCGGACACTTTCGTATCGAAAAGTGGGTTGGTGCTGCGCGCAACAGTGTGCGGAAAAGTTCCGCACCGCGCGCGTCACGCCATCTTGGCAAGGGATTTCAAGGTGACTTCGATGACGCCGCCAAGCGCGGCAAGAGCCTTTGCGTCGCCTGCGGCGTCGGCGCTTGCGAATGCCGCCTCGGCATCCTTGGCGGTCTGGGACAGGTCGATCGCGCCGATGAGCGCGGCGTTGCCCTTGAGGGTGTGGGCCAGGCGGTGCGCCTCCTTGCGCATGCCGCTGCGCAGGGCGGCGGCCATGTCGTCCACCGACTTGGGCGCCTCCTTGGCGAAGCGCTCGACGACTGTTGTGTACAGGTTCGCATCACCGCCGAGCTTTTCGATGGCCGCCTCGCGCTCGATGCGGGGGGCGCCGCCGGCGGACGCGGGTGCCGGTGCCGTGGTGGCGGCGCTGGCTTTGGCAGTGGCCGGTGCGGGCGCCAGCTGGGCCTGCAGCTTCGTGCCCGGGCGTGCATGGCGCAGCAGCGTGAGAACGAGTTGTCGCGAGTCCACTGGCTTGGCCAGGTGGGCGTCCATGCCGGCTGCCAGGCAGGTGTCGCGGTCGGCGGCCGTGGCGTTGGCGGTGAGCGCGATGATCGGGATGTGCTGGAAGCCGACGATCTGGCGGATCTCGCGGGTGGCTTCGAGCCCGTCCATATTGGGCATCTGCCAGTCCATCAGGATCACGTCGTATTGGCCGTTGGCGACGATGGACGTCAGCGTGTCCAGGCCGTCGACCGCGATGTCCACCTTGGCGCCCTGCGCCTGGAGCAGATCGCGGATGACGATCTGGTTGTTCTCGTTGTCCTCGGCCACCAGCACGCGCAGGCCTGCAAGCGGACGGCCGGTGAGCACCTGGACCCGTGCCGTGTCGCCTTCGCCTTGCGCCTCACGCGCGGCGTCGGCCAACATT
>JAZKDA010000093.1:9219-15172 GCA_040387815.1 Pseudomonadota bacterium | reverse complement strand
TTCCCGCGGTGGCCGGGCCGCACACGGCGGCGGCGATCAGGCGGCGGCGGGCTTCCGGCAATGCGGCCAGCGCTTCCTGCGCTGTCGCCGCGCCCAGCACGACCACCGGCAGCGGCCGGCCGGCGATGGCCTCGGCCGCGCGCAGCGCCGCGGTGAATGGGGCGGAGTCCTCCAGGCGCCAGTCGATCAAGGCCAGCTGCAGGAAGCGCGACTGGCGCAGGGCGTCGAGCGTGGCGGCCTGGGTCTCGGTTTCCAGCACCTGCCAGCCCAGCGAGCGCGCCAGCCGCACGCGCGCCTGGCGCGACGCCGCACGGCTGTCGGCCACCAGCACGCGCAGCCGGTTCTCCGGTGTGGCCTCGGAAATGCTGTCGGTCGCGTCCGCGGCCAGCTTGAGCGGGAAGGCGAAACGGCTGCCGCGCCCCGGCTCGCTCTGGACAATGAGGTCGCTGCCCATGAGCTCCAGCAGGTTACGGCAGATGGCCAGGCCCAGGCCGTTGCCGCCGAAGCGCCGGTTGGAGGTGCCCTCGGCCTGACCCATGCCTTTGAGCAAGGCCGGCAGCTTGTCGGGCGCGATCCCCAGGCCGGTGTCGGTGACCGACACCTCCAGGCAGATCTCGGTGGCGGTGGTGGCCGTGACACCGATGGCCAGCACCACTTCGCCGCGCTCGGTGAATTTGATGGCATTGCTGCCCAGGTTGATGATGACCTGCCGCAGCCGCTGGTCGTCGGCGATCAGGCGCTTGGGCAGTCGGGGGTCGATGTCGAAGATGACTTCCACCGGCTTGTCGCCCGCCAGCGAGCCGAACACCGCTGCCAGGTCGCGCAGCATCTCTTCGACGGCGAAGGCGTGCGGGTGCAATTGAACCTGTCCGGCTTCGACCGTTGCGAAGTCGAGCACATTGCTCATGACACCGGTCAGGGCCCGCGCCGCCGACCGCGCCTTGTTGACGTAGTCTTTCTGGGCCGCGTTCAGCCCCGAGCCGTCGATCAGCTGCAACATGCCCGAGATGGCATTCATCGGCGTGCGCAGCTCGTGCGCCATGTTGAATGCGAACTGGTTGCGCCCCTCGACCGCGATGCGCGCCTCCTCCTGGGCCTTTTGCGCGACCGCCTGGGCTTGCCGGACCTGAGCCTCGGCCTGGCGGATGGCTGTGATGTCGACCACGGCCACCGAAAAGCCGCCCTCGGGCGTGGCGGTGGTGTGGAGCTCGACCGTCAGGCCGGCGCCCAGCCGGCGCTCTACCTTGCGCACGCCGGCTCCCTGGGTGCGGCCGTCGAGCAGCAGCAGGCCGCAATTGTCCTGGCCGCCGCAGGCGCGGCGGGTGGCTTCGACCACGGCGCCGAAGTCAGGCGGTGACGTGAACAGGGCGTCGTCCAGCGACAGAAGTCGGCGAAACGCCGTGTTGCACGAGATCATCCGCGCAGCGGCGTCAAACACGGCAACGCCGCAGGGCAGGGCGTCCACCAGGCTTTCAACGCCGCCGGGTGCGGACGGGGGCAAGGAGGACGGTGAGGCGTCGGCGGGCGCGTTGGCGCGCAGGCGAGACAGGGCACGGTCGAACAGGGCGGGCATGGATTCGAGGTACTTCGTGAATGAGGGTGGCTCGTCCATTGTCCCCTGACAGAGCCCTGTCGTGAACCCGGGTGATTCCGGCGTCATGGTGCGATGCGATTCTTTTGGCCTCATATGAGGCACTACGTTGTATCCTTGCCGGCTGGAGGGCCGCGGTATGGAGATGCTCATGGTGTGGGTCGTGGGGGTGGCGGGCATGGCCGTGGGTGCTGTGCTGTCCACCATCTTCTTTCGCATGCGGGCGGCCGCCATCGTCGATTCGGCGGTGGCCTTGGGGCGGTCGGCGCTGGAGGTGGAGGTCGCCACCCAGTCCAGCCGGGCCCGTTCGGCCGAGACCGACCTGATGCAGGCCCGGCTGGAGGTGCAACGCATGCAAGAGGCCGCCGACGGCTGGCGGCGCGCCGTCGAATCCTTGAGCGAAGAGCGGGTGCGGCTGTCCGAGCGGGCGAACCGTGTCGCCACGCTCGAAGCCGACGCGGCGCGGATGGCCCTGCAGACCCGCCTGACCGAAGAACAAATGCGTCGCCTGTCGGCCAGCGAGGCGCAGAAGGAGCAGGTGATCGCGTCAATGCAAGATGAGATCCGGCAGCACGATGCCGCCAATGCGGCGGTTCAGGCCCGGCTCGATACCAGCGTGCGCCTGTTGCACCAAAGCAATGAACGCCGCGCGGCCCTGGAGGTGCAGGTTTCCCGGGTCGGCCCGCTCGAGCAGCAACTGCGCGACGCGAATGCGCGGCACGCGCAGTTGCATCGGCAGCTGCTGGAGTCGCGCGCATCGTCAGGCGCCTTCGACGCGCTCAAGCGCGAGGTCGCCGAACTGCGGCACTGGGCCCGCACGGTGCTCGATGGCAAGCTGCAAGACCTGCAGGCCTGGCAGCAGCGGCACGGCACCAGCGATTCGGCCATCCCGCCCGTGTCCCGGCCCGCACGCCGCCATTCAGCCGCCCGGCCGTACGCCACCGTGGTGGCCGGGCGCCGGCGGCTGCGTCGCTGAGAACGGTCTGTCAGTGCCGCTGATACTGGGTCTTGCCGAACAGCGCGTCGCGGGCCTTGTCGTCGGTGAGGGGTTTGCGCATTTCAATCAACACCCGCACACCTTCTTGCACCGCGGGGCGCGCGGCGACCCGATCGAACCAGCGTTGCACATGGGGGTAGTCGGCCAGTTCGACGCCCTGATTCTTCCAGCTGCGCAGCCACGGAAAGATCGCCATGTCGGCGATGGAATACTCGTCGCCGCCGAACCAGGCGCTTTGGGACAGGCGCTTGTCCATCACGCCGTACAGGCGCCGGGCCTCGTTGGTGTAGCGATCGATGGCGTAGGCGATCTTCTCGGGCGCGTAAAGTCGGAAATGGTGCGTCTGGCCGAGCATCGGGCCGACGCCGCCCATCTGGAACATCAGCCACTGCAGCACTTCATAGCGATCGCGGTCGGCCCGGGGCATGAAGCGCCCGGTCTTGGCGGCCAGGTAGATGAGGATCGCACCGGATTCAAACAGGGAAATGGGTCGCCCGTCGGGCCCGTCCGGGTCGACCATGGCCGGAACCTTGTTGTTCGGGCTGATCGCGAGAAACTCTGGCTCGAACTGATCGCCCGCGCCGATGTTGACCGGGTGGGCGCGGTACGGCAGGCCGCATTCGGCCAGCATGATGTGAATCTTGTTTCCGTTGGGCGTGGGCCAGGTGTAGAGGTCGATCATCGGGTTGAGCGGCGGGCCGATTGTTGTGGATGGCTCCTATCTTGCACCGCCGCGGGACTTCCCGTTCCGGTGCCAAAGCATCAATAATCGCTACAGTACACATCACACCATGCTCGGCCCACTTCGCAACATCCTTACACGGCTTTCGCCGCCCGTCGCACTCGAGGGCACCGCGGCCGGTCGGCCCTGGAAAATGTCCAGCGGCGCTCCGACGCGTGACTACGTCAAGGGCCGCGAACTGCGTGCCCGCGGCGAACTCGGGATCCATGACGAGATCGCGGTGCTGATCATGAGCCGCTCGCTCAAGAGCACCCTGGAAGGCCCGGCCTACGACCGCTACATCGACACCGAGCAGACCATGGCCGACGCCAGCATGCCCGAAGAATTGCGTTGGCTGGCCACCTATGAAGAGATCCGAGGCGGCACGGAGCTGCCCCGGGATTTCCTGCGCCGCTACGCCGTGCTGGCGGCCCAGCGCACCCATGCCTTTGAATGGATCGACGAGGCCTTGATCGACCAGCTGATGAACTGGCCGCACCCAGGGCCCG
Organism: Pseudomonadota bacterium; assembly: GCA_040387815.1. Lineage (GTDB taxonomy): Bacteria > Pseudomonadota > Gammaproteobacteria > Burkholderiales > Burkholderiaceae_C > Ramlibacter. The sequence goes on along the minus strand of JAZKDA010000093.1, from coordinate 11,354 downwards.
ATGCCCAGGTGCCCTTCATCCTGATGCTGCTGCGGGGCAGGGCCTACCTGCGCATGCAGCACGAGCCCACCACCTCGGCCGTGGCCAAGCACGCGGCGGCGCTGTTCACCCATGCCTGCGAGTCGGCGGTGCGGGCCTGGCCCGCTCCCGCGGCCAGCCGCTGAGCGCGCACTGTCAGTCCGCCTCGGCCGAGGCAATGCGCATCAGCGCCTCGCGGTTGCGCACCACCAGACCGCCCGGCTCGATGCGAATGTGCTGGTCGCGCTCCATCGATTTGAGCTCCTGGTTCACACGTTGACGAGAGGCACCCAGCAGGTGAGCCAGTTCTTCCTGGGCGAGCTGCAGGCCGATGCGTGTTTCGTTGCCGTCGCCCAGCGAGGGTACGCCGTAGCTGCGCACCAGGTGCAGCAACTGCTTGGCCAGGCGGGCGCGCAGCGGCAGGGTGTTGAGGTCCTCGACCAGTCCGAACAGCAATCGGATGCGCCGGGCCTGAAGGCGCAGCATGGCCTCGGACATCTCGGCATGGGTGGCCAGGATCTTGTGAAAATCCGCCTTGGCCACGCACAGCAAAGTTGTATCGCCATGCGCGTACGCGTCGTGGGTCCGGTTGTCGCCATCGAACATGGCCGTGTCGCCGAACCAGACCCCCGGTTCGACGTAGGCAAAGGTGATCTGCTTACCCGAGATCGATGTCGAGCTCACGCGCACCGCGCCCTTGGCGCAGGCGATCCAGTCCTCGGGCGGGTCGCCCCGGGCCGTGATCAGCTCTCCGTCCCTGCAGCGCTTGACGTAGGCGCTGCGCAGGATGTCGTGGCGAAGGGACGGCGAGAGGGAAGAGAACCAGCGTCCGGCGTTGATCGCCGCGCGCTCTTCGACGGTCAGGATGGGTTCGTCCATGGGGGGCGGTTCGGTGATTCGGTCAGCGTCACTCGTAGCGCGGCTTGCGCTTGGCCAGGAAGGCCTCGATGCCAATGCCGGCGTTGACGTGATGCAGGTTGGTGACGAAGTGATTGCGCTCCAGTGCGAGTTGCTGCGAGAGCGTGGCTTGCGCGGCCTCGTTCATCAGGTCCTTGATGCTGGCGATGGCGTTGGGCGCCTTGGCGTTCAGGCGTTCGGCCAGGGCAAGGGCCTCGGACAAGGCGGCCCCCGGGGCGCTGATCCGATTGACCATGCCCAGCGCATGCAGCCGCTGCGCGCTGATGCGTTCGCCCTCGAGCATCAGCTCGCTTGCCAGCTGCCGGGGCAGGGCGCGCCCCAGGAACCAGCTGCCGCCGCCATCGGGCGACAGGCCGATATGAACATGGGCCATCAAGAAGATTGCGTTCTCGGCCGCGACCACGAAATCGCAACCCAGCGCCAGCGAAAGGCCGGCGCCGGCGGCCGCTCCCTCGACCGCGGCGATGACGGGCTTGGGAAACGTGCGGATCGCCTCGATCCAATTGTTCAGGCCCTCGATGCTCTGGGCCTGCACCTCGGGCGGGCGACGGCGGTTGTCCAGCAGGCGCTGCAGGTTGCCGCCGGCGCAGAAGGTGGCGCCTTCGCCGGTGATGACCACGCTGCGCACCTGCGGCTGGGACTCGGCCACGCTCAGGGCCTCGACGCCGGCGGCATAGATTTCCGGGCCCAGGGCGTTGCGTTGCTCGGGGTTGCTGATGGTCAGCACCAGGGTTTCGCCCTGGCTGGCGCTCTTGAGTTCGGCGGGCATCAGTTTTCTTCTTGCAGCAGCGACAGGCCGATGGCGCCGCGTCGGCGCAGCCAAGGGCTGGGGCGGTAGCGTGGATCGCCATACACGGTCTGGAGGTTGAACAGCACCTCCAGGATGTTGGCCGGCCCCCAGCGATTGCCCATTGCCAGGGGCCCCAGCGGATAGCCCAGGCCCAGGGTGACCGCTTGCTCCAGGTCGGCCGGCGCGCAAATGCGCTGCTGGCACATGTCGCTGGCGATGTTCACGATGCTGGCGACCACGCGCTGCGTGACAAATCCGCCGGAATCGCGGATCACGCTGACCGGCTTGCCGTCGCGCGCGAACAGGGCGTGCGCGGCGTCGCGCATGTCGGCGCGCGTGGCGGGGTTGACCGCCAGCACGCGGCGGCGGGTGGCGGCGTCCTCCACCAGCATGTCGATGCCGACGGTGC
>JAZKDA010000093.1:0-9209 GCA_040387815.1 Pseudomonadota bacterium | reverse complement strand
AGCCGCTCGACCACGGCCACCGTGGTCACGTCAAAGCCCAGTGGCGCCACCAGCGTGAGCGCATTGGGCGAGGGCGACTGGCCGGTTTCGACCCGGGGCGCGCCCAGTTCCTTGAGCAGCTGGTACAGCTCGGGGCGGCGGGCCGCGCGGGTGGACACCCAGATCGGCGGGATCTCGGCCACCTGCGGGGTCGGCGGCTCGGGCGGGCGCTGCGGCTGGCCGTCCTGGTAGCGGTAGAAGCCCTCGCCGGTCTTGCGCCCGAACAGGCCAGCGGCCACGCGCTGGGCTGTGATGGCGGTCGGGCGAAAGCTTCGTAGAACTGGTGGTAGATCGTCTCCATGGCCGGGTGGGAGACGTCCAGGCCGGTGAGGTCCAGCAGCTCGAACGGTCCGAGCTTGAAGCCGACCTGGTCGCACAGGATGCGGTCGATGGTGGCGAAGTCGGCCACGCCTTCGGAAACGATGCGCAGGGCCTCGGTGGTGTACCCCCGGCCGGCATGGTTGACGATGAAGCCGGGGGTGTCCTGGGCTTGCACCGGCGTGTGGCCGAACGCGCGCACCAGGTCCGACAGGCGCTGGCACACGGCCGGGTCGGTGCGCTGGCCGGCGATCACCTCCACCACCTTCATCAGGGGCACCGGGTTGAAAAAGTGCAGGCCCGCCAGTCGCCGAGGCTCGCGCAGGCCGGCGCCGATGGCGGCGACCGACAGCGACGAGGTGTTGGTCGCCAGCACGGCGGAAGGCGAGACCAGCCCTTCGAGCTGGGCGAACAGGGCCTGCTTTGCATCGAGCCGCTCGACGATGGCTTCGATCACCAGATCGCACCCTGCAAGGTCGTCCAGGCGGTGCGCCGGCACCAGCCGCGCCTTGAAAGCCTGGACGGTTTCGGCGTCGAGCCGGCCCTTTTGGGCCAGTTGATCCCATCGGTCGTTTACATTTTGTTGCGCGCTCGCGACGGCCTGAGGCTGCGCGTCGAACAACAAAACGCGGCACCCGGCCTGCGCCAGAACCTGCGCGATGCCGCGTCCCATGGCCCCCGCGCCGACGACGCCCACAGTGTTGAAGCTGGTTTTCATTGACCGATTATCGAGTCTGTCGGACCGGCCTTGCGGCATGCCCAAGCCGGCCTGCGGCCGGCCGGCTCGGGCCGGGCATCGTGAAATGCTCGCTTGCGCGTCTGGTCAGCTCTCGTATTGCCATGCAAGAATTGCCTCGAACATGAGACTCACACCCATTTGGCGCCTGATCCCCGGCGCCGCACTCATTCTGTTGACGGCGGGATCCAGCCTGGCCCTGACGCTGGGCCGCGCGCAAGGGGTCGCCTTGATCGGCCAGCCGCTCGATGTCACCGTGCAGGCCACGCTGGACGCCGGCGCAAGCCGCGACGACCTGTGTCCGCAGGTTCAGGTGTTCTACGGTGAAACGCAGATCGCCTCGCGCGTGGTCGACCTCGTGCCCGGGCCCGGCCCCGATCTGACCAACATCCGTGTGCGCGTGGGCACGCCGGTCAACGAAGCCTTCGTGACCGTGTACCTCGAGATCGGTTGTTCAACCACCAAGACATCGCGCCGCTTCGTGCTTCTGACCGAGCAGCCTGGCGATGTGGCGCGGGCGGCCATGCAGCCGTCGCCGGTCGCGCCGGCCATCGACTCCCGGGCTGTGATCGCCGCGCCCACGCAAAGCAGCGGCGGCGCGCTGGAGATTCAGCCGCTCCCCGCGGCGGGGCCCTTGCAGCCGCCATCGACCCGCTCGGTGACCGAGCCGACCGCCGTGCCGCGCCCGGTCGCGCCTGAGGCTGCGCCGCGCCAGGTCACGCCAGAGGCCGCGCCGGTGCGTCCCCGGCCCGCCCCCCGTCCCGCAACCCCGCGCGCGGCGGCGCCCCGGCCCGCACCCAAGCCCGCAGCCGTACCGCAAGTCGTCGAGCGGCCCCGGCTGCGCCTGGACGCGCCGCAAGTGCGACTGGACAACGCGCCGGCGGCACGGGCCGCCGTGGCGGCGTCCCAGGCGGCGTCACCCGCGTCGGCCTCGCTTGCGGCCGCATCGGCGTCCGCACCGGCGGCCACCGCATCCGCGCCGGCGGCCACCGCCAGCGCCGCTTCGCCACCGGACGACCTCCAGCGCATGCAGGCGCTCGAGGCCGACATCCGCAGCATGCGCGACCTGATGGTCAAGAACAACACCGCTGTGACCGAGCTGCGCACTCGCCTGGAACAGGCCGAGCGTGAGCGCTTTTCCAACCCGCTGGTGTATGCGCTGCTCGCGCTGTTCGCGGCTTCGTCGGCCCTGGCCGGCCTGTTCTGGCACCGAAGCCGCAAGGCGCAGGCCGCGCAGCAGGACTGGTGGGCGAACAACGGCGGGCGCGGCCTGCCTGATCCAGCGCGCGGCGGCGGCGCCGCGGCTTCCACCGCACCGCAAGCTGGGTTGTCCGGTGATACCAAGGCCGCTGGCGCGGCTGCGGCGGTTGCAGCCACGGCGGCGGTCGTGGCAACGCGGTCCGCCGCGTCGGCCGATCCCCAGGTCGCCATCGCCGCGCCGGTGCCGTCGGCGCGTCCGTTCGCGCCATCGGGCAGCGATGGCCTGCACGCCAGCGAAGCGCAGCCGCCTGCCGTCGACGAAGTGAGCAAGGTGCAGCAGCAGGCGCAGGTGTTCGCGTCACAAGGCGATCACGACAGCGCCATCGGTGTGCTGCGCGCCCACATCGATGCACACCCGCAAGGCAGCGCCGCGCCTTGGCTGCAGCTGATGACACTGCTGCACGGCCTGGCCCGACACGATGACTTCGAGCAGGTGCGCCGCGATTACGAGTGGTTGTTCAATACGAAGGTCGACGCGTTCGATCGTTTCGGCCTTGGCGACTCCGGATCGGATGCCGTGCTGGCCGATATGCCCGCCGCCCCGACCTTGCCGGCGGTGGTCGAGGCGCCCGTGATCGAGGAGCAGCATGCGTCGCTGGACCTCAACCTCGATGACCTTCTGAAGGTGCCCAGTGAGAGCGCACCCGTCCAGCGCAAGCCCGACCCGGTGGTCACGGCCAACGACAATCTGCTCGATTTCGACTTTGAGCTCGACCCGAAACCGGACTCATCGGCCAAGGACAAGTGATTCGGTTCAGCGCCGCACTTGCAAGGCCGCCGGGTTGACCATCTGGGTCGGCCGGCCCTCGATGAAGTTCACGACGTTGTCGAACGCGGCGCCGAAGTACATCTCGTAGGTTTCCTGCTCGACGTAGCCGATGTGCGGCGTGCAGATGCAGTTTTCCAGGCGCAGCAGCGCGTGGCCCTGAAGCGTCGGTTCGCTCTCGAACACGTCGACCGCGGCCATGCCCGGGCGGCCCCGGTTGAGCGCTGCGATCAACGCGTCGGGCTCCAGCAGTTCCGCCCGCGAGGTGTTGACGAACAGCGCCGTGGGTTTCATGCGGCCGAGGTCCTCCAGACGCACGATGCCGGCGGTGTCGTCGTCAAGCCGCACATGCAAGCTCAGGACGTCGCTGTTGGCGAACAGGTCGCCGCGGCTGGCGGCCACCGGGTATCCATCGGCCGCCGCACGCTGGCGCGATCCGTCCCGGCCCCACACCATCACCTGCATGCCGAACGCGCGGCCGTAGCCAGCCACAAGTTGGCCGATGCGCCCGTAGCCCCACACGCCGAGGGTCTTGCCGCGCAGCACCATGCCCAGGCCGAAGTTGGGCGGCATCGACGCCGACTTCATGCCCGATTGCTGCCACACACCGTGCTTGAGGTTGCTCACGTACTGCGGCAGGCGCCTCATGGACGCCAGAATCAGGGCCCAGGTCAGTTCGGCCGGCGCGACCGGCGAGCCGACGCCTTCGGTAACCAGGATGCCGTGGTCGGTGCAGGCCTGCACATCGATGTGGCGGCCGACGCGGCCGGTCTGCGCGATGAGTTTCAGGCGCGGGAGCTTTTCGATGAGTTGCCGGCTGATCTGGGTGCGCTCGCGAATCAGGACGATCACATCGGCGTCCCGCAGGCGCACCGACAGCTGGCCGATTCCCTTGACGGTGTTGGTGTACACCTTGGCCGGATAGGGCTCGAGCCGCGTGGCGCATGCCAGCTTGCGCACCGCATCCTGATAGTCGTCGAGGATGACAATATTCATGGGCGCATTGTGCCTGCCCGGTTCAGCGAAGCGCGCGTGCCTGCCTGCCGGTAGGATCGCAAGGTCCAACAATGAGGAGTCTTTGAATGAGCATTTCGATGTCGTCCGCCAGCCTGCCGATCTTCAGCACCGTGCTGGGCAATTTGAGGCACATCCTGGACAAGGGGCAGGCGTTCGCGGAAGCCCGCAAGATCGACCCGGCGGCCCTGCTGCAGTTTCGTCTGGCGCCAGACATGCTTCCCTTCACGCGCCAGATCCAGATTGCATGTGACGGGGCCAAGCTGGCCGTGGCCCGCATTGCCGGCGTCGAGGCGCCGAAGTACGACGACACGGAGGCAAGTTTTGCGGAGCTCAAGGCCCGCATCGACAAGACCTTGGCCTGGATCGAGACCGTGCCGCCGTCGCAGCTTGACGGTACCGAGGAGCGCGACATTGTGTTCCCCGTGGGCCGCGAAGGCGCCACGCGCACCATGAAGGGCGAGGCCTACCTCAAGCACTGGGCGCTGCCCAACCTGTTCTTCCACGTCACCATGGCGTATGCCATCCTGCGCAACAACGGCGTGGAATTGGGCAAGACGGACTATCTGGTCGGCCGTGCTTGATCTGCCGGCAACTAGGCAACTAGGCGGCTAGGCGGCTTCGAGGGCGGTGAGCCTGTCGAGTTCGGCGCACACGTCGTCCATTCGGCCGGAGATCACCATGCGGCCGGCGGATGCCTGGCTGACGTGGGGTTCGACCACACGGACCACGCGCAAGGGCCGTTGGCCCAAGGTGGCGCGCGTAGGGCCCTGCCAGGCGCGGAGGGCTGCATTGCCCGTTTTGCCCTGCATGGCGGCGGCGCATGAAGTGGGCCGCACCTGGGACTGAAAGCGCAGCGCATGCACGCCCGTGCCAAGCTCGTCGGCGTGGCGTTTGTCGGCGTCACGTTCGCCGCTGTGGGCGTCGTTCGCGGCCGTGCGCGGCGCGGCGGGGGCGCTGCCGCCCGAAAGCCATTGCACGGCTCCCTGCAGCGGGGCGAAAAGGGTCACGAGAAGGGGAAGCGCGATTGCCATGTGGATCTCCTTGAAACATCAGGTCGGGGCACAGGCAGGATTTCGAAGACGAAGATCTCCCCAGGGTGATGGCCCGAAGCCATACGCCCGCCACCTGGAAGGATCTGGAAATGAGAGCGGTCGCCCCTGGTGGCTACATCAGCATGGTGTTGCGGATCAGGCCGACGGCCAGGCCCTCGATCTCGAAGGGCTCGCCGGGTTCGACCACGATGGTGGGGTAGTCGGGGTTTTCGGCATGCAGCTCGATCAGGTGCTTGTTGCGGCGAAAGCGTTTGACGGTCACCTCGTCGCCGATCCGGGCCACCACGATCTGGCCGTTCTTGGCGTCCTTGGTGGCCTGCACGGCCAGCAGGTCACCGTCCATGATGCCGGCGTCGCGCATGGACATGCCGCGCACCTTGAGGAGATAGTCAGGACGGCGCTGGAACAGGCTGCTCTCGACGTAATAAGTCTGGTCGACATGTTCCTGCGCCAGGATGGGCGAGCCGGCGGCGACGCGGCCGATGAGCGGAAGGGCCAGCTGCGCCAGGCTGGGAAGCGGCAGAGAAAATTGTTTGTAGCGTGATTCGTTGATGGAGCGCAGGGCTTCTTGCCGCAGGCGGATGCCGCGTGAGGTGCCGCTCACGAGCTCGATGACGCCCTTGCGGGCCAGCGCCTGGAGATGCTCTTCGGCCGCGTTGGCGGACTTGAACCCGAGTTCGGTCGCGATTTCGGCCCGGGTGGGCGGCGCACCGGTGCGTGCAACGGCGCTCTGGATCAGGTCCAGAATCTGCTGCTGACGCGGCGTGAGCTTGGGCGTGTCGATCATGCGGATCTCCAGGGTGAGGTACTGGGTCGATATATACTGGTTCGATATCCAGTACCTGTATTTTTAACCAGTTTTTGAAGGGAGTGCAAGTGGTCGGGCTAAAAATCGTGGTCCTGGGCACAGGCGGCACCATCGCCGGGACGGCGCCGAGCGAGTCGGACACGCTGGCTTACGCCGCCGCGCAGATTGGCGTGGCGCAGTTGGTGGCGGCCGTGCCGGCGCTTGCGGCCGCGCCTGTGGAGGTCGAGCAGGTCTTGCAGCTCGACAGCAAGGACATGGACGTCGGTCACTGGTTGAGCCTTGCCGCGCGTTGTGCCCTGCATCTGGAACGCGATGAGGTCGCTGGCGTGGTGGTGACGCATGGCACCGACACCTTGGAAGAAACCGCGTACTTCCTGCACGAGGTTCTGGCGCCACGCAAGCCGCTGGTGCTCACCTGCGCGATGCGGCCGGCCACCGCCGTGCAATCGGACGGTCCGCAGAATCTGCTCGATGCCGTGGCGGTGGCCCGGTCGGGGCGGATCGGTGGCGTCGTGGCGGTGTGCGCCGGCCGGGTCCATGGCGCGGTGGATGTGGTCAAGCGGCATCCCTATCGCCTGGACGCGTTTGGCTCGGGCGAAGGCGGTCCGCTGGCCGTGGTGGAGGAAGGGCGCTTGCGGATTCTTCGTGCGTTGCCACCGGCCTCACCAACACGCCGCGAGCCGCGGCTGGCAAGCTTGCCGCCAGCGCACGATTGGCCCTGGGTCGAGATCGTGACCAGCCACGCCTGTGCCGACGCCCGCCTGGTCGATGGCCTGGTGCGGCAGGGAATCGGCGGGTTGGTGGTGGCGGGCACCGGCAACGGCTCGGTGCATCATGCCCTGGAGGCGGCGCTGCTACGCGCCGTCGAGCAAGGGGTGGCCGTGCGTCGGGCGACCCGTTGCGCCGAAGGCGTGGTGCTGCCCCACGGCGGGGACGTGCTGGCCGACGCGCAGGGCTTGTCGCCGGTCAAGGCCCGCATTGCGCTGATGCTGGACTTGATGACCGGCGCCACCAAGCCGCCCTGACTCAGCCGGCCAGCGCCTTGAGTGCCTGCTGGGTAATCTCGTCGACGGTGCCCAGCCCGTTGATCGCGCGGTAACGCGGCGCGTTCGTTGGGTCTTGCTGGGCCCAGTTGCGGTAGTAGTCGACCAGGGGGCGCGTCTGCGAGGCGTAGACCTCCAGGCGCTTTTTTACGGTTTCTTCCTTGTCGTCATCGCGCTGGATCAGCGGCTCGCCGGTGACGTCGTCGATGCCGGCGACCTTGGGCGGGTTGAACTAGACGTGGTAGGTACGGCCCGAGGCGGCGTGCGAGCGGCGGCCGCTCATGCGCTCGACGATGGCGTCAAAGGGGACATCGATCTCGAGCACGTAGTCAAGGCGCACGCCGGCAGTCTTCATGGCTTCGGCCTGCGCAATGGTGCGCGGGAAGCCGTCGAACAGGAAGCCCTTGGCGCAGTCGGGCTGGGCCAGGCGCTCCTTGACCAGGCCGATGATGATGTCGTCGCCGACCAGGGCGCCCGAATCCATGACGACCTTGGCGGCCAATCCGAGGGGCGTGCCGGCCTTCACGGCGGCGCGCAGCATGTCGCCGGTGGAGATTTGCGGGATTCCGTATTTCTGGCAGATGAAGGTGGCCTGGGTGCCTTTGCCTGCGCCGGGCGCGCCCAACAAAATCAGTCTCATGGAAGTCCTCGGAAACGAACGATACGGCTAACGTGCCGGGCTTGAATGGTGGCTTGTTGCGTGGCCTCGGCACGGCGCGGCCCACGCGCCCATCGAGGGCGGCTCAGGCACGCACGGATGCGCCTGAGGATAGCATGCGACCCTCTCGCGGAACTTACCCGCCGCGGCGCGATCGCGTCATCCGCGCGGCCGCTGCGCGCCGGCGAACAGGGCGCGCACACGCTCGAGGTCTTGCGCAGTGTCGACGCCCGGCCCGGGCGCCTGGGCCGCCACATGCACCGCGATGCGATGGCCATGCCAGAGCGCACGCAGTTGCTCCAATGCCTCGCATTGCTCGATGGGGGCCTGAGGCAGGGTGGGAAACACCCGCAGGAAGCTCACTCGATAGGCATAGATGCCGATGTGGCGCAAAGGCGCGGGCGAAGGCATGGCGACGATGCCGTCCGCGAAGCCGTCGCGCCACCACGGAATGGGCGCCCGGCTGAAGTACAAGGCCAGCCCTGTCGCATCGGTGACCACCTTCACGATGTTCGGATTGCGCAGGTCTTCCACGGCATCGATGGCGTGCGCGGCGGTCGCCATGCTGGCCTCGGGGTGCGCGGCGAGCAACATCGCGACCTCGTCGATCAGGGCCGGATCGATCATCGGCTCGTCGCCCTGGACATTGACGACGATGTCGTTGTCGGCCAGGCCCAGCAGGTCGCAGGCCTGGGCCAGCCGATCGCTGCCGGAGGGATGGTCCGGGCGGGTGAGAACGGCCTCGACGCCGTGCGCAGAGCAGGCCTGCGCAATGGCGGGACTGTCGGCCGCCACCACGACGCGTGCCGCCCGCGAGCGGGCTGACTGCTCGGCCACCCGCACCACCATGGGCCGCCCGGCGATGTCGGCCAAAGGCTTGTTCGGCAGGCGGGTGGAGGCCAGGCGTGCGGGGATAAGAACGGTGAAGACGGCGGTCATGGGCGGCCCCGCGTCAGGCCAGTGGTGTGCGGGGCGGAAGGCGCTCGAGCTCCTCGTCGCTGAGGGTGCGCGCCTGCTCCTCGAGCAGGATGGGAATGCCGTCGCGGATCGGGTAGGCCAGGCGGGCGCTGCGCGAGATGAGCTCCTGGCGCGCGCGGTCGTAGTCGAGGAAGCCCTTGGTCACGGGGCAGACCAGCAGCTCAAGCAGTTTGGGATCCATCGCGGGATGATAGCTTCGCCTCCAGCAGGCCATCGAATGCGGCCCAGAACGCCGGCTCGATCTCCAGCGACAGCGGGACGGCCCAGGCCTGGGGTGAGCGCCGCCACAGCTTCACGGCATCCTTTTCGGTGCACAGCACGCAGTCCTGCGGCGACAGCGCCACCGGGCGAGCCTCGAAGTCGTGGTGATCGGGCAGGGCGACGCGGCGCGCCAGCACCAGCCCGGCGGCCTCCAGCATGGCGAAGAAGGCCTCGGGGCGGGCGATCCCGGCCACGGCGACCACCTGGGGCTGCGTTGAAAAATCGGCAATCGCGCGGTCCCAGGCTGGGTTCATGGCGTGGCTGACGGAATGG
>JAZKDA010000092.1:0-3720 GCA_040387815.1 Pseudomonadota bacterium | reverse complement strand
GCGCGGTCGAGCGCGAACACCACCGGCAGGTTCTGCAGCGCCACGTCGTGGATCAACTGGTCGTAGGCGCGCTGCAGGAAGGTGGAGTAGATGGCCACCACGGGCTTGAGCCCTTCGCAGGCCATGCCGGCGGCGAAGGTGACGGCATGCTGCTCGGCGATGCCGACGTCGAAGTAGCGGTCGGGGAAGCGCTTTTCGAACTCCACCATGCCAGAGCCTTCGCGCATGGCCGGGGTGATGCCCACCAGGCGCGAATCGTGTGCCGCCATGTCGCACAGCCAGTGGCCGAACACCTGCGTGAAGGTGGTCTTGGGCGGCGTGGCCGGCGCCACGATGCCCACCGCCGGATCGAACTTGCCCGGGCCGTGGTAGGTGACCGGGTCGGCCTCGGCCAGCTTGTAGCCCTGGCCCTTCTTGGTGACCACGTGAAGGAACTGCGGGCCCTTGAGGTGGCGGATGTTCTCCAGCGTGGGCACCAGCGATTCGAGGTCGTGCCCGTCGATCGGGCCGATGTAGTTGAAGCCGAACTTTTCGAACAGCGTGGCCGGCACCACCAGGCCCTTGGCCTGCTCCTCGATGCGCTTGGCCAGGTCGAACAGGGGCGGTGCCGCCCGCAGCACGTTCTTGCCCAGGTTCTTGGCGGCCGAATAGAAGCGTCCGCTCATGAGCTGGGCCAGGTAGCGGTTGAGCGCACCGACCGGCGGGCTGATCGACATGTCGTTGTCGTTGAGCACGACCAGCAGGTCACAGTCGCTCACGCCGGCGTTGTTCAGCGCCTCGAAGGCCATGCCCGCGCTCATGGCGCCGTCGCCGATGATCGCCACCGCCTTGCGGTCCTCGCCCTTGCGGTGCGCGGCCATGGCCATGCCCAGCGCCGCGGAGATGCTGGTGGACGAATGGGCGGTGCCGAAGGTGTCGTACTCGCTCTCGCTGCGCACCGGAAAGCCCGACAGGCCACCCAGCTGCCGCAGCGAGCCCATGCGCTCGCGCCGGCCGGTGAGGATCTTGTGCGGATAGGTCTGGTGGCCCACGTCCCACACCAGGCGATCGTGCGGCGTGTTGAACACGTAGTGCAGCGCGATGGTCAGCTCGACGGTGCCCAGGTTGGAGCTGAGGTGCCCGCCGGTGCGCGAGACGCTTTCGAGCACGAAGGCGCGCAGTTCGTCGGCCAACTGCGGCAGCTGCGCGCGCGGCAGGCGGCGCAGGTCGTGGGGAGATTGAATCGATTCGAGCAGGTTGGCCATGCGGGGATTAGTTGTCGCGGTTGACCACCATCAGCGCCAGCGCGTGCAGGGCGCGCGTGTCGGCCAGCGCGCTGGCGGCCAGTGCATCGAGCGCCTCGCGCAGCAGCGACTGGGCATGGGCGCGCGAGCGCTCCAGCCCCAGCAGCGAGACGTAGGTGGGTTTGTCGTTGGCGGCGTCCTTGCCGGCGGTCTTGCCCAGGGTGGCCGAATCGGCGGTGACGTCGAGCACATCGTCGACCACCTGAAAGGCCAAGCCCAGGGCGGCGCCGTAGCGGGCCAGGGCCTCTTGGGCCCGGGCGTCGGCCTGGCCGCAGGCGGCGCCCATGGTCACGCTGGCCTGCAGCAGGGCGCCGGTCTTGAGGCGGTGCATGCGGGTCAGCGCGTCGTGCGAGAGGGTCTGGCCCACGCTGGCCAGGTCGATGGCCTGACCGCCGGCCATGCCGGCATGGCCGGCCGCGCGTGCCAGCAGACGGCAAAGGCGCGCCTGCACCGGCTCGGGCACGGCATCGCCGGCGGGGGTGAGCAGCTCGAAAGCCAGGGCCTGCAAGGCGTCGCCGGCCAGCAGTGCCTGCGCCTGGCCGAATGCCACATGCACCGTGGGCTTGCCGCGGCGCAGGACGTCGTTGTCCATGCAAGGCAGATCGTCGTGGACCAGCGAATAGGCGTGGATCAATTCGACCGCGCAGGCGGCACGCAGGGCGGCTTGCGGCAGGCCGCCCACCGCCTCGGCGGCGGCCAGCACCAGCAGCGGGCGAAGGCGCTTGCCGCCATCGAGCACCGCATAACGCATCGCGTCGCCCAGACCCGCCGGCGCATCGGGCGCCACCCACCGTGACAAGGCATCCTCCACGGCGCGCAGGTGCTGGGCGCTCCAGGCGGGCAAGCTCCAGGCAAGGAGTTCGGTCGTCACGACGCTCGTTCCTCAGTCATTCCTGGTTCCAGGGCTTGAGGGTGCCATCGTCCAGCACCTTGATCTGGTTCTCCACCGCCTCGAGCTTGCCGCGGCAAAAGGCCAGCAGCTGCGCACCCCGCTCGTAGCCCGCCAGCAGCTGCTCCAGCGGCAGCTGCCCGGATTCGATGCGCCCGATCAACTGTTCGAGTTCTTCGAGGGCGGCCTCGTAGCTCGCGGGCGTGGGAAGGGGGGCCTGGGACATCTTGGGCTGGGGAAGGCAAAGGAGTCGATTGTAGGGAAGGGGCAAGACCCGTCGCGAGCCGGGGCCGACAGGGGCCGGCCGCCCCGGCCATCTCTGCCGGGAGCATCTGGAGGTGGGGGGTACAATCCCGGACCCTCCTTGCGCCAGTCCCCGGATAAAGCGCTTACCCCTGCCCCTTCATAGGGGGAGTCTCTAGGTCAGGTGAAATGTCTGATTTAAGTCTTCAACTGCAGCAGGCCGCAAGCCAACTACCAGTTTCCAGCTACTTCGACGAGGCGCTTTTCGCGCGAGAGATGGCCACCATCTTCCAGCGCGGGCCCCGCTATGTGGGGCACCAACTCAGCGTTCCGAACGTGGGCGACTTTCACACCCTGCCTCAGGAAGGCGAGGGCCGCGCGCTGCTGCGCACGCCCCATGGCGTCGACCTGGTGAGCAATGTGTGCCGGCATCGCCAGGCCGTCATCTTGCGTGGGCGTGGCAATGTCAACGCCCAGGGCCAGGCGGCCTCGGGTGGCAACATTGTGTGTCCCTTGCACCGCTGGACCTACAGCGCCGGCCGGGGCAGCCCGGCTGGCACCTTGCTGGGCGCGCCGCACTTTCGCCACGACCCCTGCCTGAACCTGAACAACTACCGCCTGCGCGAGTGGAACGGCCTGCTGTTCGAGGACAACGGCCGGGACATCCAGGCCGACCTGGCGGGCATGGGCCCACGCGCCGACCTCGATTTCACCGGCATGGTGCTGGACCACGTCGAACTGCATGAGTGCAACTACAACTGGAAGACCTTCATCGAGGTCTATCTGGAGGACTACCACGTCGGCCCCTTCCATCCGGGCCTGGGCCAGTTCGTCACCTGCGACGACCTGCGCTGGGAGTTCAAGGATCACTTCTCGGTGCAAACCGTGGGCGTGGCCAACCGCCTGGGCCGCGCCGGCAGCCCCGTGTACGAGCGCTGGCAGAAGGCGTTGCTGGGCTATCGCAACGGCGAGCCGCCCAAGTACGGCGCCATCTGGCTGACGTATTACCCGCACATCATGATCGAGTGGTACCCGCATGTGCTCACCGTGTCCACGCTGCACCCCATCGGGCCGAACAAGACCTTGAACATGGTCGAGTTTTATTACCCCGAGGAGATCGCCGCCTTCGAGCGCGAGTTCGTCGAGGCGCAAAAGGCCGCCTACATGGAAACCTGTGTCGAGGACGACGAGATCGCCGAACGCATGGACGCCGGCCGCAAGGCCTTGCTGGCGCGCGGCGACAACGAGTTCGGCCCCTACCAGAGCCCCATGGAAGACGGCATGCAGCACTTCCACGAGTGGTAC
>JAZKDA010000091.1:0-16036 GCA_040387815.1 Pseudomonadota bacterium | reverse complement strand
CCGGCTCGCGGTCGAAACTGGCGAAGATCTCGTCGACCGGCCGCCCGAAGGCGCGCTCGATGGTGGCCATCGCCACGGCCGGGGGAAAGGGCGGCACCTGGTCTTGCAGGCGGGCGAGTTCGTCGGCCACGTCGGGCGGCAACAGGTCGCGCCGGGTGGACAGCACCTGCCCCAGCTTCACGAAGATCGGGCCCAGGCGCTCGAGCGCCAGGCGCAGGCGCTGGCCGCGCGGGGCCCGCAGGTCGCGGCCGAAGCTCAGCACACCGGCCAGACGCGCCAGCAGGGGCCGGCGGAAACTGCGCAGGAACAGATCGTCCAGCCCGTAGCGCAGGACGATCAGCAGGATGAATGCGGCCCGCAGGTAGCGCCTCATCGGGCGCCGCCCGCGTCAGGCCCGTCCTGACCGCCCTGCCCGCCCCCGCGGCGCTCGCCGACGAAGCGGCGCAAGGCGGCGGCCGCGCCGCGCGCCCCCTCAGCCAAGGCATGGGCCGGGCCATCGCCCAGCAGGCGCGAGAGGTCTTCCTCGACATCCCAACGCACATGCTCGACCACCCAGTTGATCTCGGCGGCCAACTGCACGCCGCCCGAGATGAGCACCGGCGGCTTGTCGCCGCGCAGGGCGGTGCGGGTCAGCTCGACGGGCGAATCCTGCGTGAGGGCGAGGGTGAGGTCAGGGGTGACGGCCGGCTCGGCCAGATCGAACAGGCCCGCCGGGGTGACCAGAAGCCGCAGCTCAAACTGGCGCCAAGACGCCTGGACAACACTGCCCGCGTGCTTGCGCAGACGGGTCTGCGCCTCTGGCTCCTGCAGCAAGACATGGTTGACCATGAGCACCAGGCGGCGCTGCACCTCCAGCACGAACCACGGAGGCGGCTGGAGGGCCTGACCGACGCGGTCGATCAGGGTGTCCAGGAAGGAAAAGGGGGACGTTGACGCCATAGCCCGTCATTATGGAATGACAGGGCCACGCCACGTCACTCAAGAGCGCCCGGCCAGGCGCTCTGGCTCACTGCAGCGCCTGGACTCCGGCAACCAGCCAGCCCGATGTGCCCGCCTTGGGCTTGCTCATGTTCCAGACCTCACGGAAAGGGCTGGGGCCTGCCGACGGCTCCTCGCGGATCATGCCGGAGAACTCCACGCTGGCCAGGTAGCCATCGGGCAGCTCTTCGACGCCCAGCAACTGGGCTTCGAGCATGACCACGTCGGTCTTGTTCGGCTGGGTGCCGCCGCGCTGTTTCTCGCGCTCGGCCAGCTGGGTGCGGATTTCGCTGACCATCTCGTCGGTCATCATGGACCGAAGCATGTCGATGTCGGCGCGGTCCCAGGCGTCTTGCAGGGTGACGAAGTTGCGCTTGGCCGCACCGACGAAGCCGGCCACGTCGAACCCGGCTGGAATGCCCCAGCCCGGCGAACCGCCCAGCGCCGAACCGCCCACGGCCGAGCCGATCTGCAGGCCCGAGCCACCGCTGTGCTCCCACGGCCGGGCGGACGCGTCGTTGCCGACCTTGTCGGGGCTGTACTGGCGCGGCGCGGTGGCCTGCTCGGGCACCGATGCGCCCGCGCCTTCGAAGGCCAGCGGGCGGCCCATCTGGGCGGCGGCACCCGCCGCATTGCGGCGAGCGCGCATCACCGCGCCAACGACGACCATGATGACCAGCGCCAGCAGCGCGAACATCATGAACTGGGCGAACTCGGCGCCCAAGCCCAACGAATTGGCCAGCCAGGCCAGCCCCAGGCCGGCGGCCAGACCGCCCAGCATGGCGCCCCACGGGCGGCGCGGCGCGGCGGCGGCCGCGGGTGTGGCCGGCTTGGCCGCCGTGGCCGACTGCTGCTGGGCCGG
Source organism: Pseudomonadota bacterium (assembly GCA_040387815.1). Taxonomy (GTDB): domain Bacteria; phylum Pseudomonadota; class Gammaproteobacteria; order Burkholderiales; family Burkholderiaceae_C; genus Ramlibacter. Next base: position 14,196 of record JAZKDA010000091.1, on the reverse strand, counting down.
TGCCGCCTGCGCGGGCTGCTGAGCCGGGGGCGTTGCCTGGCGCTGGGTGACGTTGCCCGACTGCTTGCCGAAGCTTCCCCCGCCGCCCAGCCGCCGCGCGGCCTCGGCATCGAGTGCGCCCATGGCCAGGACCCCTGCGAGAACTATCGTCCAAAGTTTCATTGTGTTTGGTCTCCGTTGAATGTCGTAGATGGGGGCATCAGCACCGGATTCCAACATGCAATGCGACCACGCCGCCCGTCATGTTGTGATAGTCCACATGGCCGAAACCGCTTTCCTTCATCATGGTCTTGAGCGTGTCCTGGTCCGGATGCATGCGAATCGACTCGGCCAGGTAGCGGTAACTGTCGGCGTCCTTGGCCACCAGCTTGCCCAGCTGAGGCAGTACCTTGAACGAATACCAGTCGTAGGCCTTGCGCAGCGGCTGGGCCACCCGTGAAAACTCGAGCACCAGCAGCTTGCCGCCGGGGCGCAGCACCCGCGCCATCTCCTTGAGCGCCTCGCCCTTGTGGGTCATGTTGCGCAGGCCGAAGGCGACGCTGACCCGGTCGAAGCTGGCGTCGGGGAACGGCAGGCGCTCGGCGTCGCAGACCACGGTGGGCAGCACGACGCCGGCATCGATCAGGCGATCCCGGCCGGTGCGCAGCATGGTTTCGTTGATGTCGGTGTGGACCACCTGGCCGGTGGGCCCGACCCGCTTGGCGAAAGCCAGCGCCAGGTCGCCCGTGCCGCCGGCGATGTCGAGCACACGCTGGCCCGGCCGCAGGTTGGCCACCATCACCGTGTAGGCCTTCCAGGCCCGGTGCAGGCCGGCCGACATCAGGTCGTTCATGACGTCATAGCGCGAGGCCACGGAGTCGAAGACGCCGCGAACGCGGCGCGCCTTCTCTCGTTCGTCGACTTGCTGGAAGCCGAAATCCGTGTTGCTCATGGTGTGGATGCTAGGTCAAAGGCATGCGGCGCGTGTGAACGGCCGTGCCGGTCGAAGGGGGAATTGTTTCAGCCATGTCAGCAACACGCCACAGACGCGGCGCCCGCCTACACGACCGGGCGGCTCAATGGCCGCAGGACTTGCCGGCCGCCACTGGCATGGGCGCGTCACGCGAGACGCCAGCCTCGGCCAGCCGGGCCTCGTAGTCTTTCCACAGCCGCTCCTGCTGAGCACCCAGGAAGTAGAGGTAGTCCCAGGAAAACAGGCCGCTGTCGTGACCGTCGGAGAAAGTAGGCTTGACGGCGTAGTTGCCCACCGGCTCCAGGGTGACGACGCTCACGCCGCGCTTGCCGGTCTGCAGCACCTCCTGGCCCGGGCCGTGGCCCTTGACCTCGGCCGAGGGCGAATACACGCGCATCAGCTCGAAGGGAATGCGAAACCGCGCGCCGTCGGAAAACGAGATTTCCAGCACCCGTGACTGGCCGTGCAAGGTCAGCGATGCGGGGGTGGGGGTGTCGGGGGTCAAGCCTGCCATGGGGGATTCTCGGGGTGTGCAACAGTCGTCATCCCCGCGAAGGCGGGGAACCAGGAGCCAGGAATATCGCGATCATCAAGCCACGTTCGCGAACCGGCTGCGAAGCTCGTCTTCGAGCGCCGGCAGCCGTGCCGACACCTCGGCCAGCCGCTCGGGCGCAGCCGCCCGCGTGGCGGCCGCCCACACCGGCGCGGGGAAATGCGTGTCCCAGGTGTAGCGGGCGATCAGGTGCCAGTGCAGGTGCGGCACCATATTGCCCAGGGCCGCCAGGTTGATCTTGTCGGGCTGAAGGTGTGCCCGCATCGCCTCTTCCACCCAGGCCAGCGCGTCGGCGCAGGCGATGCGGTCCGCGCGCGGCAGGTCGGAGAATTCAGCGGCGTGGGTGTTCCACACCAGCCGGTAGAACCCGGGAAACCCGGCCTCACCGGCGTGGATGATGCGAAAGCGCGGCGTGCGCAGCACCAGCCGGCCGCCCTCGCCTTCGCAAAACACGCAGCCCGCCACGCCGCCCATCAGACCAGCACCCGCTCGATGCCGCCCTGGTTGGCCGCCTGCACATACTTGGGCATCCAGTCGGCGCCCAGCAGCTGATTGGCCATCTCCACCACGATGTAGTCGGCCTCGAGCAGGCCGTTTTGCAGGTCATTGCCGTAGCGCGTCAGGCCCTGCAGGCAGCTGGGGCAGCTGGTGAGGATCTTCACGTTGCCCTGCGCGCCCACGTCGGTGGATGCACGCAGCGCCGCCTCGTCCTTGCGCAGCTCTTCTTCCTTGCGAAAGCGGATCTGGGTGGAGATGTCCGGCCGGGTGACGCCCAGCGTGCCCGACTCGCCGCAGCAGCGCTCGGACTTGAGCACGTTCTCACCCACCAAAGCCTTCACGGTCTTCATCGGCTCCTGCAGTTTGAGCGGCGAGTGGCAGGGGTCGTGATAGAGGTAGCTGTCCTTGCCGCCGAGCTTGTAGCCCTTTTCCATGAGGTATTCATGGATGTCGATGATGCGGCAGCCGGGGAAGATCTTGTCGAATTCGTAGCCCTGCAGCTGGTCGTAGCAGGTGCCGCAGGAGACCACCACGGTTTTGATGTCCAGGTAGTTCAGCGTATTGGCCACGCGGTGGAACAGCACCCGGTTGTCGGTGATCATCTTCTCGGCCTTGTCGTACTGGCCCGAGCCGCGTTGCGGGTAGCCGCAGCACAGGTAGCCCGGCGGCAGCACGGTCTGCACGCCGGCATGCCAGAGCATGGCCTGCGTGGCCAGGCCCACCTGCGAGAACAGGCGCTCGGAGCCGCAGCCGGGGAAATAGAACACCGCCTCCGACTCGCTCGTCGTCCCATTGGGGTCGCGGATGATGGGGACGTAGTCCTTGTCCTCGATGTCCAGCAGCGCCCGCGCCGTCTTCTTGGGCAGGCCGCCCGGCAGCTTCTTGTTGATGAAGTGGATCACCTGCTCTTTGATGGGGGCCGTGCCATGGGTGGACGGCGGCTTGGCCGTCTGCTTGCGCGCGAAGCCGCGCAGCAGGTCGCTGGCCAGCCGCTGCGCCTTGAAGCCCACCCCCACCATGGCGGTGCGAACCAGCTTGATGGTCTCGGGGTTGGTGGCATTGAGCATGAACATCGCCGCGGCATTGCCGGGGCGAAAGCTCTTTTGCCCCATCTTGCGCAGCAGGTTGCGCATGTTCATGGACACGTCGCCGAAGTCGATCTTGACCGGGCAGGGGCTCTCGCACTTGTGGCACACGGTGCAATGGTCGGCCACGTCCTCGAACTCTTCCCAGTGCTTGATCGACACGCCCCGGCGGGTCTGCTCCTCGTACAGGAAGGCCTCCACCAGCAGCGAGGTGGCCAGGATCTTGTTGCGCGGGCTGTACAAGAGGTTGGCCCGCGGCACATGGGTGGCGCACACCGGCTTGCACTTGCCGCAACGCAGGCAGTCCTTGACGCTGTCGGCGATGGCGCCGATGTCCGACTGCTGCATGATGATGGATTCATGCCCCATCAGCCCGAAGCTGGGCGTGTAGGCATTGGTCAGGTCGGCATAGACCGAGGTGGCCGAATCGGCCTGCGCGTGGCGCAGCAGCTTGCCCTTGTTGAAGCGGCCCTCGGGGTCGACCCGCTGCTTGTAGTCGGCAAACGGCCGCAGCTCGTCGTCGGTGAGGAATTCGAGCTTGGTGATGCCGATGCCGTGCTCGCCCGAGATCACGCCGTTGAGCGAGCGGGCCAGCTTCATGATGCGTTTGACCGCCTCATGCGCCGACTGCAGCATGGCGTAGTCGTCGCTGTTGACCGGGATGTTGGTGTGCACATTGCCGTCGCCGGCGTGCATGTGCAGCGCCACCCACACACGGCCCTTGAGCACGCGCTTGTGGATGGCGGTGGCCTCGTCCAGGATGCCCTGGAAAGCCTGGCCGCCGAAGATCTGCTGCAGCGGCGCGCGGATCTGGGTCTTCCAGCTGGCGCGCAGGGTGTGGTCTTGCAACTGCGGGAACAGGCTGTCGACCTTGTCCAGCCAGCCTTGCCACAGCAAACGCACTTCGCCCAGCAGGGCCAAGGCCTGGCCGACGCGGTCCTCGAGCAGTTCGGCCGAGGGGATCTCGGTGGCGTCGTCATGCCGGCCCAGTGGCAGGTTGCCCCGGCCGAAGAAGGCCTGCAGTTCGTCGACCAGCTTGAGCTTGTTGGCCAGGCTCAGCTCGATGTTGATGCGCTCGATGCCGTCGGTGTATTCGGCCATGCGCGGCAGCGGGATCACCACGTCTTCGTTGATCTTGAAGGCGTTGGTATGCCGGCTGATGGCGGCGGTGCGTTTGCGATCCAGCCAGAACTTCTTGCGCGCCTCGGGGCTGATGGCGATGAAGCCCTCACCGCTGCGCGAGTTGGCGATGCGCACCACCTCGGAGGTGACGCGGGCCACCGCGTCGGCGTCGTCGCCGGCGATGTCGCCCACCAGAACCATCTTGGGCAGCACGGCGCGCTTGGACTTGGTGGTGTAGCCCACCGCCTTGAGGTAGCGGTCGTCCAGGTGCTCCAGGCCGGCCAGCACGACGCCACTGCGGCGCTGCTCGGCGAACATGAAGTCCTTGATCTCGACGATGCTGGGCACCGCGTCCCTGGCATTGCCGAAGAACTCGAGGCAGACCGTGCGGGTGTGGGCCGGCATGCGGTGCACCACCCAGCGGGCGCTGGTGATCAGGCCGTCGCAGCCCTCTTTCTGGATGCCGGGCAGGCCCGAGAGGAACTTGTCCGTCACGTCCTTGCCCAGGCCTTCCTTGCGGAAGGTGCGGCCCGGAATCGCCAGGCGCTCGGTGCGCAGCGGCGTCTTGCCGTCGGCCTCGAAGTACTGCAACTCGAAGGTGGCTGTCTCCACGTCATGGATCTTGCCCATGTTGTGGTCCAGCCGGGTCACTTCGAGCCACTGGGCCTCGGGCGTCACCATGCGCCAGCTGGCCAGGTTATCGAGCGCCGTGCCCCAGAGCACGGCCTTCTTGCCGCCGGCGTTCATGGCGATGTTGCCGCCGATGCACGAGGCCTCGGCCGAGGTGGGGTCGACCGCGAACACGTAGCCGGCGCGCTCGGCGGCGTCGGCCACGCGCTGGGTGACCACACCAGCTTCGGTCCAGACCGTGGCCACGGGCTGAGCGTGGCCGGGGATGGCCACCATCTCGACCTCGGTCATGGCCTCGAGCTTTTCGGTGTTGATCACCGCGCTTTTCCAGGTGAGGGGAATGGCGCCGCCGGTGTAGCCGGTGCCGCCGCCGCGCGGAATGATGGTCAGGCCCATCTCGAAGCAGCCGCGCACCAGGGCGGCCATCTCGGCTTCGGTGTCGGGCGTGAGGACGACAAAGGGGTATTCGACGCGCCAGTCGGTGGCGTCGGTGACGTGGGAGACGCGCGACAGCCCGTCGAACTTGATGTTGTCCTTGGCGGTCAGGCGGCCCAGCACGCGCTGGCTGCGCCGGCGCAGATCGGCCACCTGCGCGAAGCTGGCGCCGAAGGCATCGACGGCCTGGCGCGCGGCGGCCAGCAGCTCGCCGACCAGAGCGTCGCGGGTGGCGTCGTGCGCCGGTGTGCGCCGCTTTTCGACTTCGGCCAGGCGGTGATGCAAGGCATCGACCAGCTGGCCGCGGCGCTTGGGGTTATCCAGCAGGTCGTCCTGCAGGTAGGGGTTGCGCTGCACCACCCAGATGTCGCCCAGCACCTCGTAGAGCATGCGGGCCGAGCGGCCGGTGTGGCGCTCTTCGCGCAACTTCGACAGCACCTCCCAGGCGCGCACACCCAACAGGCGCATCACGATCTCGCGGTCGGAGAACGAGGTGTAGTTGTAGGGAATTTCGCGCAGGCGAGGCGCTTGCGCGTCGGCGGCGGCGAGAAGGTGATTGATCGTGGTGGGGGCGTTCATCGCAGGCAGGCAGTTCAGCCGAAAGCATGCGGTCACGCGGCTGAGGGGGCATGTTACCAAAGGGCCCTCGGCCCTGGCGTGGCAAGGTCACGGGCTATGCTCGGCGGCCATGAGCCCCTGGCCCTACCCCCTTTGGATCGCCCACCGCGGCGCAGGACGGCTTGCGCCCGAGAACACCCTGGCTGCCTTGCGCCTGGGGGCCGCCAAAGGCTGGCGCATGGCCGAATGCGACGTGAAGCTGTCGAGCGACGCGGTGCCCTTTCTGCTGCACGACGACACGCTGGACCGCACAACCAACGGACACGGCCCCGCCGCGTCATTGCCCTGGTCCGAGCTGTCCAGGCTCGACGCCGGCTCTTGGCACGGCCCAGCCCGGGCCGGCGAGCGCCTGCCCACGCTCGAGGAGGTGGCCGCATGGTGCCGCGAATCGGGCCACCTGCTGAACATCGAGCTCAAGCCCAGCCCAGGCCAGGAGCGCCGCACCGGCGACGCTGTGGCCGCGGCAGCCGCGCGGCTGTGGCAGCAGGCGCCGACACCGCCCCTGCTCACCTCGTTCCAGGTCGCCTCGCTGGAAGCGGCCGGCGAGACGGCGCCCCAGCTGCCACGAGGCTTGCTGCGCAACGGCTCGGCCGACGGCGCCGTCATCCAGGCCTGCGCCCTGGGCTGCGTGGCCCTGGTGTGCCACCACCCGCTGTGGAATGCGCAGCTGGTGGCGCAAGCACGCGCAGCGGGCCTGCGCTGCCTGGCCTACACGGTCAATGAGGAAGCGGACGTCGCCCGCCTGCTGGCGTTGGGCCTGGACGGCCTGATCAGCGACCGCATCGACCGCTTCGGGCCGGCGAGCCGCTAAACCCGGTTGGCTACTTCAGATCGCCCGCCAGCGAGGCCAGCGTTTCCGCGCCAATCGTCACGTGCGAGGGGTAGTTGCGGTGATCGCAGCCGAGCTTGACGCCGGCCCCCGCCTTCACCGCCGCCGCCGCCGCCGGCGGAAACTCAAAGCGCACGAAGTGCACCGCCGAGGTTTTTTCCTCGTTCTCGCGGTCCAGGTCTTCGTCGGCGATGGCATAGATGCGCTCGCGGCCCTCGACCTCGACATACAGCCGGTCTTCGACCCCGATCAGACGGGCCAGCTCGCGCTTGCGCTCGTTCACGTCGGGGTACTCGATCATCATCGTGGCCTTCCAGTTGGTGCCGTCGGGCATCAGCGGCGCATAGGCCTCGATTTCCTGGGCGATGCCCTCTTCCTCGAAGATCTTCTCGATGCGCAGCATCTCCTGGATCTGGTAGCGGATGGTCGTCTCGCTCTCGAACTGCAAGGTGATGTGGTCGCCCAGGTGCACCGAACGCAGCTTGCGGTGCGCAATGACATCCGCCTTGTGCGCCTTGCGCCAGCGGCTGTAGGCCTCCAGGGTCATCAGGCTGTCGGGGGTGATGTGGCCAGTCAACTGCATGGTGTTCGCTTCAATACGCGTTACTTAAGCCCGTACGCCATCCGCATCAGGCTCAGGGGGTGTTCCAGCTTCGGCGTACCCAGCGAGTTGCGCTCGAAGCCCTGGTTGATGTGATGGCCGCCCAGCGGGCAGTCGGAGCTGATGTAGTCGGGCGCGCCGCCTTGCGGATGGTCGGCCATCTTCTTGAACAGGGGCTTGCCGATCTTCATGGCCTGCTCGTGATAGAGCTTCTTGACGCCGAAGGTGCCGGCATGGCCCGAGCAGCGCTCATTGGTCTGCACGAAGGTGCCCGGCACCATCTTGAGCATTTCCTCGGTCTTCTTGCCGATGTTCTGCACCCGGCCGTGACAGGGGATCTGGTAGCTGATCTTGCCCAGCGGCTGCGGGAACTCGGTCTTGAGCAGGCCGTCGCGCTTGCGGGCCATGAGGTACTCGAACGGGTCCCACATGGCTTCCTTGACGAGCTGCACGTCGGCGTCGCCCGGGTACATCAGGGGCAGTTCCTGCTTGAACATCAGGGCGCAGCTGGGCACGGCCGAAAGGATGGCATAGCCCTCGCGCGCATAACGGGCCAGCACCGGGATGTTGGCCTGCCTGGCCTTGTCCACCGATTCGAGGTCGCCCAGCTCCAGCTTGGGCATGCCGCAGCATTTTTCCTTGTCGACCAGCACATACGGCACTTCGTTGTGCGCCAGCACCTTGAGCAGGTCGTGGCCAATGCCGGGCTCGTTGTAGTTGATGAAGCAGGTGGAATAGATCGCGACCTTGCCAGGCGTCTTGGCGCCGTCCTTCACCGCAAAGGAATCCGACTTTTTCGCGCCGGAGCGAAACCGTTGGGTGGCCAGATCGGGCAACCAGGCGTTCTTGTCGACGCCCATCACGCTTTCCATGGCGCTGCGGGCGAGCTTGGTGCTGTTGACCGCATTGACCGCCTGCACCACGATCGGAATGCCGGCGAACTGGCCGTGAACGTCGGTGGAGGCCAGGAATTTCTCGGCGATGCCGACCTCGCCCTTCTTGAACTTGATCGCCTTGGCCCGCAGCATGGTGTGCGGAAAATCCAGGTTCCACTCGTGCGGCGGCACGTAGGGGCACTTGGTCATGTAGCACAGGTCGCACAGGTAGCACTGGTCGACCACCTTCCAGTAGTCCTGCTTGGCCACACCATCCACCTCACCGGTCTTGCTCTCGTCGACCAGGTCGAACAGGGTGGGAAACGAGCCGCACAGGCTGACGCAGCGGCGGCAGCCGTGGCAGATGTCGAAGATGCGCTCGAGCTCTTTGAAGGTCTCGGCCTCGTCGTAGAACCGCGGGTTCTTCCAGTCGATCGGGTGCCGGGTGGGCGCTTCCAGGTTGCCTTCGCGTGCGGCCATGGGGGGTGTTCTCCGGGATGTGCGGGATGGCTTCCTCTGCACTGGGCACGGCCCGCCATCACGGCAGGCCATGCCCAGCACGCAGGAACGCGGCGAGTCAGTTTCAGTCCACCAGCTCGTTGAGCGCCTTCGTGTAGCGGTTGGCATGCGAGCGCTCGGCCTTGGCCAGCGTCTCGAACCAGTCGGCGACTTCGTCAAAGCCTTCGTCGCGCGCGGTCTTGGCCATGCCCGGGTACATGTCGGTGTACTCGTGCGTCTCGCCGGCCACGGCGGCCTGCAGGTTCAGGCGGGTACCGCCGATCGGCAGGCCGGTGGCCGGGTCGCCACACTGCTCAAGCCACTCGAGGTGACCATGGGCATGGCCCGTCTCGCCTTCGGCGGTGGAGCGAAACAGCGCGGCCACGTCGTTCTGCCCCTCGACGTCCGCCTTGTTCGCGAAATAGAGGTAACGGCGGTTGGCCTGCGATTCGCCTGCAAACGCGGCCTTCAGGTTCTCTTCGGTCTTCGAGCCTTTGAGTGCTGCCATGGTCATCTCCTGGTGGTTGAGAAAAAGCACCACGGCGGCTCACCTGGCGCGCCGTGACACCTGGAGATTAGACATGCAAGGCGGCCCCGTCCAATTGCCGAGCTCAATTGGCTGAATTGATTTCGGCTATTTAAGGGATAGTCCCAATATCCTTGACTTATCGGCAAGCGAAGTGGCGCCGCTCAGGGCGCCTTAGCCGCCAACCCCAGCTCGCGTACCAGCGCTCCGGTGACGGCGCTTTCGGTCTGAACCGACTTGGCCAACTCGGCGCCGTCTCTCCAGGCGACCTGCACACCCAGGCCGGACAGCTTCTCGCGCTTGGCCAACGAGGGATCGCTGCCGGCCATTCCGTTCAGCACCCGCCCGATGAGCGAGGTGAACGAGGGATCGACGATCTGGAGGCGCGTCGGACTCCCGAAAGCCAACTTCACCGAGGCGGACGGCTCGCTATGGATCGGCAAGTTCCCCGCCCGCGATGACGACCGGGACGTGGCTGCATGGGAATACCTTGTCCATGCGATGGCCCGCCAGGCAGGGATCGATGTGCCGCCAGCCAAGCTTGTCCGGTTGGGCAACGATCACCACACCTTCTGTGTGCAAAGGTTCGACCGTCACGCTGGCGCGCGGCGCTTCTATGCGTCAGCCATGACGCTGCTGCGCAAGGAGCACAGCGAGGCAAGCAGCTACCTGGAGCTGGCGCAGTTCATTCGCGCTCAGGGCGATGCACGGCATGCCGACGCCGACCTGGCGCAGCTGTTTCGCCGGGTCGCATTCAACGTCGCGGTGGGAAACCGCGACGACCATCTGCGCAACCACGGGTTCATCCTCGAAAAAACCGGTTGGCGGCTGGCGCCGGCCTTCGACGTCAACCCGAACCTGGACAAGGCAGAACATGTGCTGAACATCGACGATTCGGACAACCGGCCGAGCCTCGCAACCGTCTTGAGCACGCGCGCCTTCTACGGTGTCTCTGCGGACCGGGCGAGTGTCATCCTGAAAGAGGTCACAACCGCCGTTGCCGGCTGGCGGGACCTGGCGCACCGGCAGGGCATCGCTCATGCCGACGCGGAACTGACCGCACCCGCATTCGGCGCGCTCGACGAGTACCAACGCACAAGAGATCGTTGAAAACAATCGCCGGCGGCCTGGGCCTGGCCTGCCTGTCGGTCGCGCCGCACCAGGCGGGGTCATTGTCCTTGCCACCCGGATGCGTTCATGAACGAAACTGTCCGCCAGGTCACTTCACAGGACTATTCACATGAACATGAAATACAAGCCGGTTCTTTCGCTTGCTCAGAGCCTCGACATTGCAGGCGCCGCGCATACCGAAGCCGAACGCCTGGGCTGCCGCGTCACCGTTGCGGTGGTTGACGACGGCGGCCACGTTCTGCTGACGCATCGCATGGACGGCGCCTCGCCGATGTCAGGGCGTGTCGCTCCTGAAAAAGCCACGATGGCAGCCCTCGCCCGCAGGGAAACCAAGCTCCTGGAGGACATGGTCAATGGCGGACGCGCAGGCCTCCTGAGCAGTCCAACCCTGCACGGGATGATCGAAGGCGGCGTGCCAGTGATGCTGGAGGGCGAATGCATCGGGGCCGTCGGCATCAGTGGCGCAAAAGCCGAGGAAGACACTCGGATCGCGCGCGCTGGCGTGGCGGCGTTTCGGTCCGTCTGATGGCGGGCCTGAAGACCCGCAGACAAACAGCAGTAGCGCCGCAACCCCACAAGCTGTAAGGTGAACGCCTGACTCAGGCCTCAGCCAAACCACCGGCAGGTCTCCCGCTGTCGGGGAGCACCGGCCGCCAGAGGAGACACCCATGCCCAGCCTTGACGACAGCGACTACACCGGCACCGCCGACTTCCTCCAGGGCAACCGCTACGTCCTGCCCGAATTCCCTTTTGTCGCGCCGGCTGAGCTGCACAGTGGGCAGCCGGTGCATCACTCCATCGTGATCGCCGGCGGCGGCATCGCAGGGCTGACGCTGGCCTGCGGCCTGGCGCGGCTGGGGGTGCCGGCGGTGCTGCTCGACGACGACACCCGCCTGGGCGCCATGGACATCGCCTCGCGCGGGGTGGTCTACACGCAAAAATCGCTGGAAATCTTCCAGCGCCTGGGCATCTATGAGCGCATCGCCGCCAAGGGGGCCCAGTGGAGCGTGGGGCGCACCTTCGCCGGCACGGATGAGGTGTATGCCTTCGACATGCGCCATCAAAGCGGCTTCAACCTGTCGAGCCAGCCGGCCTTCATCAACCTGCAGCAGTTCTATGTGGAGTCCTTCCTGGTCGACCGCATCCATGATCTGGGCGAGGTGGAGCTGCGCTGGGGCCATCGGGTCAGCGGCTTCAGCCAAGACGGGCAAGGCGCCCTGCTCAAGGTTTCCACGCCCGCTGGCGACTACCAGATCCGCGCCGACTGGGTGGTCGATGCCACCGGCGCCAACTCACCCTTGCGGCGCTGGGCCGGCGCCAGCGTCACCGGCAACCAGGGAGACGATCTCTGGTGCATCGCCGACGTGCGCTTTGCCCGCCAGCGCCCGCCCGAGCGCCACACCTGGATCGAGGCGCCCTTCAACGACAACCGGGCCGTGTGGCAACACCTGCTGGCCGACGGCGTCTGGCGGATCGACTACCAGATGGCCCCCGGCACCGGCGCGGTCAGCGACGATGCGGTGCGCGAGCGGCTGGCGCGCCAGTTCGGCCCCGATGCCCAGGTGGAGGTGGTGTCGGTCGGCAGCTATGCCAGCCGCACCGAGGTTGTGAACCAGATGCGCCACGGCCCGGTGTTCTTCATGGGCGACGCCGCCAAGGTGGTCAGCCCGTTTGGCGCCCGCGGCGGCAACAGCGCCATCGCCGACGCCGACAACCTGGCCTGGAAGCTGGCCGCCGTGCTGCACGGCGTGGCCCCGCCGGCCCTGCTGGACAGCTACCACGCCGAGCGCCACGAGGCGGCCCGCAACACGGTGCGCGTGACCCAGCGCACCAACCGCTTCCTGCGTCCGGCCGACGGTGTGGAGCGCACCTTTCGCGACGCCGCCATCGGGCTGGCGCGCCAGCACCCCTTCGCGCGCCAGCTGGTCAACACCGGCCGCATGGCGGTGGCCAGCACCTATACCGAATCCCCAGTGTGCGCCCTGGGCGGCGGCCAGTCGGCGCAGAACGCCACCTTCCGATGGGCCGACGACTCCCCCGGCGCGCTCAATGACCTGCTGCTGTGGGCCGGCGGCGGACTGCTGCTGCTGGTGTTCGGCGACATCTCGCCGGCGGCCGGGGAGCGCTTGCGCGCGCTCACTCGCAGCGCGCCGGTGCGGGCGGTGCAGGTGGTGGGCGACGGCCGGCCGCACGCACTGGAACACGTGGTGGACCCCAAGGGCCACTTGCAGGGCGCCTGCCATGTGTTTGGCCACGCCTGGGCCCTGCTGCGGCCCGACGCCTATGTGGCCGCCACCGGCGAAAGCATCGACGCGGCCCTGGTCGACGCCGTGGGCGACGCCCTCGGATTGAAGCAAGGAGAACAGCCATGAAGACCCAGCTTCACCTGCAGGACGCCGACGGCTTCTACGAGCGCCTGCTCGATGCTCACCGGGGGCTCACGCCCGAGCAATCGCAGCTGCTGAACGCGCGGCTGATCCTGCTTCTGGCCAACCAGATCGGCGATGCGCGGACGCTGCGCGACTGCATCGAGGCGGCGGCGCGGCTGCCCTGAGCGGCCCCGCCGGCAAGGGCCACCGGCGAGCCTTCTAAAATCGCCGGGGTGAGCACTGAACAACCCGGCCTGAACAGCCTTTCAAAATCCTTCGAACCGGCCGCCATCGAGGCGCAATGGGGTCCCGCCTGGGAGCACAGCGGCTACGGCCGTGCGGGCCACCGCGGCAGCGGCGCCGCCCAGCCGGGCGCGCCGGCCTTCGCCATCCAGCTGCCGCCGCCGAACGTGACCGGCACCCTGCACATGGGGCATGCGTTCAACCAGACCATCATGGACAGCCTGACCCGCTACCACCGGATGGGCGGCTTCAACACAGTCTGGATCCCCGGCACCGACCACGCGGGCATCGCCACCCAGATCGTGGTCGAGCGCCAGCTGCAGCAGCAAAACATCAGCCGCCACGACCTGGGCCGCAAGAATTTCACGGCCAAGATCTGGGAGTGGAAGGAGCAGTCGGGCAACACCATCACCACGCAGATGCGCCGCATGGGCGACAGTGTCGACTGGTCGCGCGAATACTTCACCATGGACGACAAGCTCTCGCGCGTCGTCACCGAGACCTTCGTCAAGCTGTACGAGCAAGGCCTGATCTACCGCGGCAAGCGGCTGGTCAACTGGGATCCGGAGCTCAAGACCGCCGTGTCCGACCTGGAGGTGGAGAGCGAAGAGGAAGAGGGCTTCCTCTGGCACATCAGCTACCCCCTGGAAAACGGCGAAGGCGCGCTGACGGTCGCCACCACCCGCCCCGAGACCATGCTGGGCGACGTGGCCGTGATGGTCCACCCCGAAGACGAGCGCTACCGCGACCTGATCGGCCGCAAGGTACGCCTGCCGCTGTGCGACCGCCTCATCCCGGTGATTGCCGACGACTACGTGGACCGCGAGTTCGGCACCGGCGTGGTCAAGGTCACCCCGGCGCACGACGCCAACGACTACGCGGTGGGCCAGCGCCACGGGCTGCCGATCATCGGCGTGCTCACGCTCGACGCCAAGATCAACGAGAACGCCCCGGTTCGCTACCAGGGCCAAGACCGCTTCGACGCGCGCAAGCAGATCGTGGCCGACCTCACCGAGTTGGGCCTGCTGATCGACACGAAAAAACACCGCCTGATGGTGCCGCGCTGCGCCCGCACCGGCCAAGTCATCGAGCCCATGCTCACCGACCAGTGGTTCGTGGCCATGACCAAGGTCGGCGAAGGCGACCCCACCGGCAAGTCGATCACGCAGAAGGCGATCGACGCGGTGCAGTCGGGCGCGGTGCGCTTCGTGCCCGAGAACTGGGTCAATAC
>JAZKDA010000090.1:25797-40146 GCA_040387815.1 Pseudomonadota bacterium | reverse complement strand
CCGGTGCGCCGACCTTCATGGCCTGGTCCATCACCTTGCAGATCTTCTCGGCATGCGCCTCGGACAGCGCGCCGCCGAACACGGTGAAGTCCTGGCTGAAGACGAACACCAGGCGGCCGTTGATCATGCCGTAGCCGGTGACCACACCGTCGCCGGGCACCTTGTTGTCCTGCATGCCGAAGTCGTGGCAGCGGTGCTCGACGAACATGTCCCACTCTTCGAACGTGCCTTCGTCCAGCAGCAGCTCGATGCGTTCGCGCGCCGTGAGCTTGCCCTTGCTGTGCTGGGCCTCGATGCGCTTGGGCCCTCCGCCCAGGCGCGCGGCTTCGCGCTTTTTCTCCAGTTGGTCGAGGATGTCTTGCATGGCTTTTCTTGGGTTTGGAGGTTCTCAGGATGGCAAGCGTGCCAGCAGCAGCTGGCGCGCCGCGGTCGAGGCCGGCAGGCGACCCGACTCGACTTCGGTGGTGAGCTGGGGCAGCAAGGCCTTCACGGCGGCGTGCTGGCGAAACTCGTTTTTCAGGCCGGCTTCGATGCGCTCCCACATCCAGGCCAGCGACTGGTGGCGCCGCCGCGCGGCCAGCGAGCCGTCGGCGGTGGACAGCGCGCGGTAGCGGCTGACGCAGGCCCAGAAGCGATCGAGCCCGGCGGACTTGAGGGCGCTGAGCTGGATGACCTCGGGCCGCCAGTCGCCGTGCTCGCGCCCGTGCTGGGTGAACAGGCGCATGGCGCTGGTGATCTGGGCTTGCGCGCGGGTGGCGGCGTCGGCGTCGATGTCGGCCTTGTTGATCACCACCAGGTCAGCCAGCTCCATCACGCCCTTCTTGATCGCCTGCAGGTCGTCGCCGGCGTTGGGCAGTTGCATCAGCACGAACATGTCGGTCATGTTGGCCACGGCCGTTTCGCTTTGACCCACGCCCACCGTCTCGACGATGACGATGTCGTAGCCGGCGGCCTCGCACACCAGCATGGCCTCGCGCGTTTTCTCGGCCACGCCGCCCAGCGTGCCGCTGGAGGGGCTGGGCCGGATGTAGGCGCGCTCGTGCACCGACAGCAGCTCCATGCGCGTCTTGTCGCCCAGGATGGAGCCGCCCGAGACGCTGCTGGAGGGGTCGACCGCGAGCACGGCGACGCGATGGCCCCACCCGATCAAATGCAGGCCCAGGGCTTCGATGAAGGTGCTCTTGCCCACACCGGGCACACCGGAGATGCCCAGGCGGAAGGACTTGCCCGTGTGCGGCAGCAAGGCGGTCAGCAGCTCGTCGGCCTGCGCGCGGTGGTCGGCGCGGGTGGATTCGAGCAGGGTGATGGCCTTGGCAATGGCACGCCGCTGGCGCGTGGCATTCGCCCGCACCACATCATCGGCCAATGCATGGGCCGGCAGCATCAGCCCTGCGCCTTGCGGATCTGCTCCAGCACGTCCTTCGCGCTGGCGGGAATGGGTGTGCCGGGGCCGTAGATGCCCTTGACGCCGGCTTCGTACAAAAAGTCGTAGTCCTGGCGGGGGATGACGCCGCCGACGAACACCACGATGTCGTCGGCGCCCTGCTTGCGCAGCTCGGCGATGATGGCCGGCACCAGGGTCTTGTGGCCGGCCGCCAGAGTGGAGACGCCCACCGCATGCACGTCGTTCTCGATGGCCTGGCGCGCGCATTCCTCGGGGGTCTGGAACAACGGGCCCATGTCGACGTCGAAGCCCAGATCGGCGAACGCGGTGGCCACCACCTTGGCGCCGCGGTCGTGGCCGTCCTGGCCCAGCTTGGCGATCATCACGCGCGGGCGTCGGCCCGCTTGCTCGGCGAACTGCGCGATCTCGGTCTTGAGCTTGTCCCAGCCTTCGGCCGAGTCATAGGCGGCTGCGTACACACCGGTCACCTTTTGCGTATCGGCGCGATGGCGCCCGAAAACCTTTTCCAACGCGTCGGACACTTCGCCCACGGTGGCCCGTGCGCGCACGGCGTCGACCGTGGCGGCCAGCAGGTTGCCCTGCCCGCTCTGGGCGATCTGCGTGAGCGCCGCCAGCGTCTGCTGCACGCGCGCATTGTCGCGCGTGGCCTTGATGGCCTTCAAGCGCTCGATCTGCTCGTCGCGCACGCGGACGTTGTCCACCTCGAGGATCTCGATGGCGTCTTCCTTGTCCAGCTTGTACTTGTTGACGCCCACGATCACGTCGCGGCCCGAATCGATGCGGGCCTGCTTCTCGGCGGCGGCGGCCTCGATCTTGAGCTTGGCCCAGCCCGAGTCGACCGCGCGGGTCATGCCGCCCATGGCCTCGACCTCTTCCATGATGGTCCAGGCGGCCTCGGCCATGTCCTGGGTGAGCTTTTCCATCATGTAGCTGCCGGCCCAGGGGTCGATCACATTCGTGATGTGGGTTTCTTCCTGGATGATCAGCTGGGTGTTGCGGGCGATGCGCGAGGACGTCTCGGTGGGCAGCGCGATGGCTTCGTCGAAGCTGTTGGTGTGCAGCGACTGCGTGCCGCCGAACACCGCGGCCATGGCCTCGATGGTGGTGCGCACCACGTTGTTGTAGGGGTCCTGCTCGGTGAGCGACCAGCCCGAGGTCTGCGAGTGGGTGCGCAGCATCAGGCTCTTGGGGTTCTTGGCGTTGAAGCCCTTCATGACGCGGCACCACAGCAGGCGCGCCGCGCGCATCTTGGCGATCTCCAGGTAGAAGTTCATGCCCACCGCCCAGAAGAACGACAGGCGGCCCGCGAAATCATCGACATCCAGGCCCTTGGCCAGCGCGGTCTTCACATACTCCTTGCCGTCGGCCAGGGTGAAGGCGAGCTCCAGCGCCTGGTTGGCCCCGGCTTCCTGCATGTGGTAGCCCGAGATGCTGATCGAGTTGAACTTCGGCATCTTCTGGGCCGTGTACTCGATGATGTCGCCGATGATCTTCATCGACGGCTCGGGCGGGTAGATGTAGGTGTTGCGGACCATGAACTCCTTGAGGATGTCGTTCTGGATGGTCCCGGACAATTTGTCCTGCGAAACACCCTGCTCCTGCGCGGCCACGATGTAGCCGGCCAGCACCGGCAGCACCGCGCCGTTCATGGTCATGGACACCGAGACCTTGTCCAGCGGGATGCTGTCGAACAGGATCTTCATGTCCTCGACGCTGTCGATGGCCACACCGGCCTTGCCCACGTCACCGGTGACGCGGGGATGGTCGCTGTCGTAGCCACGGTGGGTGGCCAGATCGAACGCGACCGACACGCCCTGCCCGCCCGCGGCCAGCGCCTTGCGATAGAAGGCATTGGATTCCTGCGCCGTGGAAAAGCCCGCGTACTGCCGGATGGTCCAGGGCCGCACCGCGTACATGGTGGCCTGCGGGCCGCGGATGTAGGGCTCGAACCCGGGCAGCGTGTCGGTATGGGGCAGGCCCTGCAGATCGGCGGCCGTGTACAGCGGCTTGACCGCAATGCCGTCGGGCGTGATCCAGTTGAGGGCATCCACCTGGCCGCCGGGCGCCGACTTGGCGGCGGCCTTGGCCCAGGCTTGGAGGTTGGCGGGCTGGAATTCGGGTGCTTGGCTCATCGGAGTCTCTTCGGAAAGATGCCGGAGTTTACATCATCATTCATAATTATGAATCATAAAATCGCCTAGAATCGCCGCATGTCCGCTGTGTCGCTCGCTCCCCGTGCCCTGTATGAAGAGGTTGCCGAACTCCTTCGGCAACGTATTTTCCAGCGCGAGCTCGAGCCCGGCAGCTGGATCGACGAGGTCAAACTGGCGCAGGAATACGGCATCAGCCGCACCCCCCTTCGCGAGGCGCTGAAGGTGCTGGCCGCCGAAGGCCTGGTGACCATGAAGATGCGGCGCGGCGCCTACGTCACCGAGGTGTCCGAACAGGACCTCGACGAGGTCTACCACCTGCTCTCACTGCTGGAGAGCGACGCGGCCGGCGTGGTGGCTGAGCGCGCCAGCGCCGCCGAGTTGAAGGAGCTGGCAGGCATTCACGCCGAGCTGGAAGCCGCCGTGGCCAACCGCGATCTGTTCTTTCGCATCAACGAGCGCTTTCACATGCGCCTGCTGGAGATCGCCGGCAACCGCTGGCGCAACCAGATGGTGGCCGACCTGCGCAAGGTGATGAAACTCAATCGCCACAACTCGCTGCTCAAGTCGGGGCGCATCGAGGAATCGCTGAAAGAGCACCGGGCAGTGATGACCGCGCTGAAGCGGCGCGACGCCGCAGCCACTGTGCGCTGCATGCGTGAGCATTTTGCGAATGGGCTGGAGGCGGCGGCTTAAAGCGCCGCGCTGCATGGCCGTCTGGCTCAGGCCGTTTGCGGCTGCCGCTGGTGCGCCAGTGCCATCACTTCGCGCGCCGGCAGCCCCTTGAGCCGATGGTCGCTCCACACCTGCCGCCAGCGGCGCGCGCCGGGCAGGCCGTGGTACAGGCCGAGCATATGCCTTGCGACAGCGTGCCATGGCGTTGCATGCGCGGCGGCCTCGCGTTCCATGTAGTCCACCATGCGGGCCTCGACCGCCTCTCGCGTCAGGCCGTTCTCGGCGGCACCGAAGAAATCATGGTCCCACGAGGCCAGCCAGAACGGGTTGTGATAGGCCTCGCGCCCGACCATGACGCCATCGAGCGCGGCCAGTTGCTCATGCACCTGCGCCGCCTGGGTGATGCCGCCGTTGATAACGATCACCAGGTGTGGAAAGTCTTGCTTGAGCCGGTGCACCACCTCGTAGCGCAGCGGCGGCACCTCGCGGTTTTCCTTGGGCGACAGGCCCTTGAGCCAGGCATTGCGGGCGTGGGCAATGAACACGCGGCAGCCGGCCTCGGACACGGTGCCGACGAAGTCGCGCACGAAGCCGTAGTCTTCCACGCGTTCGATGCCGATGCGGTGCTTGACGGTCACCGGCACCGACACCGCATCGACCATGGCCTTGACGCCATCGGCCACCAGGTGCGGCTCGTTCATCAGGCAGGCGCCGAAGGCCCCACGCTGCACCCGCTCGCTGGGGCAGCCGCAATTGAGGTTGATCTCGTCATAGCCCCAGCGCTCGCCCAGGCGTGCGGCCTGTGCCAGGTCATCGGGCTCGCTGCCGCCCAGCTGCAACGCGACAGGGTGCTCCTGGGCGTTGAAGTCAAGGTGGCGCGGCACATCGCCGTGCAGCAAGGCGCCCGTGGTGACCATCTCCGTGTATAGCAAGGCATGGCCGCTGAGGAGGCGGTGGAAGTAACGGCAGTGGCGGTCAGTCCAATCCATCATTGGCGCGACGGACATGCGCCATCTTGTAAGTCTCTGGTTCACCGGGGCAATTATCCGGTCAGTTCCATCCATGGGGCACGCGCAGCGGCTGCGCGATGAGTCGACTGCGGATGACATTCCTGCGGGACTGTTGCTTTCCTGATTTTCGGGCGCCGCCTCGGGCGGTGTTCGCGCGCACTCCTTAAGGTTGCGTCTTCATCAACCGCAAGGAGATCGACATGAAAGACGACGAAAGCAAGAAGAACACTGGCACCGGGATTGGCGCCGTTGCTGGCGCAGCTGCCGGTGGCGTCGCGGGCGGCGCCGCCGCTGGTGCTGCCATTGGCGGCATGACAGGGCCTGTGGGTGCCGCCGTTGGCGCCGCTGTCGGCGCCGTGGCCGGCGCGGTCGTCGGACGCAAGGCCGCCGACCCGGCCCTGGAAGACAAGTACTGGCGCGAAAACTATTCGAGCCGTCCGTACGCTCAAAAGGACGTCACGTATGACGAATACAGCCCGGCATACCGCGCCGGTGTGGATTACTACTCGCGCAACCCCGGCCGCTCGTTCGACGAGGTCGAACCGGACCTGCGTAGAAACTGGGGCAGCAGCCGCGGCAAGTCTTCGCTGGATTGGGACCGGGCAAAGCCTGCTGCACGGGATGCCTGGGATCGACTGAGCAACATGGCCGAGCGGGCCATCCCCGGAGACAGCGACAAGGACGGGCGCTAACGCGCAGTCGCTGGGTCAAACACCCGGCCCTCCTCCGGGAGGGCCGGGTGCCCTGTGCAGGCCGCGCGGCCGGCCTCAGGCCTGCTGCCGCGCCCAACCCTGAATGCCCTTGATCTCCAGATACTCCAGCAGGCCAAACTCACCCCACTCGCGGCCATTGCCCGACTGCTTGTACCCCCCGAAAGGCGCGCCGCGGTCGACTGTCGGGTAATTGATCTGAACGTTGCCCGCGCGCAGTCGGCGGGCCACCGCGCGTGCGCGCTCGAGGTCGCCGGACTGAACATACGCGGCCAGGCCATAGCAGGTGTCATTGGCGATGCGGATCGCATCTTCCTCGTCGTGGTAGCCGATCAAGGCCAACACGGGGCCGAAAATCTCCTCGCGCGCGATGCTCATGGCCGGGTCGACGTTCGCGAAGACCGTCGGGCGCACGAACCAGCCGCGGTCCATGCCCTCGGGGCGGCCCAGTCCGCCTACGACCAGGCGCGCACCCGCGCCGATGCCCTCGGCAATCAGGCGCTGCACCTTCTCGAACTGCGCCTGCGTGGCGACGGGGCCGAGCGTGGCCTGCGGGTCCGAGGGATGTCCGACACGGGCGGCACGGGCCGCCTGCGCGGCGAGATCGGCCACCTCGTCCATGCGCTCGCGCGGCACCAGCATGCGGGTTGGCGCCACACAAGACTGCCCGCTGTTGTTGAAACACCGGTTGGCGCCCAGCGTGACGGCCCGCGCAAAGTCGGCGTCGGGCAGCAGCAGGTTGGGCGACTTGCCGCCCAGCTCCTGCGCCACCCGCTTGACCGTGTCGGCCGCGGCCTTGGCAATGGCGATGCCCGCGCGCGTGGAGCCGGTGAAGGACACCATGTCCACGTCCGGGTGCGACGCCAGGGCGTGGCCAGTGACGGCGCCGTCGCCGTTGACCAGGTTGAACACGCCTTCCGGCACGCCAGCGTCATGCAGGATCTGCGCGATGATCAAGGCGCTGAGCGGCGACACCTCACTGGGCTTGAGCACCATGGTGCAGCCGGCGGCCAGCGCTGGCGCCACTTTGCACACCACCTGGTTGATGGGGAAGTTCCACGGCGTGATCAGCGCGCACACGCCGATCGGCTCATGGGTGACCAGGGACGTGCCACGCAGTTCGTCGAAGGCAAAGCGCTCCAGGACGCGTATCGTCTCTTTCAGGTGGGCCGGCCCGCTGCCGAAGTGGATGGCCCCCGCCGCGGTGATCGGCACGCCCATCTCCTGGGACATGGCGCGGCACAAGTCTTCCTGGCGCGCCTGGAAGCCTTGTTCGATGCGCGCGAGCAGTGCGATGCGCTGGGCCACCGAGGATTGCGACCAGGGTTCGAACGCGCGGCGCGCGGCCGCGACGGCACGGTCGACGTCCGGCGGGTCGGCCGCCGCGATGGTGGCCACCGCCTCTTCCGAGGCCGGGTCGATGACAGCGAGCGTGCGCGGGCCGGGGGCCGCAACCCACTGGCCGCCAATGTAGAAATCGCGCAGATGTTCGTGCATGGTCAAAGCGCTCACTCCACCTTGATGTTCAAGGTCTTGATCAAGGTGCCGTAGCGATCGAAATCCGACTTGATGACTGACGAGAAGAACTGGCTGCTGGTGTTCTCGGAGGGCGTCGCCCCGGCGGCGAACATGCGCTGGCGCACGTCGGGGCGCTTGATGGTCTCGGTCATGGCCGCGTTGAGCTTGGCGACCACGTCGGCCGGCGTGCCCTTGGGCGCCACCAGCCCGTACCACAGGGTGGGGGCCTGGTAGTTTGGCAGCCCGGCGGCGGCGGCGGCTTCCGACAAGGAGGGCACCCCCGGCAGGTCGTCCAGCCGCTTGGGCGAGACGGCCAGCGCGCGCAGGGTGCCGCCCTTGACCTGGCCGATGGCGGACGCATCGGAGAACACCACGGTGAGGTTCGAGCCCATGACATCGGCGAGCGCGGGCGCGATGCCTTTGTACGGCACATGGAGCAGCTTCACGCCCGCCTGCTGCTGCAGGGCCTCGCCGGCCAGGTGCTGCACGCTGCCCGCACCGGACGAGCCATACGACACGGCGTCAGCCCGGGTGCGCGCCTGGTCGACCAGGTCCTTGAAGCTCTTGATGTTGCTGTCGGCCTTGACGACGAACATGTTGGACGTGTTGACGATCTGTCCGATGGTGACGAAGTCGACATGCGGGTCGTACTGCACGTTCTTGTACAGGTGTGGGTTGACGGTCAGGATGCTCGCGGTGGGCAGGAAGATGGTGTAGCCGTCCGGGGCGGCCTTGGCCACGGCGTTGGCCGCGACGATGCCGTTGGCGCCCGGCTGGTTGGTCACCACCACCGGCTGGCCCAACTGCTTGCTCATGCCATCGCTCATCATCAGCGCGACGGCATGGACGAAGCCGCCGGGCGCGAAGGGCACGACCAGGGTGATCGGCTTGTTCGGATAGTCGGCCGACTGCGCCGAGGCGGCGGTCACCAGCAAGAGCGCAGCAGCGGCAGTGAGAAGTTTTTGAACATTCAACATGGCAATGGCTTCCTGTAGGTTGGGGACAAGGACACGGGGATTCAAGCGGAGATGTCGGGCCGGGGCGTGAACGTTTGCGAGAACAGACGCATCCAGTTGCCGCTCATCATCTGGGCGATTTCGTTCGGATGGAAACCGCGGCGCGCCAGTTCCGGGATGATGTTGTGCAGACCGGCCGGGGTCTTGACCCAGTCGGACCAGCCCTCATGCGGGGCCATCGTCATCTGTTCGGCCGGTGCGCTTTCGCGCGACCAGCGGGCATAGCGCCACCAGGTTCGCACCGCGCCGGTGTGGCCGGGGCAGTAGTCGCTGCCCAGGCCGATCGCATCGACGCCGATCAGGTCGGCCGTCCACGCCACCATGTCGCCGAACTGCTCCAGCGTCGTGGCCGCGCCGTACTGCGTCATGTTCCGGTTCGGCGACAGGCCGATCACACCGCGGCGCGCGGCCAGCGCCTTGATCGCTTCGGTTGTCTTCTGCCGGCCGGAACCATAAACACCCTTGCCGACGAAATCGCGCGGATTCGCATGGGTGATGGCCACCGGTTGCGCCGAGGTTTCGATGGCCTCGAGCGTGGTGCGCTCGCCGCAGTGCGACAGGTCGATCAGGATGCCCACGCGGTTCATCTCCTGCAGCGCCTTGCGGCCAAAGCGCGAGGAGATCCCGGTGTCCTTCTCCTCCCAGTAGCCGCAACCGATGTAGTTTTGCAGGTTGTAGGTCAGCTGCATGATGCACACGCCCATGCTGCGGAACATGGCGAACAGGTCGAGGTTGTGCTCCACCGGCGCGGTGTTCTGGAACCCGAAGACGAGCGCGGTGCGGCCCGATTGCCGGATCGCCTCGATCTCTTCGACGCTGGTCGCCTGGGCGACGATGTCGCTGTTGGCGGCCAGCACCTGGCGCCACTTGCCCAGCAGGGCCAGGGTTTCAGCGGCGTTTTCCCAGACCGAGATCGTGGTGTTGACAGCCGCCAGCGGCGCGCCGCGGTATTGCTCGAACCATCGACGCTCGGGCGTGGGCATCGACAGGCCGTCGACGATGGTGTAGCCCTTGCCTTCGTACTCCACGCCTTCGGGGCGGATCACCAGTTCGGTCATTGTTCATTCGTCCTTTCTTAAAAGCCTTTGAGCGGATCGAACCCCGGCGCGAGAAACCGGCGCTCGTCTTCCTGGGGAACGAGCAGCGACTGACCCGCCTGGGCCAGCGCCTGGAAATCATGGGCGCTGAGCTCGACCCCGCGCTGCTGCCAATCGCGTTCGCGCGCTTCCCGTTCTTGGCCGCTCCAATAACGGGCCCGAATGTCCAGGCGCTGCAAGGCCGCCAGCAATGCGTCGGCGCTGACTGCCGCGGGCACCGGGGCGACCAGCAGTGCGAAGCCCATGGCGTCGGCTCCCTCATGGGCGGCGGCGCCGCGCGGGCCCGCTGGAGGGTCCACCGGGGCAAGCAGCCCCGCGACCGCGTCGGGCCAAGGGCCCTGCCCCGCGTCGAGGTTCGCCAGACGAGCCTGGCTGCCCGGGTGCGCGGCGTCCGCCAGGAGCGCCAGGTGAACGGCGGCGATGGCCGGCAGCTCGCCCTTGATCCAGGCAATGCCGCGCGCATCCGGCCACGCGAGCGCGAACCCGCTGCGCGCCGCGCCTGTGGGATCGTGCGATTGCCAGCACAGCAGGCCAAGGCTGCCCTGCTCGGCGCAGCGCAGGGCCAGGCCTTCGGCCAGCCAGCCATCGCAGGCCCGCACCGCCAGGCAGGCCGCCACGCCGTCCGCCCTGCGCGCCGCGCGGGCCAGCGCCAGATCCGCCGCGGCGGCGGCGGCGAGCAGTGTCGATCCTCCGTGGACCCGCAACACGTCCCGGTCAGGGAGGCTCGACGCCGCATCGCGCAGATCCCGCTGCCCCAGTGAACGCTCGATGCGGCTGCCGCACTGGGCCAGCACCGATGCGATGGCCGGCTCGCCGGCACAGTGCGCCATCAGCGCGAGGATGCCGGCGTCCTGCGCCACACCCAGGCTTGCGCCATGCCCCTGCACCGCGACCTGCACCATGCGCGCGAGTTCGGCCGGCGCCAGGCGCAGCGAACCCGGCGCCAGCGGCTCCAACGCTGCGCCATCATGTGCGAGCGCACCCAGGCCCGCCACCGGCAGGGGCGCGAGTTCGACATCTGGGCCTTGCCCCGTGGGCATGAGCGGAAAAGGCCAGGCGCCGTCCCGCCCAGCGGCGACGTCCTCGGCGATGGGGGCGCCCTGCAGGAAGACGCCGCGCACCGACTTGGGTGGCGCCGCCTCGAGCTTTTCCATACCGAAGAAGGTCAGCGGAAAGCGGATCGAGGCGAAGGGCGAGTAGCGCTCACCCAGAAAGTCCTCGTGCAGCTCGGCGTAATCGAGTCCGGCCAGCGACTGCACGCGCTTGACGATGTGGCGCAGGTCGGGCCGGGCGCAGACGATGTCCGCGGCCGACGCGTCGGGAGCCACGGTCGCCAGGTGATCGCGAAGGCGCCGCACCTGCCGCTGCGTATCGAAAGTGGTTTCGTGTTCGAGCTCGGGCGCCGGGCCGCGTGGCCCGCGGCGCACATCGCGCGGCGCCGAGGCGCAGCGATACCAGAAGTAGTGACCGGCGCCCGGGGCGTCGCTGCCTTCCAGCGCCCATCGATACTGCCGGTCCACCAAGGCCGCCAGTTGCGACGCGGGCATGGCCGGCTGGACGGCGAAGCGCTCAGACGCTTGGAAGGCCTTGGAATAACTCTGGACGATGTGCGGATGCACTTCGAGTGCGATGGCCTGCAAGACCTCGACCGCGTCGACGCGCAGACGCGCACCGGCCCACTCGCACAGCGCCGCCCATGGCCGATCCACCGGCCGCCCGGCGATGGTGCCCGTTTGCCGGTAGTGCGTCAGCACCGCCTGTGCTTGCGAGAGCTCGGCGGCCAGCGCCTCGGGCGGCAGGAACACGCCGTCCTCCGGGCGGGCGCCTTCGGTGAAGTGCAAGATGGCCTTGTCCAGCAGCGCTGCGAAGCGGCTGACGACGGCGTCGCCCGGTGCGGCTGGCACGTCGCGCGCCTGCGCGATGGCGGCCTCGTTGGCCAGCGTCCACTGATGCATCAGGTGCGGGTGATTGGCGGCGAAGGCGGACAAGCCGGTCGCCGCCGAGTTGCCCAGCCCAAGATAACGCCGCCAGGCCGGCGCCAGGCGCACCGCGCGCGGACTGCGTGCCCGGGCGATGTGGTCGACCAGGTCGAACACGTACTCGCGCAGCATGAAGCCGGAGCAGAACTGCGCGTGATAAGGCCGGCGCAGCGGATGGTCGGGCTCGAAACCGGCGAAGGCGCGCGTGCCCAGCTGGCCGTTGCCGATGAACGCCGTGGTACGCAGGATGTAGCCCACCGGCGCGATCACGCGCAGGTCGGGTTGTTCGCCGCGGGCCAGGCTGTCCACGACATGGTCGAAGATGCGCGCGCTGCGATTGCCGCGGGCATACATCAAGGTGTCGTAATCGGCAAAGCCCGCGCGTTGCCTGGGCACCTCACGCCGCAGGTGCGCCTCGCGCTCGGCTGTCCACTCGCCCTGGCACAGAACGCCCATGGCGTCCCAGCTCGCGGCGTAGTTGCGGTCTGTCTTCTGGGCCTCGTCCAGCTTGAGCGAGACCAGGAAAAAATGAAACAACCAGCCGCCGCCTTCCAACTGGTAGAGCACCTCACCGCGGCCCTCTTCGTCCAGGTCGAAGCGCAGCTTGCGAACCTGCCAGCGACCATTGACCAGCTCACGCATGGCCGTACGCGGAAAACTCAGCGGTGTGGACACGATGGCCGCCATGCGTTGCGGGCTCATGACCGCCTCTGGCGGGCGCAGCGTCGCGCGGTCGTTCATGCGGCCCCGCCCTTGCCGCCGTGCCGCTGGAGCAAGGCCGCGCCATTGTCCTGAAGGATTTTGGCGAGCAGCGAGGGCGTGACGCCATCGAGCTGCTCGCGTGGCTGCGACAAGCCCATCGCGAACGGCCAGTCCGATCCGAACACGATGCGCCCAGGGCCGAACGTGGCGGCGGCGAGTTCCAGCGATGCGGCGTCGTGGGTGATGCAATCGACGCAAAAGCGGCGCAGCGCGACGCGCACCTTCTCGCCGCCCGCCCAGGCGCCCTCGCGGCCGGTGTCCTGTCCGCGCTGCAGCCGCCCCGCCACGGCGGCGAGCGTGCCGCCGCCATGGGCCAGGCAAAACGTGATGTCGCCATAGCGCTCGGCGACGCCGCTCATGGCCAGGTGAGCGCCGGCCAGCGCCGTCTCGCCCGGCCCCCCGAGCAGATTCATGAGCGACAGCTGGCGCAAGCGCGGGTCGCAGGCGCGGCCCGGGTGCAGGAACAGGAATGCGCGGGCCGTGTGCAGCGCCGCCCACAGCGGCTCGAACTCGGGGCTCGACAGCGTGCGCAGGCCCACCGGGTCGCCGGCCGCCATGGCGAAGCGGCGGTGTCCGGCGCCCGCCGCGTCCGCAACGATGCGGGTGGCCTCCTGCGGATGCTGGATGGGCAGATGGTGCAGTGCCTGCAGGCGCCTGGGGTACCGGGCCACTACGGCATCCAGCGCCGAGTTCAGCAGGCGGCACCAGCGCAGCGCCGACGCCGCGTCCAGCTCAGCCCGGTACAGCGTGGGAGGAACGGACACCCAGGCCACATCCACGGCGTGCTGGTCCATCCACGCCAGCAGGGACTGCGGCTCGTACACCTGTGCGCTCGACAGCTCGACGCCGTCCACCACCAGGCGCCCCTGGGGCGTCCAATGCGCGCCCGCTTCGTCCCCGGGGAAATCGTGCGGTGTCAGCGGCACGAGGTGGGCATGGACATCGAGACGGATAGTCGAGTCGGGCATCGGCGTGTTCCTGTGGGGCTCACTGGCCTGAAGACGCACGCACGATCAGTTCGCGCGGCAGCAGGATGCAGGGCGGGTCTTCGGCCACTGTGGGCGAGTCGTCGCGCACGAGCCGCGCGAGGTGGTCCGCGGCCTGCAGCGGGCTCGAGCTGAGGGTGGTCAGCGCCGGGCGCACGAAGCCGCCGAGGTCGATGTCGCCGAACCCGACCACCGCCACGTCCTTCGGCACGGCCAGGCCGCGGTCGTGAAGCGCGGCGATCGCGCCCAAGGCGATCTCGTCGCTGCCCGCCTGCAGCGCTGAAAACTCACGGCCTTCGCTCAACGCCTTGGCGACGGCGTCATAGCCGGCGGCGTAGCGAAACGACATGTCCCACACGAGCGCGGGATCGAAGCGGTTGGCTTTGCGCATCGCGTCGCGGTAGCCGGCCAATCGCGCGCTGCCGATGGCCGAGCCGCGGATGCGCCCCACATAGGCAATGCTGCGGTGACCGAGCGACACCAGGTGCGTGACCGAACGTCGCGTCGCCTCATGCTCCTCATGCACGATCGAGGCGATGCCTTGGCGGGTGAGGTCCTGCCCGAGCGAAATCACCTTGATGCCGTGGGACAGCAGCTTGCGCGCCGCCTCGAACACCGGACGGGTGATGGTATCGGTGGTGGCCACGACCCCGGCGCGCAGCTTCATTCGAAGGGCGCGCTCAAGGAAGTCCTCGAGGCGCTTTTGCTGGTGGCCGAGGTTGAACAGCAGCAGATCGTTGCCCTGCGACTCCAAGGCCGCCTGCACGTGCTGGGTAAGCTGCGCGAAATGGCGCTGAGCAATGTCGCCGACCAGCAGGGCCACCGCATTGGTCTGGCCCCTGCGCAGCCCCTGCGCCATGGGGTCGGGCTGGAACTTCAGGGCCAGCATCGCCTGCTCGACCTGCTCACGCTTGTCGGGCGATACCACGGCCGTGCCGTTGATCACCCGCGAGACGGTCGCGAGCGATACGCCGGCCTGCCGGGCCACTTCCACCACGGTGATGTGGCGTGCGCGCATGGACAGCTCACCTTTCAAGAAAA
>JAZKDA010000090.1:18843-25787 GCA_040387815.1 Pseudomonadota bacterium | reverse complement strand
TTGGAATCGGAGGGTCGGAAGTGTCAAGATTTCTCGGTAAGGACTTACCCGCTGGGCCGGCACGCGCGGCCCAGCGGCGTCACCAGCCCGTCGTTCCCAATTGACCTGCGTCAAACCCCGGGTCAAATGCCGACACACAATCTATTTGTAGATAAAGTGTCGTCACGCTGGCCGTTCACCTCATTTCGCCGACCTTCCCACCCCATCCGCCCATGAACAACACCCAGATCAACGTATCGCTGACCCAGCAGCGCGACTACCAGTTCTCCATCGACTTGGGCGCGCCGGTGCCGCCGCTGCTCGCGGACGAACCGCCGCCGCTGGGCGAGGCGGCCGGGCCCTCCCCGGTGCAATTGCTGTGTGCGTCGGTGGGCAACTGCCTGAGCGACTCGCTGCTGTTTGCGCTGAGAAAGTTCAAGCAGAACCCCGAGCCCATGCGTTGCACCGTCCAGGCTGAAGTGGGGCGCAATGCGGAAGGGCGCCTGCGCGTGCTTCAGATCGAGGCCACGCTGCACCTGGGCGTGCCGGCCGCGCAGTTGGAGCGCCTGGACCGGGTGCTCGGCTCGTTCGAAACCTATTGCACGGTCACGCAAAGCGTCGGGCAGGCTCTGCCCATCACCGTGCGGGTGCTGGACGCCGATGGCGTCACGCTCAAGTAAACCGGATCGCCACGAAAGCCATCAATGAAAACCCTCCATTTCGCCATGGGTACATTGGCCCTGGCCGGCGCGTTCGGGGCCACTGCGGCGGATCCAGCGCTGGCAGGCGTTCGCCGATCGCTACGGCCCAAGCCCGCCACGCCTCTGGCGCGCGGGCCGATCAGCCGCCCGGCATGACGACCTGAAAGGTGTTCCGATGGACTTCCTCGATTGGGTACGGGGGCCGCTGCTGGCGGTGGCCCTGCTGGTCTTCGTGGCGGGGGTGGCTTGGCGCCTGTTCTCGTTGTGGCGAATGCCCGCCCACCACCCGCCCCCGTCGTCGGCACGCCAGGCTTTTGGCACCGGCGACGCCTTGCGCGCCGCGCTCACACGCACCGTGCCCAAGAAGGGGTTTCATCCCAGCGCGACCCTGGTGACGATCAACCCCTATGTCTTTCACATCGGGCTGGCGCTGGTGTTCTTCGGCTACGCGCCGCACATTGCGTTCGTCCGCCGGCTCACCGGCGTGTCGTGGCCGGCCTTGCCGGACATGGTGATGTACGTGGCGGCGGCCGCCACCATCGTGTCGCTGCTGCTGGCCCTGATGTTTCGCCTGACCGATCCTGTGCTCAAACGCATCTCCAAGGGCGACGATTTGATCACCTGGACCTTGACCTTCCTGCCGTTGATCACCGGCATGGCGATCATCGGCGAGCCTTCGTCGAGCATCCTGGCGCGCGGGCATGTGGTCTACCGCGATCCCCTGGCGATCCACCTGCTCTCGCTGGAGCTGCTGTTGATCTGGTTTCCGTTCGGCAAGCTGATGCATGCGTTTCTGGTGGTGCCCGCCCGGATGCAACTGGCCACCTTCCTGGGCCGTCGCGGGGTGCGCTCATGATCGACATGAACGTCTTCCACGGCTTCCTGGACGCCATCCACCACCTGCCGGAAATGGCGCAACCGCCGCAGCTGAGCGACGCGCAGCGCGTCGCTCGCGCCAAGGAGGTGATGCGCGCCAAGACCGACCGCGGGCTCGCGCTCGACCTGGAGGCCTGCGTCAACTGCGGCTACTGCTCCGAGGCCTGCCACTTCTACCAGAGCACCCAGGACGCCAAGTACACCCCGACCCGCAAGCTCGACCTGCTTCGCCGCGTTCATGCACGTGAAACCTCCGCCTTCGCGCCGCTCAAGCGATTGTTCACCCCCGACATCACGGCGGACGATCTGCGCGAGTGGCAGGCGCTGGTCTACGACTCGTGCACCGAATGCGGCCGCTGCAGCATGATCTGCCCGATGGGCATCAACATCGCGCGCGGCGTGAACGTGATGCGCGAGGCGCTGTTCGAGGCTGGCCTGGCGCCGCTGGAGTTGATGGCGGTCGCGCAGGAACAGGCCGGCCGCGGCACCGTGTTCGGCGTCGGCCCCGCCGAGCTGATGCACACGGTGGAGGTCTTGCGTGCGCAAGGCATCGCCATCCCGGTCGACAAGCCCCGCGCCGATGTAATGCTGGTGTCCACCGTGATCGACGTGCTGCTCTATCAGGACGCGTTGGGTGCGATGGCCCGCATCCTCAATCACCTGGGGGCCGACTGGACCCTGCGCACCGAAGGCTTCGAAGCGGCGAACTTCGGACTGCTGGCGGGCAGCCAGTCCCTGCAGGAAGAGGCCAGCCGGCGGCTGATCGAGCAGGCGCTGGCCATTGGCGCCAAAACGGTGATCATTCCGGAGTGCGGCCATGCCTATCCGGCGCTGCGTTGGGACGCCCACCTTGCCAACGGCCAGGCCCTGCCCTTTGAGGTGATGGCCGCGTCGGAATACGTCGGCCGCGAAGTCGCCGCCGGGCGCCTTCGGCTGCTGCCAGGCGATGCCACTCGCAAGATCACCTACCACGATGCCTGCAAGCTCGCGCGCCACGGCGGCGTGATGGAGGAACCGCGCGCAGCCCTGAAGGCGCTGGGCATGGACTTGCGGGAAACCATACCCACGGCCGAGCAGAACTGGTGCTGCGGCGGTGGCGCCGGCGCCTTTTTTATCAACCGCGCAGAGGAGTTGCGCCACAAGGCCTGGGAAATCAAGCGCGAGCAGCTCGACGCGACAGGGGCGGATACCGTGGTGGTGTCCTGCGCCAGTTGCCGGCTGAACTTCATGGCGGGCGCCGAAGCCGACGCCTGGCCGACGAAGATCGAAAGCGTGGTGGAGATGGTGGCGCGCCAGCTGCCGCCCACGGCGCAAACACACGAGCGCAGCGTCTGAAAGGCAAGGGGCAGCGACGCATTACACTTGGTAACGCTCCCGGCAACAGACCTTCCCCCGCCGGAAGAACCCATTGCCATGAATTCATCGACACAACGCGGTTTCAACATGATCGAGCTCATCATCGTGATGGGCGTGATAGCGCTGCTCGCCGCGCTTGCGCTGCCGGCCTACCGTGACAACAGCCGCCGGGCCAAGCTGTCGGAGGTGCTTCTTGCTTTGAGTCCCTGCCGCATGGCGGTGACCGAAGGCTGGTCGAAGGAAACGGTTTCGCCAGGCGCCGGAAACTGGGGCTGCGAGCGCAGCACGGCCGGTTCCAAGTATGTGGAGACGGTGCAGACCACTGTGGACGGCGAGGTGCGCATCCGTGTGCGGGGCATCGACCCAGATGCCAACGGCCTGCATGTGTACCTCAAGCCCTACGAAACAGCCGAGCCGGCCGCCACCGGCGGTGGCGTGTTCGCCGCGGGCCTGAACGTCCGCAGCTGGAAATGCGGCATCGCCGACAACGATCCGGCGTCCATGGCGCTGATGAATTCCATGCCGAACGGATGCCGCTCGATCATCAACATCTCGGCCACCACCTGGTTGCCCTGAGCAAGCCCGACGCGCGCACCGCCTACAAGCGACACAAGACACGACTGACAGGCGCGGCTAGCACTGCCGTGCCCAATGGGGCCGAACGCTCAGGAGTCCCCCATGAAACCCTTCGTCCTCGAAAAGAGCATGCTCACCATGCGCGGCGTCTTCTACCCTACCGGCCACGTGGTGTTGATGGTGCCCAGCCAGGAGGATGCGAAAAACGCCTGCAAGGCGCTGCATGAGCACGGCGTGTCGCCCGACGACATGTCCTTGCTGCCGCCGGACGTGCTGATGGGGGACATCGCGCACACCGTCGGAAGCGCCGACTCGCCAATGCCTTCGGTCGGCACGGAAGCCGACACGGTGCGCAAGCTTGTTGCGCTGGCAGCGGATGGCCACTGGGGTCTGCTGGTACATGCACCGCACGCCAAGGACAGCGACAGCATGGTCGAATGGCTGCGCGGCGTGCCGGTGGTCTACGCGCAGAAGTACCGGCACCTGGTGATCGAAGACATCGTCGGCTGAGCGACTTCGTTTCCTTGAGCAAAAGAGAAAAGGGCCGCGCTGCGCTGGCAGCTCGGCCCTTGCACGAATGTGTGCCCGGCATCAACCCATGTGCAGGCCACCGTTGACCGAGAAATCAGCGCCGGTGGCATAGCCGCCTTCTTCGGAGGCCAGCCACGCGATGATGGAGGCGATCTCCTCGGGCTGGCCCAGGCGCTTGACCGGGATGGTGCCGATGATCTTGTCGAGCACGTCCTGGCGAACGGCCTTGACCATGTCGGTGCCGATATAGCCCGGGCTGACGGTGTTGACCGTGACACCCTTGCTGGCCAACTCCTGCGCCAGTGCCATGCTGAAGCCGTGCATGCCCGCCTTGGCCGCCGAGTAGTTGGTCTGCCCGGCCTGGCCCTTCTCGCCGTTGACCGAGGAGATGTTGATGATGCGGCCCCAGCCCCGCTCGACCATGTCGGTCACCACCTGCTTGGTGACGTTGAACATGGAGTTGAGGTTGGTCTCGATGACCGCGTCCCAGTCTTCGCGGGACATCTTCACGAACATGCGGTCGCGGGTGATGCCGGCGTTGTTCACCAGCACATCGATGGGCCCATGCGCGGCCTTGGTCTTGGAGAAGGCGTCGCAGGTGCTCTGCCAGTCACCGACGTTGCCGACAGATGCATAGAAGGTGTAACCCAGCGCCTTCTGCTCGGCCAGCCACTTGTCGAAATCGCGCGTAGGGCCACAGCCGGCGATGACCGTGAAACCCTCCTTGTGCATCCGCTGGCAGATGGCGGTGCCGATACCTCCCATGCCACCGGTGACATACGCTACTTTCTGGCTCATGGTCGTCTCCTTCAATTTAATAACACGAGGGCCGAAAACAGTGTGCGGGGTTCAGGCGCGTTCGACAGCAAGGGAAACCCCCATGCCGCCGCCGATGCACAAGGCTGCCAGCCCTTTACGGGCCTCGCGCCGCTTCATCTCGTGCAGCAGCGTGACCAGCACGCGGCAGCCCGACGCCCCAATGGGGTGCCCGATGGCGATGGCACCGCCGTTGACGTTGACCTTTGAAGGATCAATGCCCAGTTCCTTGTTGACCGCGCAGGCCTGGGCCGCGAAGGCCTCGTTCAGCTCGAACAGGTCGACGTCCTGCACGCTCCAGCCGGCGCGTTGCAACGCCTTGCGCGACGCCGGCACCGGCCCCATGCCCATGGTGGCGGGGTCCAGGCCCGAGGTGCCGAAGGCAGCGATGCGCGCCAAGGGCTTGAGGCCCAGGGCGGCGGCCTTGCGCGCGCTCATCAGCACCACGGCGGCAGCGCCGTCGTTGAGGCCCGAGGCATTGCCGGCAGTGACCGAGCCGGCCTTGTCGAAGGCCGGGCGCAGGCCGGCCAGGGCTTCGGCGTTGGTCTTGCGGTTGACGTATTCGTCGGTGTCGAACACCAGCGCGTCGCCCTTGCGTTGCGGGATGAGCACCGGAACGATTTCGTCCTTGAAGCGGCCGGCATCCTGGGCGGCGGTGGCCTTTTGCTGGCTGGCCAGGGCCAGGGCGTCCTGCGCCGCGCGGTCAATGCCGTAGGCCTTGGCGACGTTCTCGGCGGTGATGCCCATGTGGTACTGGTTGTAGACGTCCCAGAGGCCGTCGACGATCATGGTGTCGATCATCTTCCAGTCGCCCATGCGCTGGCCGTCGCGCGAGCCCATGAGCACGTGGGGCGATGCGCTCATGTTCTCCTGGCCACCGGCCACGACGATCTCGGCGTCGCCCCAGGCGATGGCCTGGGCTGCCAGCATGACGGATTTGAGGCCCGAGCCGCACACCGCGTTGATGGTCAGGCCGGGCACTTCCTTGGGCAGGCCGGCCTTGAGCAAGGCCTGGCGCGCCGGGTTCTGGCCGGCGCCGGCTGCCAGCACCTGGCCCATGATGACCTCACCCACCAGGGCCGGGTCGAGCTTGGCGCGAGCCACGGCTTCCTTGATGGCGATCGCGCCGAGTTCGGTCGCGGGAATCTTGGCGAGCGAGCCGCCGAATTTGCCGACAGCGGTGCGGGCGGCGGAAACGATGACGATATCTTCCATGATGTCTCTTCAGGAGGTTTGGGGAAACGGGGGAGGCCTAGGCCTTGGCCTTGACATAGCGGCCGGGGGCCGGCTCGATCACCTTGTGCTGGCCGCGGCCGAATGCCTTGGGTGCGGGAATCTGCTTGCCGGCCAGCGGCTTGAGCCAGGCGGACCAGTCGGTCCACCAGCTGCCAGGATGCTCAGTGGCGCCGGCGATCCACGCGTCGACGGTCTTGGGCAAGCGATCGGAGGTCCAAAACGATCGCTTTTTCTTGGCCGGCGGGTTGATCACGCCGGCGATGTGGCCGGATGCGCCCATGACAAAGCGCTTCTTGCCGCCCAGGTGCGCGACCGAGGCATAGGCGCCGCCGATGGGCACGATGTGGTCCTCGCGCGAGCCATAGACGTAGGCCGGAATGTCGATCTTGCCCAGGTCGATCTTCTCGCCGCACACCGTGAGCTTGCCGGGCTTGCACAGGCTGTTCTCGAAGTAGGTGTTGCGCAGATACCAGGTGAACATCGGGCCTGGCAGGTTGGTCGAGTCGCTGTTCCAGTAGAGCAGGTCGAAGGGGGGCGGCGTCTCGCCCTTGAGGTAGTTGCCCACCACGTAATTCCACACCAGGTCGTTCGGGCGCAGGAAGCTGAAGGTGGAGGCGAGCTCCTGGCCCTTGAGCAGGCCGCCTCGGCCGAGTTGCATCTCGCGGTACTTGACGAAGTTCTCGTCGATGAAGAGGTCGAGCACGCCGGTGTCGGTGAAGTCGAGCAGCGTGGTCAGCAGTGTGAGCGAAGCGACCGGCTTCTCGCCACGCGCGGCCAGCACGGCCAGCGCCGTACCCAGGATCGTGCCGCCGACGCAAAAGCCCAGGGCGTTGATCTGCTCGGCGCCCGCGATCTCGCGCACCGTCTCGATGG
>JAZKDA010000090.1:0-18833 GCA_040387815.1 Pseudomonadota bacterium | reverse complement strand
CGATGGCGCGAATGGCGCCGTCGCCGATGTAGTCGTCCCAGGTTTTCTGCTGGATCGACTCGTCGGGGTTGCGCCAGCTGACCACGAAGGTACGGTGGCCCTGCTCGACCAGAAAGCGCACCAGCGAGTTGTCGGGCTGCAGATCGAGGATGTAGAACTTGTTGATACAGGGCGGCACCACCAGGAAGGGGCGTTCGTAGACCTTGGCCGTGAGCGGCCGGTATTCGATCAGCTGGAACAGATCGTTCTCGAACACCACCGCGCCCTCGGTCGTGGCGACGTTGCGGCCGACCTCGAACAGGCTCATGTCGGTCATCGAGACGTGGCCCTGCTGGATGTCCTTCCACAGGTTCTCGATGCCCTTGGCGATGCTCTCACCCTGGGTTTCGATGGCCTTCTTCTGGGCCTCGGCATTGAGGGCCATGAAGTTGCTGGGCGCCGAGGCCGCGAGCCACTGCTCAACGGCAAAGCGCAGGCGGCCCTTGGTCTTCTCGTCGGTCTGTGCGGTCTCGACCATGCCCAGCAGCGTACGCGCATTGAGCAGGTACACGGCGGCCGAGAAGGCGCTGACCGGGTTGTCTTTCCAGGCGGGCGCCGCGAAACGCCGGTCGGGCGACGGCTCCAGGCCCTTGTTCCACAGGTCCGCCGCTTCGCGCAGGTAGGCCTGTTGCAGTTGTTGCAGCTGTTCTGTGTCGAACTGCAATTGCGGCGCACTGCTGGCCGACGGATTGGCGTTGCGTGCCATGGCCTGGAATGACTCGACGGCCTTCTTCCAGCCCTCGCCGAGGTCTTGCTGAAACTTCCCGGCAAGCCGGCCCCAGTCTGCTTGAGAATCCATATCGTGTCCTGACGTCTTGTCGCGGTTCATGGTGAGTATCGCCTTGATATCGCGGCTTGCCAAAGCTCAATCACCTAAAAAATTCATGTATCTCGTCGCCATCGGCTGGCTCTATGTCGCCCTGATGATGTCCGTGGTCGAGGCCACCCACATCAACGGAAGCATCTTGGGGGCCATGATTACTTTCGTACTCTACGGCGTTTTGCCGATCGCCCTGGTGATGTATGTGCTGGGCACCCCGGCGCGCAAGCGCGCGATCAAGGCGCGCGAGGCCGCCGAGCATGCGGCATGGCGGGCCGCGCACGACGCGACGACAGCCACCTCAGCCACGCCAGACGCTGGCCGCGAAGCGGCCGGTGACGCCGTCGCGCCGGAACGAAAAG
This sequence comes from Pseudomonadota bacterium, assembly GCA_040387815.1. Classification (GTDB taxonomy): domain Bacteria; phylum Pseudomonadota; class Gammaproteobacteria; order Burkholderiales; family Burkholderiaceae_C; genus Ramlibacter. The sequence goes on along the minus strand of JAZKDA010000090.1, from coordinate 17,612 downwards.
AACCGTGAGCGGTTGGTGACGGTGCACCATGGGGCGCTGCCGTCGTTGCCGTGGACCTTGTCGACACCCAGGGCGTGCAGCCGGCGGCGCGCCAGGCCCGGCAGGTCGGCCAACCATTTGCCGTCGCGCAAGGGTTTGAAGCAACCGGCCGCTGCCGCATCGGTGGCCGTGAACGCCGCCAGCACGTCCGGACCCACCTCGAAGGCGGTGGGGCCGATGCAGGGACCGAGCCAGGCGAGCAGTCGCGGGCCAGCGGCGGCGGCGCTGCGCGCCAGGGCCTGCGCCATCGCTTCGACGGTGCTCTCGGCCACGCCCCGGCCACCCTCACCCGCCAGCCCACGCCAGCCCGCGTGGGCGGCGCCGACCACACGGCCTTGGTCGTCGGACAGCAGGATCGGCAGGCAGTCGGCCACCATGATCGTGCAGGCCACACCCGCGTCCATGCTGATGCAGGCGTCGGCCTGCGTGCCGTCGGGCGTGTCGCGATCAAGCCTGGCGACCGCGGTTGAGTGGACCTGGCGCAGATAGACCGGCCGCGCCTGCAGCGCCTGCGCGTACCGGGCGCGGTTGGCCGCGACCGAAGCCGGGTCGTCCCCCACATGGTCGCCCAGGTTCAGACTGTCGAAGGGCGCGGCGGACACGCCGCCATCGCGGGTGCCGCACCAGGCCCGCACGCCGGGCGGCGCCGGCCACCGCGGCTGCAAGGCATGCACCCCTAGGCCTCGTAGTCGGGGCAGGCCGAGGGTTGCGCCTTCTGGAAGGCCGGCAGCTTCATGCAGGCCTCGAAGGCGGCCATGGTGCGCGGCAGGCCTGTGAAGTCGACGTTGAAGCGCTGGCCGTTGAAGATCTGCGGCACCAGCAGGCAGTCGGCCAGCGTGGGCGTGTCGCCATGGCTGTAGGCGCCGGCGGGTTGCAGCGCCAGCTCGGCCTCGAAGGCCTCCAGGCCCAGGCGGACCCAATGCCGGTACCAGGTGTTCTTGTCGTCTTCGCCGACCTTGAGCTCACGCGTGAGGTACTTGAGCACCCGCAGATTGTTCAGCGGATGGATCTCGCAGGCGATGGCCTGCGCCAGGGCCCGCACCCGGGCTCGGCCCAAGGCGTCGGCGGGCAGCAGCGGCGGCTGGGGATGGACCTCGTCGAGGTATTCGATGATGGCCATCGACTGGCCGATGCGCGTGCCGTCATCGGTCACCAGCGTGGGCACGAGCTGCGCGGGCAGCACGGTTGCCAGCTGCGGTTGCCGATGTTCGCCCTTGGGCAGGTGGACGGGCAGGTACTCGTACGGCAGGCCCTTGAGCTCCAGCGCGATACGGACGCGAAACGAGGCCGAGGATCGGAAATAGTTGTACAGCTTCATGGCGGCAAGGATAAACCGCCTGGGCGTCGCGAGCGTGACAGGGCCTGCAAGCCCTGCCCCTTGTGAACGCCTCCTTAGCGATTCGTCGCCACGTTCGAACGCTCACCGAGGTAGATCTCGACCCGGCGATTGCGGGCCCGGCCGGCTTCGCTGCTGTTGCTGGCGATGGGTTCACGCTCGCCCCGGCCGGACACGGCGATCTGCTGCGCACGAACGCCGCGGGCGGTGAGGTAGTCGCGTGCGGACTGTGCGCGCTGAACCGACAAGCGGTCGTTGAGTTCGTCCGAGCCGGTGTTGTCGGTGTGGCCGATGATGCGGACGTCGGTGGTCGGCTGGCTCGACAGGCCGGAGGCGAACTGGTCGAGCACCGCCCGGAAGTTGGGCCTGATGTCGGCGCGGCCGACATCGAAGGAAATGTCGCTCGGGATTTCCAGCTTGAGCTGGTTGTCCGCGGTCTGCGTCACGGCCACGCCGGTGCCGGCGGTGGCGCGCTCCATGTCCTGCTTCTTTTGCTCCATGTGACGGGACCACACATAGCCACCGAGGGCGCCCACACCGGCGCCGATGACCGCGCCGCGCGTGTTGCCGACCGCGGCGCCAGCCAAGGCGCCAACGCCGGCGCCAATGGCCGTGTTGCGCTGGGCGGGTGTCATCTGGCGCGGGTCCATCGATTCGCATCCGGCCAGGCCCATCGCCACAAGAAGGGCGGCGCACAGCAAGGCGCGGGGCATCGGGGATTGGAGATTGTTCATGTCGGTACGTCCTCTTTGAGAATGCGGCTCTGTCTGTCATTGAACGCGGCAGCACACGATGACGTGCACCGCGCAGGTCAGAAAACACTGTAGGACGATACCCCAGACGCTATGGTTGAGCACAGCCGTGGTGCCACTATGATCTGCGGCATTCACAGGGCCAAGGCCGCTCGCACAGGAATTTCGATGAGCTATGTTTTCCATCCACCCGCCGTGGTCTCGGCCGCGGTCGTCGGCCGGACCGAACGCTTTCCGGTGCACCGCATCTATTGCGTCGGCCGCAACTACGAAGAACATGCCAAGGAAATGGGCTTCACCGGCCGTGAGCCGCCCTTCTTCTTCCTCAAGCCCGCCGACGCGCTGGTGGCGGTGGAAGCGGGCCAGACGGGCAAGCTTCCCTACCCCAGCCAGACCACGAACCTGCACCATGAGATCGAGCTCGTCGTGGCGATCGGCAAGGGCGGGCGCAATATCAAGGCGGCCGACGCGGCCGCGCACATCTTCGGCTATGCCGTGGGCCTGGACATGACCCGGCGCGACCTGCAAAACGACATGAAAAAGCAGGGCCGCCCCTGGTGCATCGGCAAGGCCTTCGACCATTCGGCGCCAATGGGGCCGATCACGCCCGCGCAACAGGCCGGCGATGTGGCGCAAGCGCCGATCTGGCTGCAGGTCAATGGCGCCGACCGCCAGCGCAGCCGCGTGAGCAGCCTGATCTGGAACATTGGCGAAACCATCGAAGCCCTTTCGGCGGCCTGGGAACTGCAAGCCGGTGACCTCATCTTCACCGGCACTCCCGAAGGCGTCGCGGCGGTGGTGCCCGGGGATGTGCTTTCGGGTGGCGTCGACGGGCTGGCGCCGCTCACCGTGAAGGTGACCGCCGCCTGAGGGCGGGACCGGCCGCCCGGGGCGAGCGACTCAGGGGCTTTTGCGCCCGACTACACTGGCCCAATGCACAGCCCCATCAAACATTGCAGGAACTGCGGCGTCGCCGTGGTCTACCGCATCCCAGACGATGGCGACACACGCAAGCGCGCCGTGTGTCCGGCCTGTGACACCATCCACTACGAAAACCCGCTCAACGTGGTCGGCACCGTGCCCTACCTGGGCGAGCAGGTCTTGCTGTGCAAGCGAAACATCGAGCCGCGCTGGGGCAAGTGGACCCTGCCCGCCGGTTTCATGGAACTGGGCGAGACCACGTCGCAGGGGGCCGCCCGCGAGACCGTCGAAGAAGCCGGGGCGCATTTCGAGATGCAGGGCCTGCTGTCCATGCTGAGCGTGCCGCGGGTCGGGCAGGTGCACATGTTCTACCTCGCGCGCCTGACCAGCGACCAGTTCGCCCCCGGCCCCGAGACGCTGGAGGCGCAGCTGTTCACCGAGGCCCAGATCCCCTGGGACGAGATCGCCTTTCGCACCGTGCGCGAAACCCTCAAGCGCTACTTCGACGACCGGCGGCGCGGGCACTTCGGCCTGCACACGATCGATATCGAGTGACCATGCAGCGCTCGACCGGCGTCTCCTTTATCAGGACGCTGTGCGGCGCGGTCATCGTCATTGTGGGCGCCACCGCCTTGCGTGCCATCCTTGCGCCCCTGGACAAGGAACTGCCGTTCCTGGGCTATGCGCTGGCTGTGGCCGTCGCCGCGTGGTGGGGTGGATGGGCCATGGCCCTGATCGTCATGGTGGCGGGCGGCGTTCTCGGCTCGGTGCTCTTCCTCGACATTCGAAGCGTGGATCAGCTTGCGCAGATCGGCTTGCGCCTGTTCTTCTATTTCGTCGTCTCGCTCACGGCCGCCTGGCTCACGATCCGCGCCGCGCGGCACTTCGAGCATGCGCGGCAGGCGCAGCAACGCAGCCTGCTCGACCTGCAGGCCAGCGAGGCCCGTTTGCGCCAGCAGGCCGACGACCTGCAGCGCCTGACCGAGGCGCTGCAGGAGGCCGACCGCCGCAAGGACGTGTTCCTGGCGACCCTGTCGCACGAACTGCGCAATCCGCTTGCGCCACTGCGTAACGGGCTGGAAGTACTCAAGCTGGCCCCGCAAGACCGCCTGGCGCAGGCCCGCACCCGCGAGATGATGGAGCGGCAGCTCTCGCACCTGACCCGGCTGGTCGACGACCTGCTCGACCTGAGCCGCATCAGTCGCGGCACCATTGTCCTGCGCCTGGCGACCACTGGCGTGCGCCGGCTGGTTGAGGACGCGGTGGAGGCCAGCCAGCCCCTGCTTGAATCGCGCGGCCATCACTTCACGCTCGACATGCCGCCAGACGACCTGCGCATCCACGCCGATGCCGGGCGCATCACCCAGGCCCTGTCGAATCTGTTGAACAATGCCGCCCGCTATACCGATCCGGGCGGGCACATCAGCCTGCGCGTCTCACGCGTGGGCGAGGAGGTTCAGTTCGTGGTCGAGGACGACGGCATCGGCATTGCGCCGGACATGCGGGAAGCCGTCTTCGAGATGTTCACGCAACTCGCGTCGCCCGACAACAGCCGCGGCGGGCTGGGCATCGGCCTGAACATCGTGCGCCACCTGGCGCAGATGCATGGCGGCACCGTGCGCGCCGACAGCCAGGGGGTGGGCCACGGCAGCCGATTCACCTTGTCCTTGCCGATGGCGCGCTGATCTCGACCGCTCCCCGGTCAGCGGGTGCCCTGCACTTCCACCTCGACGCGTCGGTCGGGCGCCAGGCAAGCGATCAAGGCGGGCGTCTGCGCCGTTGCGCGACAGTCGGCCGCTAGCGTGACCGGGCGTGACTCGCCCTCACCGCGCACCGCCACCCTTTGCGGCGACAGTCCGCCGGACTGCACCAGATAGTCGCGCACGGCCGCCGCGCGCCGCGAAGACAGTGCGGCGTTGTAATCCGTCGAGCCGAGACGGTCGGTGTGTCCTGTCACTTGAACGGTGGTGTAGCTGACCCCGCGCAGATCGGCCGCGAGCTTGTCGAGGGCCGGCTTGCCGGCGGGCTTGACGCTAGCCTGGTCGAAGTCGAACAAGGCGTCGGCCGAAAGGCTCACGCGCGTGAGCACGACGCGCACCGGGGCCGGCGCGGGCGCGGGCGCAACCACCACCACCGGCGCCGGTAGCTCGGGCTGCGCCACCGGCGCGGCGGCAACCGGCGCCGGCTGGGGCATCGGCGCAGGCGTGTAGGCGGCCACGCGCGGCGCCGGCGAGGCGCCGAAGCGGTAGATCAGGCCCACCGAGAACATGTCGACATGGCCGCGGTTGCCGACGGCGTCTTTCAGCCGGTAGCGCTCGCCTTCCAGACGCAGCGCCAGCCGTTCGCTGAAGTCGTACATCAGGCCGACACCGTACTTGACGCCGGTGGAGCGCTGGTTCGGATTGGCATTGGCGTAGGGCACGCCAGCCGCACCGGTCGAGCTGAATCGGTCTTCGGAACGCACCGACGTCACGCCGACGCGTCCCAACGCCGACAACTTGCCCGCCAGCGGCAGCGTGCCAACCAGGTCGGCATTCCAGCCCTTGACACGCATCTCGCCCGACAGGCTGCCGGCCGGCGCGGTCCGCGCGGTGTAGCCGAACTTGCCGAGGTCGAAGTAGCCGAGCTCGAGCCCGACGTTGGGGGTGAACTGGTAGCCGCCGAACAGCTTGTACCCGTTGTCGCTTTCGCGGTCGTCGATGCCGGTGGTGGCCAGGCCCTGGCCGAGCAGCCCCTGGGTGATGCGCGCATCGTCGATGGTGGCGCGTGTGCGGCCGATGTTGCCGCCGGCGTACCAGCCGGTCGTGTCCTGGGCCAGGGCTGCGGACGCGCCGAGCAAGGCCAGCGCGGCGACGCTCAGCAGGGCCGGTGTCTTTGTGAATGTCATGAAGTGCCTGTTAGAGATGGGGGTGCGAGGATCAAGGAAGGTTGATCACGGTGTTGACCATCGTGACCGAGGCCCCGAGCGACAGCACGCGACCGTTGATGGTGACGATGGCGACGTTGCCCGGCGTGGAGATCGCAACGCCCGACTGGGAGATCACGGTTCCGGCCATCGTTCCGCCGCCGGCCGCGTTGATCGTGGCGGCGCTGCCGACCTGCCAGAACACGTTTTTTGCCTGCGCGCCGTTAGTCAGGATGATGCTGGAGGGCGCTGTGGCGCCTGGCCCGCCGACGGTGAGCGTGGTCGCCATCTGGAATGTCCACACGGCGTTGGCATCGCCCTGTGCATCCAGCGTGAGGTTGCCGCCTTCGATCAGGAAGCCACCGGCCGCGGAGGTGTAGGTGCCCGGTGCGAGCGTGAGGTTGGCCAGATTGCCTGCGCCCGCGTTCGGGCCGGCCGGCTTGGCCACGAGCTCGTTGTAGGCTGCGAGCGCGTCGGCTCGGGCCAGTGTCGCGGCGGCAAATGTCACGGCCGTGCCTTCACTCGGGCATGCCCCCGTCGGCGGCGGCGCGTCGGTGAAGATGGCGCCGGTGACGTTGCCCACGTTCAGGGGCGTCTCGGTGTAGATGCAGTTGGGCGTCGGACTGTGAAAGCCCGTGACGGACGTCGACACCGCGGTGGTGCCGATGTCGCCATTGATCACCGTGTTGAGGCCTTGGTTGGTGATGCCGGCCGAGCCGCCGAAGGCACCGTAACTGGCGACCGTCCCCAGCGCCAATGCCACCGGCGGAATCACCGGCCCGCCCCCGCCCGGCACCCCAGGTGCCCCGGGTGCCCCTGGTGCGCCAGGCGCTCCAGGTGCGCCCGCCGCGGCGCCGTCGAATCCGAGCACCGGGTCGCGTCCGCCGCCGCACGCTGCGAGGGTGCACAAAAGCATGGCAGCGGCCAAAGGGCGCAGGCTGCGCGATGTGAAAAAGTTCATGGAGTCCTTGAAAGAGGAAGAGACCTCAGACACACCCTGTGTGCAAAAGAAGTCCGGTGTCTGCGCCGCTCTGTCGAGGCGGTGTTCAGGTCAGACGTGCAGAGTAGGTCAACCATGGCGGGTCGTCTGTGCGCCACCGCACGGTGTCCCCGGACAGCCTGCCGGACAGGCGCATGCGGTGTAATGGGGTTCGGGGCAGGCTGCCTCAAAAACATGGAGCCCCGATGCGACTAGCCGAGTTCCTGAGAACCCACGCAGAGCAGATCCTCGTCGCCTGGGACGAGTTCGCCGCCACCGTGCCGCACACCGGCAAGCCCATGGACCAGAAAGCGCTGCGCGATCACGCGGCCCAGATCCTGTCGACCATCGCCGACGATCTCGACGAGCCGCAATCGGACGGCGAGCAGGTGGCCAAGTCGCGCGGGGAAGGCGACCGCCCTGCGGGGACGGGGGACACCGCCGCCGAAACCCACGCCGACACCCGCATCGTCGCCGGATTCGGCGTCGATCACATGCTCACCGAGTACCGCGCCTTGCGCGCCAGCGTGCTGCGCCTGTGGGCGAACTCGTGCGACCACGAGGCCGATGCCGAGGACCTCAAGCAGATCACGCGCTTCAACGAGGCCATTGACCAGGCCATCACCGAATCCGTGGCGCGCTATGCCGAGCAGGTCGACCGTTCCACCAATCTGTTCATGGGCATGCTGGGCCACGACATCCGCAACCCGCTGGGCACCATCCGGCTCGCCACGGAGCTTTTGACGCGCTCGGGCCAACTGAGCGCCGCGGCGGCGCAGCCGATCGTGAATGCGGCAAAGCGCATCGAGAGCATCGTGGAACTCATCATCGACTTCACACGTGCGCAGGCCGAAGGCCTCATGCCGATCACCGTACGGCCCGGGGAGTTGTCGAGCATTTTCGAGAACATCGTCGCCGAATCACGTGTGCGGCACCCGTCGACGGCCATCGCGCTGCAGGGCACGGAACTCGACACACAAGGCCAATGGGACGAAGGCCGTATCGGACAGCTGCTGTCGAACCTGCTCGAGAACGCCATCCTGTACGGCGCATCCGGCACGCCCGTGACGGTCACGCTCTCGGCTGAAGCCGACCATGTCAGGTTCAGCGTACACAACACCGGCAAGGTCATCCCCATGCAGGATCGCGAGCACCTGTTCGAACCGCACAGGCGTGGCAACGGCGCCGAGGATGGTCGGTCGCTGCAAGGCATGGGGCTTGGCCTGTACATCTGCCGGGAGATCGTGCGATCGCACAATGGCACGCTCGCAGTGCGATCGAGCGAAAGCCAGGGCACCACCTTCTTCGGCCGCTTGCCGAGGCGCCAGCCGGCTTTGGCGGCCTGAAAATACAAACGGGCCAGCGCCTTGAGAGCGCTGGCCCGTTGAAATAAATGGTCGGCGTGGCGGGATTCGAACTCGCGACCCCTTGCACCCCATGCAAGTGCGCTACCAGGCTGCGCTACACGCCGACAAGCCTGAAATTATAGCCTGCGTTTGCGCCTCTTCCCCCGCCTCAGCGGGTCGGCGACAAGAGATCGCGAATCTCGAACAGCTCCTGGCGCACCTGCAGCAGCTGGCGCGTGAACTCGTCTGCGAGTTCGAGGGGTGCCGTGTCGTCGAACTCGTCTTCGAGCTCGGTCTCTTGGGCGGTGTCGACCTCGATCACGTCGACCGCCTCGACGTTGTCCAACAGTTCGTCGCCGCCGCGCCGGCGGTCTCGCTCGCCCTGGCCGAGCTCCTGCAGGCGGTTGCGCGCACCGCTGATGGTGAAGCCCTGGTCGTACAGCAGATCACGGATACGCCGGATCATGAGCACCTCATGGTGCTGGTAATAGCGGCGGTTGCCGCGCCGCTTCATCGGGCGCAGCTGCGTGAACTCCTGCTCCCAGTAGCGCAGCACATGCGGCTTGACACCGCACAGCTCGCCCACCTCACCGATGGTGAAGTAGCGCTTGGCGGGGATGTTCGGGAGAGGTTTCTCCATTAAAAACAAGCTCGTACGCAAGAAACCTGAGAGGTTACTGCAACAGCCCTCGCCTGCAAAGCGACATCTGAATCGATCGCGACCTCAAGGCGCTTGCCGGCGCGCCGGGGCAACGCGCTAGCCGGTTGCCTCGCCCCCGCCGCCGCCTTGAATCTGTTCCTTGAGCTTGTGGCTGGCATGGAAGGTGACCACGCGGCGCGCCTCGATGGGAATGGATTCGCCGGTGCGCGGATTGCGCCCGGGACGCGGCGCCTTGGTGCGAATCTGGAAATTGCCGAAGCCGCTGATCTTGACGTCCTTGCCATCGACCAGGCGCTCTGACACCAGGTCGAAGAAGGCGTCGACCATGTCCTTGGATTCGCGCTTGTTCAGGCCGATCTGGTCGAACAGCAACTCCGACAACTGCGCTTTCGTGAGCGCCGGCGTTTCCAGGCTCTCGACCGTGAAGTCCAGGGCGGCATCGCTCGCGGAGCGGTTGTTGTACGGATCGTCCATTCGGTCAGGTCCTCAAGCGGCCAGCCAGATCAGAGGCGATACGCTCCACCACGGCCTTGACGGCTGTGTCGATCTGGTCGTCCGTGAGTGTGGCGACGGCACTGCCCAGCGTCAACCGGATGGCCAGGCTCTTTTCACCCGCACCGCCGGTCGGCTGCTGCGGCTTGTACACGTCAAAAAGCCGGGCGTCTTGCAGCAGGCCACCGGTGTCGGCCGCCCGCACACTGGCCATCAAGGCCGCATGCGTGACGGCGTCACCCACGATCAGCGCCAGGTCGCGCTCAACGGGTTGGTGGCGCGGCACCGACTCGAAGGCCGGCACGGGCCGCGCGAGCACGGCTTCGAGATCGAGCTCGAACAGCAAGGGCGCGCCGGACAGCTCCCAGCTCTGGCGCCAGCGCGGGTGAAGCTCGCCCAGCACGCCGATCTCGCGGCCATCGATCCAGACACTGGCGCAGCGACCCGGGTGAAGTGCCGGGTGCGTGGCGGCACGAAACTGCGGCGCCAGCGGCGACAGCAGCGCCTCGACGTCACCCTTGAGGTCAAAAAAGTCGGCGGCGCCCTGCCCCTTGCGGGCCCACTGCACGCCATCGGCAGCGCCATAGGCCAGGCCGGCCACGCGCATGGGCTGGTGGATGCCACGCACCGTCGAGTCGGTGGTGACCACGGTCCCATCGCGAAGGAAGACCCGGCCCAACTCGAACACGCGCACGCGCTCGGCCTTGCGGTCGAGGTTGTGGCGCAGCACCTGCAGCAACGAGCCCATGAGGCTGGAGCGCATCACGCTCATCTGGCTGGCGATGGGATTGAGCAGCCGCACGGGTTGCGCGTTGCCGGCGAGCTCGCGCTCCCAGTGCTCTTCGACGAAACTGAAATTGATCGTCTCGAAATAGCCCAGGGCGGCGAGCAGGCGGCGCACCGCGAAGCGGCTGCGGCGCGACTCGTCGGCCGGCCGCGCCACGATGGGCGCGAGCGGCGGCGTGGTGGGCAGGTTCTCGTAGCCGACGATGCGCACCACCTCCTCGATCAGGTCCTCCTCGATGGCGAGGTCGAAGCGATGCGGGGGCGGCGTGACGGTGAGCAGGTCGCCGTCGACGGCGGCATCCAGGCCCAGTCGCGCCAAGGCGTCCCGGCACTGCGCCACCGACAAGGGCATGCCGATCACCTTGGCTGCCCGTGAGGCGCGCAGCACGACCGGCTTGCGCTCGGGCAGCGAGACCACCTGGTCGTCCATCGGGCCAGCTTCGCCGCCGCAGACCTGCTGGATCAGGCGGGTGATGTGCTCGATGTGTTCGACCGTCTGGCTGGGGTCGACGCCGCGCTCGAAGCGGTGGCCGGCGTCGGTGGAAAAGTTGAACCCCCGCGAACGGCCCTGGATCGCCTGCGGATACCAGAACGCGGCCTCGACATACACATGGCGGGTGCTGTCGGAGACGGCGGTCGAATCGCCGCCCATGATGCCGGCCAGCGACTCGACATGCATGTCGTCGGCGATCACGCCGACGCGGTTGTCGAGGTCGACCGTGTTGCCGTTGAGCAGCTTGAGCCGCTCGCCGGGGTGGGCCCAGCGCACGTGCAGGCCGCCGTGGATCTTGTCGAGGTCGAAGATGTGCGAAGGACGGCCGAACTCGAACATCACGTAGTTGGAGATGTCGACCAGGGCGGTGACGCTGCGCTGGCCGCAACGGGCCAGGCGGTCGACCATCCACTGCGGGGTCTTGGCCTGGGTGTTGACGTTGCGCACCACCCGGCCGGAGAAACGGCCGCACAGGTCGGGCGCGGTCACCTTGACCTTCACATGACCGTCGTGGGTGGGCTGCACCGGCTCGAAGCGCGGGGCCTTCAGCGGCGCGCCGGTCAGCGCCGACAGCTCGCGGGCGACGCCATAGACGCTGAGCGCGTGCGCGAGGTTGGGCGTGAGCTTGAGGGTGAATAGCGTGTCGTCCAGGTTCAACACCTGACGGATGTCCCGGCCGATGGGTGCGTCGGCGGCCAGTTCGAGCAGGCCGCCGTGGTCTTCGCTCAGTTGCAGCTCGCGGGCCGAGCACAGCATGCCCTGGCTCTCCACGCCGCGCAGCTGGCCCAGCTTGATCTCGAAGGGTTGGCCGTCTTCGCCGGGCGGCAGCTGTGCACCGATCAGGGCGCAGGGCACGCGGATACCGGCGCGTGCATTCGGGGCGCCGCAGACGATGTTGAGCAGTGCGCCCTGCCCCACGTCCACCTGGCACACCCGCAGGCGGTCGGCATTGGGGTGCTGTGCAGCCTCCTTGATCTCGCCGACCACGATCTGGGTGAATGGGGGCGCGACGGGCCGCAGGTCTTCGACCTCCAGGCCACCCATGGTCAAGGTGTCGGCCAGCGCTTGGGTGCTCAGCGGCGGATTGCAGAACTCACGCAGCCAGGACTCGGGGAATTGCATGTTCTTTAGGCTTCGGATTGCAGTGGGCGGCGGATCAGCGGAACTGGCGCAGGAAACGGATGTCGCCGTCAAAGAAAAGGCGCAGGTCGTTCACGCCGTAACGCAGCATGGTCAGGCGGTCGGGGCCCATGCCGAAGGCAAAGCCGATGTAGTGCTGCGGGTCAAGCCCCATGTTGCGCACCACCGTCGGATGCACCTGGCCGGCACCCGCCACTTCCAGCCAGCGGCCGGCCAGTGGGCCGCTCTGGAACTGGATGTCGATCTCGGCGCTGGGCTCGGTAAAGGGAAAGAAGCTGGGCCGAAAACGCAGCGCCAGATCGTCGCTTTCGAAGAAAGTGCGGCAGAAGTTCGTGAAGACGACCTTCAGGTCCTTGAAGCTCACATTGCGCCCCAGCCACAGGCCTTCGCACTGGTGGAACATGGGCGAGTGGGTGGCGTCGCTGTCGACGCGGTAGGTGCGGCCCGGCGCGATCACGCGGATCTCGGGCGCCTTCACGGTGCCGGTGGCGTCGGCAGCAGCAGCGGCGAACTCGGCCGCGTACTTCTTGGTGTGCTGGTGGGCGTAGCGCACCTGCATCGGGCTGGTGTGCGGACGCAGGTTGTAGGGAATGCCGTCGTCGCCATTGAGGTCCACGTAGAACGTGTCCTGCATCGAGCGCGCCGGGTGGTTGGGCGGGTTGTTCAGCGAGGTGAAGCTGTGCCAGTCGCTCTCGATCTCGGGGCCGTCGGCCACATCGAAACCCATGCTGGCGAAGATCTGCTCGATGCGCTCCAGGGTGCGGCTGACCGGGTGCAGGCCACCGGGTTCGCGCACGCGGCCGGGCAGCGTGACGTCGAGCGATTCGGCATGCAGCTGCGCCTCGAGTTCGGCATCGGCCAGGGCGCGGCGTCGGGCGTTGAGGGCCTCCTCGATTGCCTGCTTGGCCTGGTTGATGGCGGCGCCGCGGGTCTTCTTGTCTTCCACGCTCAGGGCGGCCATGCCCTTCATCAGCTCGGTGATGCGTCCGGCCTTGCCGGTAAAGCGCGCCTTGGCGTCCTCCAGCTGGGCGGGTGTGGCTGCGCCGGCGAACGCCTCGCGCGCGCTGTCGACGATGGAATCGAGTTCGTTGGTCATGCGAAAAAAAACGGGGCCAGTGCCTTGCAAGCCCTAGCCCCGTTCAAGTTGGTTGCACCGGGCGCCGCCTGGAGGGGCGGCGCTCGACGTGAACTCAAGCAGCCAGCTTGGCCTTGGCTTGCTCCACGATGCCGGCGAAGGCGGCCTTGTCATGCACGGCGATATCGGCCAGGACCTTGCGGTCAATCTCGATACCGGCCTTGCGGATGCCATTGGCGAACTGGCTGTAGGTCATGCCCAGTTCACGTGCGGCGGCGTTGATACGCGCGATCCACAGCTGACGGAAGACGCGCTTCTTGGCACGGCGATCACGGTAGGCATATTGCCCAGCCTTCATCACCGCTTCCTTGGCAATGCGGAAGACATTGCCGCGGCGGCCGCGGAAACCCTTGGCAAGGGCGAGAACTTTCTTGTGGCGGGCGCGTGCGGTTACACCACGTTTGACGCGAGGCATAGGAGACTCCTTGTTCGTCCGGGTTGATCAGAGGCCAGCGAACGGGAGCATCTGTGCCATGTGACCCATATTGGTCTCATGGACAGCGACCGACCCGCGCAGATGGCGCTTGTTCTTGGTGGTCTTCTTGGTCAGGATGTGGCGCTTGAACGCCTGACCCCGCTTGACGGTACCACCGGGACGCACGCGGAAACGCTTTTTCGCGCCGCTCTTGGTCTTCATCTTGGGCATGTGAATGCTCCTTCTTGATTGTGCTCGTGAGGCGCCGCGAACCTTCCGCGGACTTGCTGGCCCCGAGCCACTTGTTACCTGGGAGCGACCAACCCCCAGGCGACTGAACTGTCTGTTTTTGCCTTAAGCCTAAGCGCCTTGCGCTTCGGCTGCTGGCTTGGCCACCGGCTGCTTCTTGCGGCCCGGCGCGATCATCATGATCATCTGCCGGCCTTCGAGCTTGGGGAACTGCTCGATGAGGATGGTGTCGGCCAACTCATCGCGAATGCGGTTCAACAGCGCCATGCCGATTTCCTGGTGCGTGATCTCGCGCCCCCGAAAGCGCAGCGTGATCTTGCACTTGTCGCCTTCGGCCAGGAAGCGCCGGATATTGCGCATCTTGATGTTGTAGTCACCATCGTCGGTGCCCGGGCGGAATTTGACTTCCTTGATCTCGATGACCGTCTGCTTGGCCTTGGCCTCAGCCGCCTTCTTCTGCTCCTGGTACTTGAACTTGCCGTAGTCCATCAACCGGCAGACCGGCGGAATGGCGGTGGCAGCGATCTCGACCAGATCCACATCCAGCTCGCCAGCCATGCGCAGGGCTTCCTGCAGACTGACGATGCCGAGGGGCTCGTTCTCCGGCCCGGAAAGACGGACTTCCGGTGCCATGATTTCACGGTTCAGGCGGTGCTTGCGTTCCTCGCGGTGGCGACGGTCACGAAATTCAGTAGCGATGGTGGCTTCCTTATGAAATCAGGTACGGCTGGCGATGTCCTGGGTGATACGTTGGACGAAGGCCTCGACGGGCATCACGCCCAGATCCTGGTTGCCTCTGGCGCGAACCGAGGCAGCGCCTGCAGCCTTCTCCTTGTCGCCAACGACGAGGATATAGGGCAGCTTCTGGAGCGAATGCTCTCGTATTTTATACGTAATTTTCTCGTTCCTAAGGTCAAGCTCAACCCTAAGCCCTTGATTTCTCAGCGTTTTGGCGACTTCCTTGGCGTATTCGGACTGCGAATCGGTGATGTTGAGCACCACCACCTGCACCGGCGCGAGCCACGCGGGCAAGGCGCCGGCGTGCTGCTCGAGCAGAATTCCGATGAAGCGCTCCATGCTGCCGACGATGGCCCGGTGCAGCATCACCGGCCGGTGGCGGGCGCCATCTTCGCCCACGTACTCGGCATCCAGGCGCTCGGGCATGGAAAAATCCACCTGCATGGTGCCGCACTGCCATTGGCGGCCGATGGCGTCCTTGAGGGTGTATTCGATCTTGGGGCCATAAAAGGCGCCGTCCCCCACGGCGATCTCGAACTCGCAGCCGGAGGCGCGCAGGCTGTCTATCAGCGCCTGCTCGGCCTTGTCCCAGCTCTCGTCGGAGCCGATGCGCTTTTCCGGGCGGGTGGCCACCTTGTAGATGATGTCCTTGAATCCGAAGTCCTGGTAGACGTGCTGCAGCAGCGCTGTGTAGGCCGTGCATTCGGCCAGGATGTGGTCTTCGGTACAGAAGATGTGGCCGTCGTCCTGCGTGAAGCCGCGCACCCGCATGATGCCGTGCAGGCCGCCGGTGGGCTCGTTGCGGTGGCACTGGCCGAACTCGCCATAGCGCAGCGGCAGGTCGCGGTAGCTCTTGACGCCCTGCTTGAAGATCAGGATGTGGCCCGGGCAGTTCATCGGCTTGAGCGCGTAGTCGCGCTTTTCCGATTCCGTGGTGAACATGTTCTCGCGGTACTTGTCCCAGTGACCGGTCTTTTCCCACAGCGTCTTGTCCAGCAGCTGGGGGCCCTTGACCTCCTGGTAGCCGTTGTCGCGGTAGACGCGGCGCATGTATTGCTCGACCTCCTGCCAGATCGTCCAGCCCTTGGGATGCCAGAACACCACGCCGGGCGCGTGGTCGTCGATGTGGAACAGGTCGAGCTCGCGGCCGAGCTTGCGGTGGTCGCGCTTTTCGGCCTCTTCCAGCATGGTCAGGTACTGCTGCAGGTCCTCCTTGCTGGCCCAGGCCGTGCCATAGACCCGCTGCAGCATCTCGTTGCGGTGGTCGCCGCGCCAGTAGGCGCCGGCCACCTTCATCAGCTTGAAGTGCTTGAGCTTGCCCGTGCTGGGCACGTGCGGGCCCCGGCACAGGTCTTCGAAGGCGCCCTCACGGTACAGGCTCACGTCCTGGCCCTCGGGAATGCTGGCAATGATCTCGGCCTTGTAGTGCTCGCCGATGCCCTTGAAGTGGCTCACCGCCTCGTCGCGCGGCAGCACCCGGCGCGTGACCGGCTCGTCCTTGGCCGCGAGTTCGGCCATGCGCTGTTCGATGGCGGCCAGGTCTTCGGGCGTGAAGGGGCGCTTGTACGAGAAGTCGTAGTAGAAGCCGTTCTCGATCACCGGGCCGATGGTCACCTGCGCCTCGGGGAACAGCTCCTTGACGGCGTAGGCCAGCAGGTGGGCCGTGGAGTGGCGGATCACCTCCAGGCCATCGGCATCTTTTGCCGTGACGATGGACAGCGGCGCGTCGCGGTCGATCACGAAGCTGGTGTCGACCACCTTGCCATCAACCTTGCCGGCCAAGGCCGCCTTGGCCAGGCCGGCACCGATCGAGGCGGCCACTTGCCCGACCGTCACCGGGCCGGGAAATTCGCGTTTGGAGCCGTCTGGGAGCGTGACTTGGATCATGTTTGAAACCTCAGGGACAAGAATGAAAAAAGCGCGGTCGGTTGCCGCGCTTTCATCATTGGGAATCCTGGACAGATTCAGAGCATGCGCGACCACCCGACCCTCAGCAGGTCGTGAACCCTTCGGTGGTAGTTCGCGGTGTCATAACCGGGATGCCTTTCTCGTCCTTGTGGAATGCCATGCGGCGATTCTAAACCGCCGACCGCAGGCCATGCCATCACGCTCACGCCGTGTATCCCGCCAGACGCGGCAGCCACAGCACCATGTCGGGCCACAAGGTCACCAGCGCGAGCGCGCCCAGCATCACCAGCAGGAAGGGAAATACCTCTCGCAGCAGCTCGCCCAAGGACACGTCGGCGATCTTCATCATCATGAACAACAGCAAGCCATAGGGTGGCGTCACGAGGCCGATCATGATGTTGAGCACCGCCATCACGCCAAAGTGCACTGGGTCAATGCCCAGCGCCACCGCGGTGGGCAGCAGCACCGGGAGGATGATGAGGATGATGGTCGATCCTTCAAGGAACGCGCCCAACACCAGCAGGAGCAGGTTGACGATCAACAGAAAGCCCAGCGGAGACAAGTCCAGGCCCTTCATTGCCGCGCTGAGCGCCGTCGGGATGTTCTCCGATGTCACGACGTAGTTGAACACCAGCGCTCCAGCGATCAACATGCCGATCGAAATGCTCATGCGCGCACTCGAAAGCAGCGACTCATACAGGTCGCTCCAGCGCATGCTGCGATACAGCGCGACCGAAATCAGGAGTGCGTAAGCGGCGGCCACACCGGCCGCCTCGGTGGGTGTCGTGATACCGCTGTAGAGGCACACCAGCAGGATGACCGGCAGCATGAGTGCGGGAAAGGCTTCGCGCGTGATGCGCGGCATCTCCCGCAACGGCACGGCGGGCTCCAGCGGAAAACCGCGCCGCTTGGCAAGAAAGTAGACCAATCCCATCTGCACGGCGCCCAGGAGCAAACCCGGCAGCACACCAGCGATGAACAAATAGCCGATCGAGGTGCCCGACACCAGGGCGAACAGCACCAGCGGGATCGAGGGCGGCAGGATGGGCCCGATGACCGAGGACACGGCACTGAGCGCGGCGGAGAAGGCGGGCGAGTACTTGCCGTCCTTCGTCATCATCGCCTGCATCAACTTGCCGGACCCGGCCGCATCGGCCAGCGCGGAGCCCGACATGCTGGCGAAGACGACGCTTTGCAGGACGTTGACCTGCGCCAACCCACCAGGAAAGCGGCCCACGACCGCGTTGCAAAAGCGCAGCAGGCGCTCGAGGATGCTGCCGGAACTCATGATGGCCGCGGCCAGAATGAACAACGGTA
>JAZKDA010000089.1:3043-5657 GCA_040387815.1 Pseudomonadota bacterium | reverse complement strand
AGGCCCTGCGCGCCGATGCCCAGGGCGTTGACCTTCTCGAACAGCTCCAGGCGCAGCGCCTCGACCTTGCTCAGCTCGGCGCCCGAAGCGGCCTTGGCCTGCAGCTCGTGCATGTCCAGGTCGTCCATCAGGCTTTCCTTGGCCATCAGCGCGGCCTTCTCGGCCGTGCCGCCGATGCCGATGCCCAGCATGCCGGGCGGGCACCAGCCGGCGCCCATGGTCGGCACGGTCTTGAGCACCCAGTCGACCACGCTGTCGCCGGGGTTCAGCATGACCAGCTTGCTCTTGTTCTCGCTGCCGCCGCCCTTGGCCGCGACCGTCACTTCCAGCTTATCGCCGGGCACGATCTCGGTGAAGATCACCGCGGGCGTGTTGTCCTTGGTGTTCTTGCGATCGAATTGCGGGTCGGCCACGACCGATGCGCGCAGCGTGTTGTCCGGGTGGTTGTAGCCGCGGCGCACACCTTCGTTGATGGCGTCGTCGAGCGAGCCGGTGAAGCCGCCCCAGCGCACGTCCATGCCCACCTTGAGGAACACGTTGACGATGCCGGTGTCCTGGCAGATCGGGCGGTGGCCCGTGGCGCTCATCTTGCTGTTGGTCAGGATCTGCGCAATGGCGTCCTTGGCGGCGGGGCTCTGCTCGCGCTCGTAGGCCTTGGCCAGGTGGGCAATGTAGTCCGCGGGGTGGTAGTAGCTGATGTACTGGAGCGCGGCGCTGATCGATTCGATCAGGTCGGCCTGCTGGATCGTGGTCGTCATGGTGGTGAGTCTTATTGGAGGGGGAACGCCCTCGATTATCTCAGCCACCAATACCGCAGGCCGGCGCCGGGCGAAAGGCCGCCGGCGCGGGTGCGGGCCTGTGTTACCGGGTGGCGGCGCGCGCCTCGGCAATCCACCCGTCGAAGGTGGCCTGGTGCACCCGAATCCACCCGTCGGTATGGCGCATCACGTCCTGCATGCTGTTCGCGCCTTCGCTCATGCGCAGGTTCTGCGCGTTGATGTCGGCGATCGGCAGCTTCATCACTTCGAACAGGCGGCCGGCGGCGGGGTTCTTTTCGATGAAGGCCCGGTTGGCGACGATGCGCTGCTGGTTGGCCAGGAAGCCGTAGTTGCGGCCGTTGGGCAGCCGGGTGTCGACCTGCGCGCCGGCCTGTGCGGGCGAGAACGGCACCTGCAGCCAGACCACGTCAGCGCCCGGACGCAGCACGGCGCTGACCCAGTACGGCGTCCAGGTGTAGTAGAGGATCGGCTTGTCCTGCTTGAAGCGCGCGATGGTGTCGGCCATGAGCGCGGCGTAGCTGCCCTGCTTGTGGGTCACGCTGTCGCGCAGCTGGTAGGCGCTCAGGTGGCCCTCGATGGCCAGCTCGCAGCCCCAGCCGGGGTTGCAGCCGGTGAGGTCGGCCTTGCCGTCGCCGTCGGCGTCGAACAGCTTCGCGATGGCCGGGTCTTTGAGTTGCGCGAGGTTGGTGATGTTGTACTGCTCGGCGGTCTTGCGGTCGATCAGGTAGCCCTGCACCGCGCCGTCGGAGTAGGTGCCCTGGCGCCACAGCTTGGCGTCGCCGCCGCTGTTCTTGTAGAAGTCGGCGTGCAGCAGGCTCCAGTGGTTGGCCATGAAGGTGGCGTCGCCGTTGGCAATGGCCAGGTGCTCGGTGGCGGGCTCGAGGTCCTTCATCGGCTCGACTTTGTAGCCGAGCTTTTCGAGCGCGCGCATCACCAGCAGCGTCTGGAAGGCTTCCTCGGCGAGCGAGCTTTTCAGCGGCTGCACGGTGACGCCCTGGCCGGGCAAGTCGTTGGCGGCCTGCGCGGTCGCACCGAAGGCGACGAAGCCCAGCGCCAGGAGGCCGCGGGCGAAGAAGAGGCGGGTTGTCTTCATGCGTGGATGTCCTCCGTGATCGTTAGTGCGTTTGCGTGGAAAGGACGGGCACGGCGTCGTTGGCGTGCTGCTGTCCGCGCGAAGGCGTGCCCACGAGACGCTGCAGCGTGCGCAGCGCGAGGCCGGCCGGGCCCGTGTACCACCAGCGGTGGCCGGCGCTGCGGCGCGACTTGCCCATGGCCTGCGTCAGGCGGTCCAGCGTGATCGCCAGCAGCACGATGCCCAGGCCGCCGACCGTGGCCAGGCCCATGTCGAGCCGGCCGATGCCGCGCAGCACCATCTGGCCGAGGCCGCCCACGGCGATCATCGAGGCGATCACCACCATCGACAGCGAGAGCATCAGCGCCTGGTTGATGCCCGCCATGATCGACGGCATGGCCAGCGGCAGCTTCACCTTCAGGAGCATCTGCCAGGGCGAGGCGCCGTAGGCGCGCGCGGCCTCGATGAGGTCGGGCCGCACCTGGCGCAGGCCGAGGTTGGTCAGGCGCACGAGCGGGGCGAGCGCGAAGACGATGGTCACGATCACGCCCGGCACGTTGCCGATGCCGAACAGCATCACCACGGGCACGAGGTACACGAAAGCCGGTGTGGTCTGCATCGCGTCGAGCACCGGGCGCATCACGCGCTGGGCCCGGTCGTTGCTGGCCAGCAGCACGCCCAGCGGCAGGCCGATGACCATGCAGAACACCAGCGAGGTCAGCACCAGCGACAGCGTGACCATGGCTTCGGGCCAGATGCCCAG
>JAZKDA010000089.1:0-3033 GCA_040387815.1 Pseudomonadota bacterium | reverse complement strand
AGCATGGTCACGAGCATCAGCGACACGACGGTGCCGATGGCCAGCGCGCGGCCGGCGAACTGCCAGGCGAGCAGGCCGATGAGCGCAATCATCGGGAGCGCGGGCAGGGCGGTGAGCAGGCCTTGCACCGAGTTGAGCGTGCTGTCGATGGGCAGGCGCACGGTCTGGAAGAAGGGGCGGAAATGCTCCACCACCCAGCCCAGGCCCTGGTTGATCCAGGCCTCGACGGGCAGCGAGCCGTCCCACAGGCGGTGCAGTGAGAAGCCACTGGTGGCGGAGTCGGCTTGGCCCGCGACGGCGTGCGCGGCGTTCGCCGGCGCATCGAGCCAGGCGCTGGCGGTCGAGGTGTCAGGCGCGGCCGAGATCGCTTCCCATGGGTCGAGGGCGGCGGGGGGCGCGGCGGGCGTGTCCAAAACGGGGGCGTCCATCAGGGGCGCGTTCAGGTCGGAAGGCAATGTGGTGTCGTTCATCGTTCAAGGTCCTTCGTGAATTCAGTGCGGCTCGGCGGCGAGTGCGGGGGCGGCGTGCGGCGAGACGGGTTCGATCGGCGGCGTGTCGCGGTCGAGGAACTTGAGCAGCGTCGTCTTGCTGATCGCACCGCAGAAGCGGCCGTCGCCGGCCACCACCGGCAGGGCGCACGGCGCCTGCGCGAGCTGGCCGATCAGACCGGCCACGGGGGCTTCGGCGTCGATGCGCGGCAGGTCGTCGAGAAAGGCGTGGTGCAGTCCGAGCGGGCCCGAATGCCCGTCGAGCGCGCCGCGCAGCGTGTCGGCCGAGACCACGCCCAGGAAGCGCTTGGTCGGGCTGGTCACGTAGGCGAAGTCGCGGTCCTGGTCTTCGAGCAGCTTGAGCGCCGCGTGCGCGCCGCGCTCGGGGTGCTCGCACACCACGGTGAGCGATTTGCGCGCGATGTCGGCCGCCTTGAACACCGCCGCCGCGTCCACGCCGCGCACGAAGCTGCGCACGTAGTCGTCGGCCGGCCTGCGCAGGATCTCGTCGGGCGTGCCGACCTGGATGACGTGGCCGTCCTTCATGATCGCGATGCGGTCGCCGATGCGCATGGCTTCGTCCAGGTCGTGCGAGATGAAGACAATGGTGCGGCGCTGCACCTGCTGCAGCCGCAGCAGCTCCGACTGCATCTCGGTGCGGATGATCGGGTCGAGCGCTGAAAAAGCCTCGTCCATCAGCAGGATCGACGGATCAGACGCCAGCGCGCGCGCCAGGCCCACGCGCTGTTGCATGCCGCCCGAGAGCTCGTCGGGGTAACTGTCGCCCCAGCCCGAAAGGCCCACCTGCGCGAGCGCCAGGTCGGCCTGCGCGAGGCGGTCTTTCTTGCGTGTGCCCGACAGCTCCAGGCCGAAGGCGGTGTTTTCGCGCACCGTCATGTGCGGCATGAGCGCAAACGACTGGAACACCATGCTGATGTCCTTGCGGCGCAGCGCGCGCAGCTTGCTGTCGGAGTGCTCGTTGATGTCGGCGCCATCGATCACGATGCGCCCTGCGGTCGGCTCGATCAGCCGGTTGAGCAGCCGAACCAACGTCGACTTGCCGGAGCCTGACAGGCCCATGATCACGAAGATCTCGCCGGCCTGGATCTCGAAGGTGGCGTCGAACACGCCGATCGACTGGCCTGTACGCGCGAGGATCTCCTTCTTCGAAAGTCCTTGGCGGACCAGCTCCAGTGCCTGTTGCGGCTGATCGCCGAACACCTTGAAGACATGGTCGATGAGAATTCCTTTGGCCATATGCCGGGGCTCCTTGAGTGAAGGGTGGACACAGCACCGCCCCGGAGGGCGGCAACGGCCACGCCATCAGCCCGATGAGGGAGCTGCCCGACAGCGCGCATGAAGTTTGCGCATGCGCATGCAATGACCCGGCGAGCCCCGAGGGCTGCCGACAGGCACTGAAGACGACTTGGCGACGAAGCCAGTGCCCGCCGGATGCTTCATTCGCAGACAACGGGCCTGGTCGAGGGGCGCCGCCTGGATGAGCGTGACGTGGCAATGGGGCCAGACAAGATGTCCGGCCGGTTTGCCGGGCTGGGCCCGGCGTGGAGGGCCTTGCACCGCGACGGGATTCACAGATCCGCGAGTAGTGCAAGGGTGACCAACATGACTTGTTGGTCGTCGGAAGCCCATGATTATAACTTTTTGGCATGACGCGAGTCAACCCACGGGCGTATCGTGTCTGTGGGACATGGCCGAATGGCCTCGTCAGATGCGAGCTATTCTTATTGAGCCGATACTCGGCACCGCGCCCGATCAGGCGGCGCAACTATCCAAGACTGCGGAGCTTTTTCTCATGACGACTTCTCCCAAGACCCGTGCCGAGCGCGACACCTTCGGCCCGATCGACGTGCCGGCCGACAAGCTGTGGGGCGCGCAAACGCAGCGCTCGCTGCAGAACTTCGACATCTCCGGCGAGCAGCAGCCGCGCGAAATCATCAAGGCGCTGGCGCAGGTGAAGCGCGCATCGGCGGTGGTCAACCACGCGCTGGGCCTGCAGGACGAGAAGAAAACGCAAGCCATCGTGGCCGCGGCCGACGAAGTCATTGCCGGCAAGCACCCGGGCGAGTTCCCGCTCGTGGTCTGGCAGACCGGCTCGGGCACGCAGAGCAACATGAACGTCAACGAGGTGCTGGCCAACCGCGCGAGCGAACTGCTCGGCGGCGAGCGCGGGGAAGGACGCCTGGTGCACCCGAACGACGACGTGAACCGCAGCCAGTCGAGCAATGATGTCTTCCCGACCGCCATGCACGTGGCGGCCGTCGAGGCCATCACCCACAAGCTGCTGCCCGCCATCGCCAAGCTGCGCGGCACGCTGGCCAAGAAGGCGGAAGACTTTGCCGACATCGTGAAGATCGGCCGCACCCATCTGCAGGACGCCACGCCGCTCACGCTGGGCCAGGAGTTCTCAGGCTACGTGGCGCAGCTGGCGCACGGCGAGGCGCATGTGCGCGCCGCGCTGCCGCACCTGTGCGAACTGGCGCTGGGCGGCACCGCCGTCGGCACCGGCCTCAACGCGCCCAAGGGC
>JAZKDA010000088.1:0-3943 GCA_040387815.1 Pseudomonadota bacterium | reverse complement strand
GTCGCCCTCGGTGCGCAAGTTCGCTCGCGAGCTGGGTGTGCCGCTCGAGGAGGTCAAGGGCAGCGGTCCCGCCGGTCGGATCACGCAGGAAGATGTGCAGGCCTTCACCAAGGCGGTGATGAGCGGCCAGGCCAGCACCCAGGCGGCCGCTGGCAAGGCGCCAGCGGGCGGCGGTGGCGAGGGCCTGGGCTTGCTGCCCTGGCCGAAGGTCGACTTCAGCAAGTTCGGCCCCGTCCAACGCACGGACCGCAGCCGCATCAAGAAGATCAGCGCCGCCAACCTGCACCGCAACTGGGTGATGATCCCGCACGTCACCAACCATGACGACGCCGACATCACCGAGCTGGAAGCCTTCCGCGTGGCGACCAACAAGGAAAACGACAAGAGCGGCATCAAGGTGACCATGCTCGCCTTCCTGATCAAGGCCAGTGTTGCGGCGCTCAAGAAGTTTCCCGACTTCAACAGCTCGCTCGATGGCGATCAGCTGGTGCTCAAACAGTACTTCCACATCGGTTTTGCGGCCGACACACCCAACGGCCTGGTCGTGCCGGTGATCCGCGACGCCGACCAGAAGGGCGTGCTGCAGATCAGCCAGGAGATGGGCGAACTGGCCAAGAAGGCGCGCGAGGGCAAGCTCACCCCGGCCGAGATGCAAGGCGCATGCTTCACCATTTCCTCGCTCGGCGGCATTGGCGGGCGTTACTTCACGCCCATCATCAATGCCCCGGAAGTCGCTATCCTTGGCGTTTGCAAGAGCCAGACCGAACCGGTCTGGGACGGCAAGCAGTTCCAGCCCCGGTTGATCCTGCCGCTGTCGCTGTCGTGGGACCATCGCGTGATCGATGGCGCCTCGGCGGCCCGTTTCAACGCCTACCTCGGGCAGATCCTGGCCGACTTCCGGCGGGTATTGCTCTAAGGCGCAACCGACAACAAGAGCGGCCTTTCATGACAACTGTGGTGGTGGTGAGAAAAGCGGGTCAGATCGCGATCGCGGCGGACACCCTGGTGACCTTCGGCGACACGCGCCTGGCGCATCGGTTCGAGGACAACACCAAGATCTTCCGTGTCGACACAGACACCGGGGCCAGCTACATCGGCATGGCCGGTACCGTGGCGCACTTTCCGGTGCTGCGCAAGGCGCTGGGCGACATGCCACGGGAGATCCTGCGGC
This sequence comes from Pseudomonadota bacterium, assembly GCA_040387815.1. GTDB lineage: Bacteria > Pseudomonadota > Gammaproteobacteria > Burkholderiales > Burkholderiaceae_C > Ramlibacter. The sequence goes on along the minus strand of JAZKDA010000088.1, from coordinate 2,772 downwards.
TGGGCAGCAAGGAAGAGGTGTTCGACACCTTCACCAAGCTGCACCCCTACCTCAAGGACAATTTCTTCCTGCAGACCAAGGAAGAAGACAGCGACCCCTACGAGTCCAGCCAGTTCAGTGTCGTGATCGCCAATGCCACCGGCATCTACGGCCTGTACAGCTACCGTGAGGTGTTCGAGTTCAAGGAGTTCTGGGGCATCGGCTCGGGCCGCAGCTTCGCGCTCGGTGCCATGCATGCGGTCTATGCCAAGGCCCGCACGGCCCGGGAAGTGGCCGAGGTTGGCATGGCCGCCGGCTGCGAGTTCGACCGCAATTCCGCCGGTCCGTGGGACGTGCACACGGTCAAGGTCAAGGACGGCGGCAAGGACAACAACAGCAAGAAAGACGGCGAGTGAGCGTCAGGCCGCCACAGCCAGGAACGAGGGATTTGTCATGAGTCAGATTGAAGTGAAGGTGCCGGACATCGGCGATTTCGACGAGGTGGCGGTGATCGAAGTGCTGGTCAAGCCCGGCGACGTGATCAAGGCCGAGCAATCCCTGGTGACAGTGGAAAGCGACAAGGCTTCGATGGAAATTCCGTCGAGCCATGCTGGCACCGTCAAGGAACTCAAGGTCAAGCTGGGCGACAAGGTGGCGCAGGGCGCCGTGCTGCTGGTGCTGGAGGTCGCGCAGGCGGCCGGGCAGGCCGCACCCGCGCCGTCGCCCGCGCCCGCGGCGCCGGCCGTGGCTGCCGCCGCCAGCGCGCCGGCCCAACCCGCAAGTGCGCCCGTGAGTGCATCCGTCCCCGCGCCCGTGGCCTCCACCTACGCCGGCGGCGCCGACCTCGAATGCGACATGCTCGTGCTGGGCGGCGGCCCCGGCGGCTATTCGGCGGCCTTCCGCGCCGCTGACCTCGGCATGAAGGTCGTGCTGGTCGAGCGTTATGCCGCGCTTGGCGGCGTGTGCCTGAACGTCGGCTGCATTCCTTCCAAGGCCCTGCTGCATGTGGCCGCTGTGATGGACGAAGTGAGCCACTTCGAGGCCCTGGGTGTGAGCTTCGGCAAGCCCACGGTCGACCTCGACAAGCTGCGCGGCCACAAGAACAAGGTGGTGAGCAAGCTCACCGGCGGCTTGGCCGCCATGGCCAAGATGCGCAAGGTGACCATCGTGCGCGGCTACGGCAGCTTCCTCGACGCGCATCACCTGCAGGTGGAAGAGACCACTGGCGAGGGCCAGGACAAGACCGGCAAGAAGCAGACCCTGCGGTTCAAGCAGGCCATCATCGCCGCCGGCTCGCAGGCCATGCGCCTGCCCTTCATGCCCGACGACCCGCGTGTGGTCGACTCCACTGGCGCATTGGCGCTGGCCGGCTCACCCAAGCGCATGCTGATCCTGGGCGGCGGCATCATCGGACTGGAGATGGGCACGGTGTACTCCACCTTGGGCGCGCGCCTTGACGTGGTCGAGATGCTCGACGGGCTGATGCAGGGCGCAGACCGCGACCTGGTGCGGGTGTGGCAGAAGATGAACGCGCCGCGCTTTGACAACATCATGCTCAAGACCAAGACGGGCGGGGCCGAAGCCACCCAGGGCGGCATCCTGGTGCGTTTCGAAGGCGAGGCCGCCCCCAAGGAGCCGCAGCTCTATGACCTGGTGCTCCAGGCCGTCGGCCGCAGCCCCAACGGCAAGAAGATCGGCGCGGAGAAAGCCGGCGTGATCGTCGGCGAGCGCGGCTTCATCCCGGTGGACGTGCAGATGCGCACCAACGTGCCGCACATCTTCGCCATCGGCGACGTGGTGGGCCAGCCCATGCTGGCGCACAAGGCGGTGCATGAGGCGCATGTCGCTGCGGAAGTGGCGGCCGGCGAGAAGACCCAGTTTGACGCCCGCGTGATCCCCAGCGTGGCCTACACCGACCCCGAGGTGGCCTGGGTGGGCCTGACCGAAGAACAGGCCAAGGCCCAGGGCGTGGCCATCAAGAAGGGCCTGTTCCCCTGGACGGCTTCGGGCCGCGCGATCGCCAATGGGCGCGACGAAGGCTTCACCAAGCTGCTGTTCGACGCGCAGACGCACCGCATCGTCGGTGGAGGCATTGTGGGCACGCATGCCGGCGACATGATCGGCGAGGTGGCCCTGGCCATCGAGATGGGCGCTGACGAGATCGACATCGGCAAGACCATCCATCCACATCCGACGCTGGGCGAGAGCATCGGCATGGCGGCCGAAGTGGCCCACGGCACCTGCACCGACGTGCCGCCGCCGCGCAAGTAGCGGTTCAGGGTTTTGGCACTGCGGCGGCGGCGCCCAACGCCACCGCCGGCGTGTCGGCGCCGCCGGTCACGCGCCGGGCGCCATCGAAGCGGCGGGCCCAGTAGCTGCCGTCCATGTCCTCGACGCGCACCTGGGCACCGGGCTTGGGGGCGTGGATGAACTTGCCGCCGCCCACGTAGATGCCCACATGGCTGAAGGCGCGGCGCATGGTGTTGAAGAACACGAGGTCGCCGGGCTTTAGCTCATTCTTGTCGATCTTCTCGGTGGCGGCGGCCTGTTCATTGGCGCGGCGCGGCAGCACCAGGCCAATGGTCTGCTCGTACTTGGCGCGCTCGAAGCCGCTGCAATCGAAGCCGGTGTCGGCCGAATTGCCGCCGCGGCGGTAGGGCACGCCCAGAAAGCCCATGGCGTTGACGACCAGGTCGGCGGCGCGGTCGCGCACGGTGTGCGCACGCTCGATGACGGCCGAGCCGACGTGCTCGAGGCGGCCCATCAGGCCCGACTCGGTCACCACACGGGTGG
>JAZKDA010000087.1:4583-9059 GCA_040387815.1 Pseudomonadota bacterium | reverse complement strand
TCGGCTGGGCCATGGGCCGGCTCGACATGATCCACATCGACCGCAGCCAGCGCGCCCAGGCCTTCAACAAGGTTGTCGCCCAGGGCAAGCGGCTGCTGGCGCAGGGCATCTGGATCATCATGTTCCCGGAAGGAACCCGCATCCCGCGCGGCCAGAAGGGCGTCTACAAGGCGGGCGGCACACGCCTGGCCATCGAGACCGGCGCGCCGGTGATCCCGGTGGCCGTGACCTCGGCCAAATGCTGGCCGCGCAAGGCCTTTGTCAAACGCCCGGGCATTGTCGATGTGTCCATCGGCCCGCTCATTCCCAGCGATGGCCGCAAGCCGGAGGAGTTGATGCGCGAGGTCGAGGCCTGGATCGAGGCGGAAATGCGACGCCTCGATCCCGAGGCGTACCCTAAGATCCAAGCTGATGCACCGGCTTCTTCAACTCACACTTGACCTGTTCGATGCGCCGAGCCCGAAGCCGGCGCCGATCGAGCCGCCGCAGCGGCCGGCCCCCGTCGTCGCCGAGCCGCCACCGGCCGCCGCGCTGCCGCTGGCTGAGGCGCTCGAGCCAGTTCGCTTTGACCACCCGCGCGCCAATCGGCAGACGCAGCTGGGTCAGGCATGCGTCGCCTTCGAGCTGGTGCGGGCGCGGCGCCGCACCATCGGCTTTTCGGTCGGTCCCGAGGGTCTGACGGTCAGCGCGCCCAAGTGGGTGCCGCTGTATGAGGTCGAGGCCGCCCTGCAGGAAAAAGCCGGCTGGATCGTTCGCAAGCTGGCCGAGGCCCGAGAGCGCCAGCGGCACACCGATGCCGCGCGCATCGTCTGGAAGGATGGCGCCAGCTTCCCCTTCCTGGGCGAAACCGTGATCGTGGTGATCGATCCGCGCCACGGCGTCGACGGCATCGGCGCTGTTCTCAACACCGATGCTCAGGCCTTGCCCGGCGTCGCGCGCCTGACTTTGCATGTGGGCCTCACGCAGCAGGCGACGCCGCAGCAGATTCGCGACACGGTCCAGGCCTGGCTGATGCGCCAGGCCACCCGCATCTTCACCGAGCGCTTGGATCATTTCGCGCCGCGGCTGGGGGTTCAGTGGCGGCGCCTGTGCCTGAGCAGCGCCAGCACGCGTTGGGGCACGGCGCACGCCGACGGCACGATCCGCCTGAACTGGCGCCTGATCCACTTTCGCCTGCCGGTGATCGATTACGTCGTGGCACACGAGCTCAGCCACCTGCGCGTGATGGACCACAGTCCGCGATTCTGGGAAACCGTGGGCACCGTCGTGCCCGATTACGCGCAGTTGCGTGCCCATCTCAAGGCCGACCCGCTGCCCCCCTGGAGCTGAGCCGACCGTCGGAACCCGCGCCTTTCGTCAGGCCGGCGCGAAGCGCCACACCCCGTCAGCGCCCAGGGTGCGCCGCAGCCGGCCCTGGTGCCACAGCAGGTGCAGGTGCGCGATCGCCTCGCCCAATGCGAAGAGCGCCTGGTGCGTGTCCAGCGCGCGCGGGAACATCACCGGCACGATCTGTGCGCCTGATTTGGGCCCCTGCGCGCAAGCCTGCATCACTTCAGCCAGGCGGTCCTGGTGGTGTGTCTGCAGTTGGTCGATGCGCAGGTGCAGGCCGGTAAAGGGTTTGCCGTGCGCCGGCAGCGTGAGTGTGTCGACCGGCAGGGCGCGAAACCCGTCAATCGACGCCAGAAAGGCCGCCAGCGGATCGGCGTCGGGCTCGGTCGCCTGCACGCTGATGTTGGTGGAAATGCGCGGCAGCATCATGTCGCCCGCGATCAGCAAACCCAGCGTCTGGCAGTAAAAGGCGATGTGTTCCGGCGCGTGGCCAAAGCCGGCGATGCAATCCCAGTCGTGCTCGCCGATACGCACCCGTTGGCCGTGCTGCAGCCGCCTGAACGCGGCGGGAACCGTTGGCACCAGCTTGCTGTAATGGTTGGATCGTGAGCGAACCGCCTGCGCCCCCTCGGCACCGGCGAGTCCGTGCGACGCGAAAAACGCCACGGCGAGATCGCTGCCGAAGCCGGGCCCGCTGTCCGTGTGGAGACGCGCCGAGAAATAGTCGGTGGCGCTGATCCACAGCGGGCAGTTCCAGCGCTCGCACAGCCACGCCGCCAGGCCAATGTGGTCCGGATGCATGTGCGTGACCATCACCCGCAGCACTGGCAGGCCCTCGAGCTCATTGGCGAAAATCGTCTCCCACTGAGCCCGGGCCTCGGCGCGGTCGACGCAGCAGTCCACCACGGTCCAGCCCTGCCGGCCGTCGATCTCGTCGCGCAGCAGCCAGAGGTTGATGTGGTCGAGCGCGAAGGGCAGCGTCATGCGCAGCCATCGCACTCCCGGCGCCAGCGCCAGCGAACCGCCTTTGGCGGGCAACGTCTGGCCCATCGGATAGTTCAGCTGGAGCTCGAGCGCGTTCATGCGTGTGGTGTGGGCTTGGGGACGGCGGCGTCAGCCAGAGGTGATTGACGTTGACGTAAGCGTCAGATGTAATGCGCTTCATTCTAGGCAGCCGCGCGCAGCGCGCTGTCGCCTGCAGTACACCTCACATGGTCACACCCGTCACCTACACCATCAGCGATCTGGCGAAGGAATTCGACCTGACCACGCGGGCAATGCGTTTCTATGAGGACATGGGCCTGCTGCAGCCGCAGCGCACCGGTCCCGGCGGGCGCAATCGCATCTACAGCGCACGCGACCGCACCCGGCTCAAGCTCACGCTGCGCGCCAAGCGCCTGGGCTTGTCGCTGTCCGAGGCGCGCGAACTGATCGATATGTACGACAGCCCGCGCGATACCGGGCCGCAGCTGCGGGCGTTCCTGGCCATCCTGGCCCAGCATCGGCGGCAGCTCGAAGAGCAGATGGCCGACTTGCTGGCCAACCTCGACGAGGTCAAGGTCCACGAGAAGGAGGCCCGCGCCTTGTTGGCGCGCGCCGCACCGCAGGACAAGAAGAAGGTCAACGCTCCGGCGCACTGACACATGCGGCATCGCCCGTTGCCCATCCGACCACGACCACCACGACGGCATTTCCCCTCACCGACCCCAGGAGACTTGGTTCATGCAGCTTCCCGGCCTCAACTTCCAGCTTGGTGACGACATCGACGCCCTGCGCGACGCCGTTCGCGACTTCGCCCAGGCCGAGATCGCGCCGCTGGCCGCCGACATCGACCGCAGTGACCAGTTTCCCATGCACCTGTGGCGCAAGATGGGCGAGCTGGGTGTGCTGGGCATCACAGTACCCGAAACCTATGGCGGCGCCCAGATGGGCTACCTGGCGCACATGATCGCCATGGAGGAGATCTCGCGCGCCTCGGCTTCGGTGGGCCTGTCCTACGGTGCGCATTCCAATCTGTGCGTCAACCAGATCAACCGCAACGGCACCGAGGCGCAAAAGCGCAAGTACCTGCCCCGGCTGATCAGCGGCGAGCATGTGGGCGCGCTGGCCATGAGCGAGCCCGGCGCCGGCTCGGACGTCCTCTCCATGAAGCTGCGCGCCGAGGAAAAGGGCGGGTACTACCTCCTGAACGGCAGCAAGTTCTGGATCACCAACGGCCCCGACGCCGACACCCTGGTGGTCTATGCCAAGACCGAGCCCGGGCTGGGCGCGCGCGGCGTCACGGCCTTCCTGATCGAAAAGGGCATGAAGGGCTTTTCCATAGCGCAAAAGCTCGACAAGTTGGGCATGCGCGGCAGCCACACCGGCGAACTGGTGTTCGACAACGTCGAAGTGCCGGCCGAGAACGTGCTGGGCGCCATCAACGGCGGCGCCAAGGTGCTGATGTCCGGGCTGGACTACGAGCGCGCGGTGCTGGCGGCGGGCCCGATCGGCATCATGCAGTCGGTCATGGACAACGTGGTGCCCTACATCCACGATCGCAAGCAGTTCGGCCAGAGCATCGGTGAGTTCCAGCTGGTGCAGGGCAAGGTCGCCGACATGTACACCGTGCTCCAGGCGGGCCGCGCGTTTTGCTACACCGTGGGCAAGAATCTCGATCTGCTGGGGGCCGAGCATGTGCGCCAGGTGCGCAAGGACTGCGCGTCGGTCATTCTCTGGTGCGCCGAGAAGGCCACCTGGATGGCCGGCGAGGGTGTGCAGATCTTCGGCGGCAACGGCTACATCAACGACTACCCGCTGGGCCGTCTGTGGCGCGACGCCAAGCTGTATGAAATCGGGGCCGGCACCAGCGAGATCCGCCGCATGCTGATCGGCCGCGAGCTGTTCGCCGAAACCATGTGAGCCAGCGGAGACAATAGGGCATGACCGCCGAACTAAAAGACCTTTTCGAACATAACCGCACCTGGGCCGCCGAGATCGAGCGCGAACGCCCGGGTTTCTTTCGCCGCCTGATGGCGCAGCAGGAGCCGCGCTACATGTGGATCGGTTGCAGCGATTCGCGTGTGCCGGCCAACCAGATCACCGGCCTCGAACCCGGCGAGGTGTTCGTGCACCGCAACGTGGCCAACCTGGTGGTGCATTCCGATC
>JAZKDA010000087.1:0-4573 GCA_040387815.1 Pseudomonadota bacterium | reverse complement strand
AACAACGTCTCGGAGCGGTGATCGCTGATCAAGGCCTGTCGACGATCCAGTTCGCGGTGGACCAACTCAAGGTCGAGCACCTGATGGTGGTGGGTCACTACGGCTGTGGCGGCGTGCTCGCTGCCCTGCACGGCACCCGTGTGGGCCTGGTCGACAACTGGCTGCGCCATATCAAGGACGTCGCCGCCCGCCACCGGCCGCTGATCGACGCCACGCCGCCAGAGCACCGGCCCGACCTGCTGTGCGAGCTCAATGTGATCGAGCAGGTGGTCAACGTCGCCCAGACCACCGTGGTCCAGGACGCCTGGAGCCGCGGCCAATCGGTCACGCTGCATGGCTGGGTCTACGGTATCTCGGACGGCCTGCTCAAGGACCTGAACATGACCGTCGACTCACCGGCCGACCTCGAGCGCGTCTACCGAGGCGCCATCGGCACCATCGGCGGCGCCAAGCGCGGCTGATCTTCCCGTCATGCCTGGATTTCCGCAACGCCTGGATTCGCCGCTGGCCTACGACATCGCCCAGGCGATGCTCGACGGCTTCAACCGGCACTACCGGCTGTTCCGCTCCGAGTCGGCCCGTGCCAAGCACCGCTTCGAAACCGCCGACTGGCACGGCCAGCAGCGCGCCCAGCGCGAGCGCATCGAGTTCTATGACCTGCGGGTGATCGAAGCCTCGCAGCGGCTGGAAAAAGAGTTCCGGGCGCACGAGCAGCCCATGGAGGTGTGGCAGCAGGTCAAGCTGCACTTCATCGGCCTCTTGATCGACCACCACCAGCCCGAGCTGGCCGAAACCTTCTTCAATTCGGTCACCACCAAGATCCTGCACCGAACCTATTTTCATAACGATTTCATCTTCGTGCGACCGGCGGTCAGCACCGAATACATCGAGAACGACGGCGCGGACGGCAGCGCCACCTACCGGGCCTATTACCCGAGCCGCGAGACGCTGCGCGAGACGCTCTACAGCATCGTCGACGACTTCGGGCTGCAGCGTCCCTTCGACGATCTCGAGCGCGACGCCGGCTATGTGTACGACGCGATCTCGGCGCGCCTGGCCCATGTGAAGCTGCGGGCCAATTTCCAGATCCAGGTGCTGTCGTCGCTGTTCTACCGCAACAAGGGCGCCTATGTGGTGGGCAAGATCATCAACGGTTTCAACGAGGTGCCGTTCTCGCTGCCCATCCTGCACGACGACAACGCCAAGCTCTACATCGACGCCTGCCTGTTCGGCGAGGACGAGATGCAGATGCTGTTCTCGTTCGCCCGCGCCTACTTCATGGTCGACATGGAGGTGCCCTCGGCCTATGTGCAGTTCCTGCGCTCGCTGATGCCACGCAAGCCGCGCACCGAGCTCTACAACGAACTCGGTCTGGCCAAGCAGGGCAAGAACCTGTTCTACCGCGACTTCCTCTATCACCTGCGCCACTCCACCGACAAGTTCCGCATCGCGCCGGGCATCAAGGGCATGGTGATGCTGGTGTTCGACCTGCCCTCGTTCCCGTTCGTCTTCAAGGTCATCAAGGACTACTATCCGCCGCAAAAGGACACGACGCGCGAGCAGATCAAGGGCAAGTACCTGCTGGTCAAGCAGCACGACCGCGTCGGGCGCATGGCCGACACACTCGAGTACAGCGAAGTGGCCTTCGCCCGCGCGCGCTTCGAGGACGAGCTGATCGAGGAGATCCGCAAGTTCGCGCCCAGCCAGCTCGAGATCTCCGACCGCGACGGCGACGGCCGCGAGGAGGTGATCATCAAGCACCTCTACATCGAGCGGCGCATGATCCCGCTGAACATCTACCTTCAGGAGGCGTTCGACGCCAACGCCATGGAGCAGGTCGAGCATGTCGTCATCGAGTACGGCAACGCCATCAAGGACCTGGTGGCCGCCAACATCTTTCCCGGCGACATGCTCTGGAAGAACTTCGGCGTCACCCGCAATGGCAAGGTCGTGTTCTACGACTACGACGAGATCGAATACCTCACCGACTGCAACTTCCGCCGTATCCCGGCGGCGCGCAACGAGGAAGAGGAGATGTCCGGCGAGGTCTGGTGGGCCGTCGGGCCGCGCGACGTGTTCCCGGAGACCTTTGGCCCCTTCCTGCTGGGCCATCCCTCGGTGCGCGATGTTTTCATGCGCCACCACGGCGACCTGCTCGATCCGGTCTTCTGGCAGAGCCACAAGGAGCGCATCCAGTCGGGCCACGTGTACGACGTCTTCCCGTACGATCCGGTCAAGCGCTTTCGCCGGCGCTACGCGCCGGTCCAACGCGAGGTGGCGTGACCTGCCCCGCCATGCCGGCCGCCAGGTCCGCGCCTTGTCCACCTGATTTTTCTGGAGACTTTCATGACCGAATCCATCGTCATCGTCAGCGCCGCCCGCACCCCCATGGGCGGATTCCAAGGCGACTTCTCCACGTTGGCCGCGCATGACCTCGGCGGCGCTGCCATCAAGGCCGCGGTCGAGCGCGCCGGCATCACCGGTGACGCGGTGGGCGAGGTGCTCATGGGCAACTGCCTCATGGCCGGCCAGGGCCAGGCGCCGGCGCGGCAGGCCGCTTTCAAGGGTGGCCTGCCCAAAAGCGCGGGCGCGGTCACGCTGTCCAAGATGTGCGGCTCGGGCATGAAGGCCGCCATGTTCGCGCACGACATGCTGCTGGCCGGCAGCCACGAGGTGATGGTGGCCGGCGGCATGGAGAGCATGACCAACGCCCCCTACCTCATGCTCAAGGGCCGCGCCGGCTATCGCATGGGCCACGACCGCATCTTCGACCACATGATGCTCGACGGCCTGGAAGACGCCTACGAGGCGGGCCGCTCCATGGGCACCTTCGGCGAGGAGTGCGCGGCCAAGTACAACTTCACCCGCGAGGCGCAGGATGCCTTCGCCACGGCCAGCGTCCAGCGGGCACAGGCGGCCACGACTTCCGGCGCGTTTGCCAAGGAAATCACCCCGGTGACGGTCAAGACCCGCGCCGGCGAAGCCGTCATTTCCATCGACGAAGGCCCGGGCAAGGTCAAGCTCGACAAGATCGCCACGCTCAAGCCGGCGTTCAAGAAGGACGGCACCATCACCGCCGCCTCCAGCTCCAGCATCAACGACGGCGCGGCCGCCCTGGTCATGATGACCGAGTCCACCGCCCGCCGCCTCGGTGCCCGGCCGCTGGCCCGCGTGGTCGGCCATGCCATGCACGCCCAGGAGCCCAACTGGTTCACCACTGCCCCGGTGGGCGCCAGCCAGAAGCTGCTGGCCAAGACCGGCTGGAAGGTCTCAGACGTCGACCTGTGGGAAGTCAACGAGGCCTTCGCCGTCGTCCCCATGGCGCTGATGGCCGAGCTCAAGGTGCCGCACGAGGTCGTCAACGTCCACGGCGGCGCCTGTGCGCTCGGCCACCCGATCGGCGCCTCGGGCGCGCGCCTGCTGGTGACGCTGATCCACGCCCTGCAGGCGCGCGGCGGCAAGCGCGGCGTGGCCACGCTGTGCATCGGTGGCGGCGAGGCCACGGCGATGGCGCTCGAGCTGCTCTGAGGCTGGCCGCAGCAGGCTCAAGGGCGCGATTGCCGCATAGCGACAATGCGTCATGCCTCTGCATAACCCCATGTCCTGCCCCTGCGGGCGCCAGGACGCGCGCGGCGCGCGGCTGAGCCTGGCGACTTGCTGCGGCCGCTACCTGGCCGATCCGGCCGGCACGCGCGCACCCGATGCGGAGTCCCTCATGCGGTCCCGCTACACCGCCTTCACCCAATGCGACGCCGCGTACCTGCTCGCCACCTGGCATCCCTCCACGCGCCCGGCCAACGTCGATCCCGGCCCCGGAACGCGCTGGCTGGGACTTGAGGTGCGCGCGCGCCGTGACATCGATGCCACGCATGCGCAGGTCGAGTTCGTCGCCCGCAGCCGCCCGCCCGGTGGCGCCGCCGCCCACCGCCTGCACGAACGTAGCCGATTCGTGCGCGAGGAGGGGCGCTGGTACTACCTTGACGGAGAGCCGCTGTGAGCGCGCGCAACCCGCCAAGGTTCGAGGCTGTCCTGTTCGACTGCGACGGCGTGCTGGTCGACAGTGAGCCCATCACGAATGGTGTGCTGCGCGATATGCTCCAAGAGCAGGGATGGACCTTGACGCTGGAAGAGTGCATGCGCATTTTTCTTGGCAAGGCCGTGCGCGACGAGCGCGCGCGCATCGAGGCGCATACGGGCCGCCCGCTCACCGACGCCTGGCTGGCCGCCTTTCGAGAGCGGCGCAACCAGGGTCTGATGGATCGGCTGCAGCCGATCCGCAACGCCCCGGCCGCGGTGCGGGCGGTGCATGACCTTTTCCAAGGGCGAATCGCCTGCGCCTCGGGCGCCGACTTGTTCAAGGTTCGCCTGCAGTTGGACAAGACGGGGCTGCTGCGCTGGTTCGAAGGCCACATCTTCAGCGGCCATGACCTGCCCAGGTCCAAGCCGCACCCCGATGTGTACCTGGCGGCGGCCGCCTCCCTGTCGGCCGATCCCTCCCGCTGCGCGGTGGTCGAGGACACCGTGACCGGCGTCACCGCTGGCGTGGCGGCGGGTGCGACCGTCTTCGGCTACA
>JAZKDA010000086.1:0-3285 GCA_040387815.1 Pseudomonadota bacterium | reverse complement strand
GCAGGACCGCCGCTGGCCCGTGCTGGCCGGCCGCATCGATCGCGTGGGCGGCTGGCTCGGCGCCTTCGAGCTGTCCTGGACGCAGGACAACCCCATCGACCTCGACCTGTGCACCCGCTGCAATGCCTGTGTGGAGGTTTGCCCCGAGGGCGCCATCGGGCTCGACTACCAGGTGAACCTGGACGCCTGCAAAAGCCACCGCGCCTGCGTCAAGGCCTGCGGCGCCGCCGGCGCAATCGACTTTCACCGCGCACCGGCCACCGCCACCCAAGCCTTCGACCTGGTGCTGGACCTGCGCGCCGCCCCCGCCTTCTTGCAGCATGCCAAGCCGCAGGGCTATCTGCACCTGCCGCCCGGCGCGGCGCCGCAGGCCCGGCTGGACGCGGTGCTGGCCTTGCGCGGTCTGGTCGGCGAGTTCGAAAAGCCCAAGTTCTTCCACTACAAGCAGACCTTGTGCGCCCACAGCCGCAACCGGCAGGTGGGTTGCAGCGCCTGCATCGATGTCTGTTCGGCCGAGGCGATTTCGTCCGACGCCGCGCGCCAGCAGATCAAGGTCAACCCCAACCTGTGCGTGGGCTGCGGCGCCTGCACCACCGTGTGCCCGACCGGCGCGATCACCTACACCTACCCCCGGCCCAACGAACAGGGCACCAGGCTCAAGACCTTGCTGGACACCTACGCCAAGGCCGGCGGTCGCGACCCCATGCTGCTGCTGCACAGCCAGGAGGCCGGCGCCGCGATGGTGGAAGCGTTGGGCCGCGCCGCCCGTGTCGGCACTGCCCACGGCGTGCCCGCCAACCTGATGACCATGGCGCTGTGGCATACCGCCAGCACCGGCATCGAGCTCTGGCTGGCCGCCGTGGCCAGCGGCGCGCGGCATGTGGCGGTGCTGGCCACCGACGAAGAGGCGCCGCAGTACCGGGACGCCCTGCGCCAGCAGATGGATGTGGCGCAAGCCATCCTCACCGGTCTGGGCTACGAGGGTACGCATTTCAGCTTGCTCCACTGCAAGCACCCGAGTGATCTTGATCAGGAGCTGCAATTGATCACCCGCCGCGTGGGCGGCGTGCCCACCACACTCGCGCGCTTTGCCGTCGGCGCCGACAAGCGGCCCACGCTGGAGCTGGCGCTGGACCACCTGATCGCGCAGGCCCGGCAATTGCCCGAGGCCATCGCGCTGCCGGCGGCGGGCTCGCCGCTGGGCAGCATCGTGGTCGACAAGGACAAGTGCACGCTGTGCATGGCCTGCGTCAGCGCCTGCCCGGCCAGTGCGCTGCAAGACAACGCCGACGCGCCGCAACTGAGCTTCATCGAAAAGAACTGTGTGCAGTGCGGCCTGTGCGCCAGCACCTGCCCCGAAGCCGCCATCAGCTTGCAGCCGCGCCTGCTGCCCTCACCCGAGCGAAAGCGCTCGCGCGTACTCAACGCGTCCCAGCCCTATGCCTGCATTCGCTGCGCCAAGCCCTTTGGCACGCTCAAGGCCATCGAGGCCATGCTGGGCAAGCTGGGCGGGCATGCCATGTTCCAGGGCGCGGCGGCCGAGCGTTTAAAGATGTGCGGTGATTGCCGGGTGATCGACATCTACTCGGCCGACAACGAGACACGCATCACCGACGTGTGATGGCCGCCCTGTGACAACCGCCCTGTGATGACCCACCTGTGATCGCCGACCTGTGAGCCCACCGCCCGCACCCTTCCCGCCATCCGCCGCGCTCGACGAGGAGCTCGCCCGCGCCGAGGTCTATGGCGTGCTGGCGCCGCTGTGGTACGGGCCGCCATCGCCCGCGCTGCTGCAGGCGCTGCGCGTCGCGCCCACCGAAGCGCCCACACCCGGTGGCTTTCTGGAGGAACCCTGGCGCGCGCTGGTGGCGGCCAGCCGTGCATTGGAGCCGCCTCAGATCGCCACCGAATACGACGCCCTGTTCGGCGGCATCGGCAAGCCCGACGTCTATCTGTTCGCCTCGCACTACCTGGCGGGTTTTCTCAACGATCGGCCGCTGGTCAAGCTGCGCGAGCACCTGGCCGGCCTGGGCCTGGCGCGCGACGAAGCCATGCCCGAGACCGAGGACCACATCGCCTGCCTGTGCGAGGTGATGCGCTACCTGATCGCCGGCGACGATGTGGCCGTGGCCAACCTCGCCCGTCAACGCGCGTTCTTCGCGGCCCATCTGCAGCCCTGGGCGCAGCAGCTGTGCGACGCGGTGGCCGCCCACCCGCTTGCCAGCTTCTACGCGGCGCTGGCGGGCTTCACACGCGCCTTCCTGAGTGTGGAGCAGCAGGGCTTCGACATGCTCGATTGAAGGCGCGGCACGAGCGGGCCCACCCGACCCGTGCCCCACGTTCTCAGATCTCATCCAGGCCCTGGTCCTCCTGCGCGACGGCCACCGGGACGGCCGGGGCCGGCGGCTCCAGCAGCGCCAGCGCATTGCGCAGGTCTTGCGCGCGCGCCTGCGCCAGCGGCCGCAGGCGGCCCCACAGCGGCAGCATCAGCGAATCGCGGTCCGACGCCGGATCGCGGCGCGCGGCTCGCAGCGCATGGGCGCTGGGTGTGCCGTCGCGCACCGCCTGCCAGGTGCGGGCCGGAAAAAGGCGCCGCAGGAAGCCGCCAATGCGCTGGTCTTGGGCGGCGCGCGCCTGGCCGGCGCCGAGCACCTGGTCGGCCTGGGCCAACACCGCCTCCACCTGTGCGAGCACCTGCCGGATGTCGTCGGCGCGGTTGCGCAACTGCTCCAGGTGCTGCGGCCAGGCCTGGTCGCTTGCATCGGCACCCGGGGGCGAAAAGGCTATGGCCAGGGTGGAGGCCCGGGCGAAAACAGACCGGTCGTAAAGCCCGGTCAGGCACTCGCTGGCGCGCAGGAAGACCAAGGCATGCGCCTGGCGCTCCGGCTCGCGTGGTGGGTAGCTGTCCTGCAGCGCCTGCAAGTCGGCGAGCATGGCCTGGTGCGCCACGGGCAGGCTGCTGCGGTTCAGGTCGCCGCCGAAATCGCGTGCCACCATCAGCAGGGCCTCCAGGCGGTGCAGGCGGCTGTGCCGCGCCGCCTCGGGTGTGGTGCCCTGGGGCAGGGGAGCGGTCGCGATGGCGGCCAGGGCCGGCGCCCGGACCTCATTGGAGCTCCTTTGCAGCATCGCGGCCAGCAGCTGCCGCTGTTGCGGGTGGGGCACATCGGTCGGCACCAGTTGCAGCACGCGCGCCGGCTCCTTGGCGATGCGCAGCGCCTCCTGGCAGACGCCGAGCATGGCCGGCGCCGGAACCTGGGCTGCGGGTGCCGGCACGCGCTGGAAGTC
>JAZKDA010000085.1:0-2901 GCA_040387815.1 Pseudomonadota bacterium | reverse complement strand
CGATGGTGTAGCCGGTGCCGCCGGCGGTGCCGATGCGGCCGATGATGGCCAGCACCACGTCCTTGGCCGTCACGCCGCGTGCC
This sequence comes from Pseudomonadota bacterium, assembly GCA_040387815.1. Classification (GTDB taxonomy): domain Bacteria; phylum Pseudomonadota; class Gammaproteobacteria; order Burkholderiales; family Burkholderiaceae_C; genus Ramlibacter. The sequence continues at coordinate 2,818 of JAZKDA010000085.1, read as the reverse complement.
AACTGCCCCTCGACCTTGACGAGCATGTTCTTGGCCTTCTTGGCCAGCAGGGTCTGCGTGGCCAGCACGTGCTCGACCTCGCTGGTGCCGATGCCGTGGGCCAACGCGCCGAACGCGCCGTGCGTGGAGGTGTGCGAATCGCCGCAGACCACCGTCATGCCGGGCAGGGTCGCGCCGCTCTCCGGGCCGATCACATGGACGATGCCCTGGCGCTTGCTCAGGAAGGGAAAGTACGCCGCCGAGCCGAACTCGGCGATGTTCTTGTCCAGCGTGACGACCTGCTCTTTCGAGACGGCGTCGGTGATGCCGTCATAGCCCAGTTCCCAGCCGGTGGTGGGCGTGTTGTGGTCGGCGGTGGCCACCACCGAACTGACGCGCCAGACCTTGCGCCCGGTCTCGCGCAGACCCTCGAAGGCCTGCGGGCTGGTGACTTCGTGCACCAGGTGGCGGTCGATGTAGAGGACGGCGGTGCCGTCTTCCTCGGTGTGGACGACGTGCTCGTCCCAGATCTTGTCGTAGAGGGTGCGTCCCATGGGCGTGGTCTTTCGGAAGGAGAGAAATTCTATCGGGGGTCTGTCCATCGCCTACCGATCACCACTGTGCGGTGTCGGCCTGGCGGCCAGGTGGTCCGCCAGCAGCCGGGCGGTGACGGGCAGGGTGGCGAAGTCGCGCGCCACCAGTTGCAGCTCGCGCGCGGCCCATGCGTCGGTCAGGGGCACCGAGCACAGCCCGCCCATCGTGCGCAGCAGGGCGAAGGCCTGGTCGGGCACCAGGCCGATGCCCAGGCCGCTCTGGATCATGCGGCAGACGGCGTCCAGGCTGGTGACCTGCATCCGAAGGCGCACCGCCAGCCCCGCCTGGTGGGCGGCGCGGCTCATCGCCAGGTAGATCGAGCTGTTGCTGTGAAGGCCAATGTGGTCGAAAGCCAGGGTATCGGCAAAGGCCAAGGCCTCCTGCCCGGCCAGCGCGTGGCCTTCGGGCAGCACCAGCACGAGCCGGTCCTGCCGATAGGGGCGCACGGCCAGGTCGTCGGTGCCCTGCGCCGCGGGGTGGCCGATGCCCAGGTCGCAATGGCCCTCGCGCACGGCGCGCACCACCTCCGCGCTGAGGTGCTCGTTCAGGTCGATCTTCACCTCGGGGTGCAGCTTGGCGAAGGCGGCCAGGTCCTCGGGCAGGAACTGCACGATGGCCGAGATGTTGGCATGCACCCGCACATGCCCGCGCACGCCCTGCGCGAACTCGCTCAGGTCGGCCTGCATGCGCTCCAGGTTGAACTGCACGGCGCGGGCATGGTGCAGCAGCGTCTGGCCGGCGGGTGTGAGCTCCACGCCGCGGGCGCGACGGTAGAACAGCGGCGTGCCCACGGCCAGCTCCAGGTCGGCAATGCGCTTGCTGGCCGCCGAGGCCGCGATGAACTCCTGCTCGGCCGCGCGGCCAATGCTGCCGCACTCGCTGGCGGCCATGAACAGCTGCAGCGAGGTGAGGTCGAGGCGGCGCGTGAAGCGGTGGTCGGGGGAGGGCATGAGGTCGCGTATGGCGATGGCTTTTGGATTATCTCGGCAAAATCCGGAGAAACCATCTTCGTTCACGATGCCTGCCTGCGCCGGAGCCGATGGGCGTTTCAACTGAATCCGGCGGCCGGTACTGTGTGCTCACGAGTCGCTATGCTCATCTTGGTTCGGCGACGCGTTGCGCCGCCCTCTATGAACTGACGAAATGGGGCTTGCATGGACTATCTGAATCTCGGTCACACCGGCCTGAAGGTGTCTCGCCTGTGCCTTGGATGCATGAGCTATGGCGACCCCGCCCGAGGCTCTCACCCTTGGGTGCTTGACGAAGCGTCCAGCGAGCCGTTCTTTCGCCGCGCCATCGACGCCGGCATCAATTTCTTTGACACGGCAAACGTCTACTCGCTAGGGGCGAGCGAGGAGGTGCTGGGTCGCGTTTTAAAGAAGCTGCGCACGCGTGACCAGGTGGTGATCGCCACCAAGGTATGTTCGACCATGCGCGATGAACCCAATGGCAAAGGCCTGTCACGCAAGGCCATCCTGTCGGAGATCGACGCGAGCTTGCGCCGTTTGCAGACGGACTACGTCGACCTTTACCAGATCCACCGCTGGGACTACGCCACGCCGATCGAGGAGACGCTCGAAGTCCTTCACGATGTCGTCAAGGCCGGCAAGGCGCGCTATATCGGCGCGTCGTCCATGGCCGCATGGCAATTCATGAAGGCGCTTGGCATCCAGCGCGCCAACGGCTGGACGCGCTTTGTGTCGATGCAGAACCACCTGAACCTGTTGTACCGCGAGGAAGAGCGCGAGATGCTGCCGCTGTGCCGTTCGGAAGGCATCGGGGTGATTCCATGGTCGCCGCAAGCGCGAGGCCGCCTCACGCGGCCGTGGCAGGCGCAGCCGACCCATCGCCTGGAAAACGATGCGGTTGGCGTGCGTCTTTACGGCAATTCGGAATCCGCCGACCGCAGCGTGGTCGACCGGGTCGGTGAAGTCGCGCAGCGACGAGGGGTGTCACGCGGTCAGATCGCGCTCGCCTGGGTTCTGCGCACGCCTGGCGTGACCGCGCCGATCATCGGCGCCACGAAGCCGCAGCACCTGGAGGACGCCCTGGCGTCCTTGTCCATCGCACTGACAGACGATGAGGTCAGGCTGCTCGAAGAGCCCTATGTGCCGCATGCGGTGTCGGGGTTCGTCTGACGCTCGGAACCTTCGCCAAGGACTCCGTTGGCGCAGCGCGCTCTCCCCCAGAGAAGGCCGCCTGACGCGTTCCGCTTTCTCCGGCCAAGCGCGCTGCGCGGGCGGGG
>JAZKDA010000084.1:29839-34912 GCA_040387815.1 Pseudomonadota bacterium | reverse complement strand
GCCACGTTGTTGGCGCCGAACTTGGTGCGGGTGAACACCAGCACCTGGCTCCAGTCGTGCTCCTGGATGATGTGCGCGAGCAGCTGCTTTTTCTTGCCGCGGCCCACCGGGTGCACGGTCTGCGTGATGCGCTGCACGGTGGTGTTGCGCGGGGTGACCTGGATGCTTTGCGGGTTCTTGAGCAGGCCGTTGGCCAGATCGCGGATTTCGTCGCTGAAGGTGGCCGAGAACAGCAGGCTCTGCTTGTCCTTGGGCACCAGGGCCAGCACCTTCTTCACATCGTGGATGAAGCCCATGTCGAGCATGCGGTCGGCTTCGTCGAGCACCAGCATCTGAACGGTGGACAAATCCAGGAAGCCCTGTTGCTGCAGGTCCAGCAGGCGCCCGGGCGTTGCCACGAGGATGTCGACGCCCTTTTTGATGCGGTCGATCTGCGGGTTCATGCCCACGCCGCCGAAGATGACAGTGGAGGTCAGTTGCAGGTACTTGCCGTAGGTGCGCACCGACTCCTCGACCTGGGCCGCGAGTTCACGGGTGGGGGTGAGCACCAGGGCCCGGATGCCGAAGCCGCCGAACTTGTTGGTGGCGCTGCGGCTCATGGTGAGCTTGTGCAGCATCGGCAGCGTGAACGCCGCGGTCTTGCCGGTGCCGGTCTGTGCGCCGGCGAGCAGATCTTGCCCCTCGAGTACAGCTGGAATGGCCTGGGCCTGGATGGGGGTGGGCGTATCGTAGCCCTGGTCGCGGACAGCCTTGAGGATGGCGGGAGCGAGTTTGAGATCGTCGAAATTCATGCAGTAAGGGAGCGCCGGGTTGCCATGGCGCATGGGATCAGCCGCTTCCGGTGCAGTGCACCGGGCCAGTAAGGCGGATCGGGTCTCGGGAAAGGTGGGAGCCGGCAGGCCAGGTTGACCGCTTCGTCCCCAGCAGGACTGCTGGCGCCGTGCTCACTGGTGGCACGGCAGCGCGCATTGTCGCACGGATCCGCGCCACACCACCCCGGGGCGCAAACATACGGTTACCACCATGCCGCTCAAGCTGTGCCGATAATGGCGTGAAGCTCTTCCTTTGAACATGGCCAAGTTGCTGCACCTGCGTCTGGGTGTCTCCGATGACCCCGCGGCCACCCAGCCCACCCTGGTCGACTGCCTGACCAATCTGCTGGCCCAGTGCGAGACGTTGATCGAAAGCGTCCTCGAGGGCCTGACTCATTCTGGCGCGCCCCAGGGGCCGCATGTCGCATCGGCCTTGCAGCAGCCCGGCGTGCGCGCCGCTGTGGAAACGCTCAAGGCCCATGCCCCGCAGCTGCGCGAAACCTTCCATGCCGAACTGAGCCGCCTGCTCTACGAGGGCGGCGGCCACGACGACGCGGCGCACGGTGTGCTGCGGTTCGACGACCTGCAACTGCTGGGGGACGCCGAGCTGGACCAGAGCATCGAGCTGGCCCGCGCGCAGCAGGAGGTGGCCCGGATGGTCGACGACGTGCTGCCCCGGCTTGACGCGCTGGTGAGCACGCTGCTGGGCTGGCGCAGCATCCAGCCCGGGCTCAATCCCCTGCGGGCCGAGGTCTTCATTCGCGCACTGCACACCAGTCTGTGGCAATACGTGCCCGAAGGGCCGGTGCGCGAGGCGCTCACGGTGCCCACCGCCGGTCTGCTGGGCGCGCAGTTGCGCCGCATCTATCGCGAATTGGCCGACTGGTTGTCCACGTCGGGTGTCGAGCCTGCCGTGCCTGTGGGCGGCCGGCGCGATGCGGCGACCACCGGCGCCAGCGGCTCGCCCGTGACGCGCTCGCTGGCCAAGACCCTGCTCACGCTGGAGCGCCTGCGCAAACTGTTGGCCGGCGACTTCGACCAGGGGCAGGGTGGCAGCGGCGAGTTCCTGCATACCGTGCCGGCGTCGATGGCCATGCTGCAGGACCTCAAGCAGGAAGACCAGCTGGTCAAGCGGCTGGAGCAGGAGCGCGCCGCGCGCTCGCCGGTTTCCCAGGTGGACATGTTGGCCGAGCGCGACAACGCCGCCTCGCTGCCGCCCCTGGGACGCCAGCTTGGTGAGCAGGTGGTGCGGCTGATGTTCGACAACCTTGCGCAAGACGGCCGCCTGGTGCAGGCCTACAAGCAGCAGCTGCGGGCCCTGGAGCCGGCGGTGCTGGCCCTGGCCAGCCACGATTCGCGCTTTTTCGCCGACCGCCAGCACCCGGCGCGGCAGATGCTCGAGCGGATGACGCAGCGCAGCCTGGCCTTTTCCGCCGAATCGGACGACGGCTGGCAGCGCTTTCTGGCCAGCGTCGAGGCAGCCACGGCCAGCCTGCGCGAGCGCCCGGCCGAGGCCGACACCTTCCAGGCGCTGATGGTTGCCATGCAGGCCGATTGGGACGCGCATGACACCGCCGCCCGCCAGCGGCGCGAGGAGGCGGCCCGGGCCCTGGTGCACGCCGAGCAGCGCAACCTGCTGGCGCAGCGCTTGGCTTCGGAATACGGCCAGGCCGCGTCGGCGGCCGAGGTGCCCGAGTTCGTCGCCGATTTCCTGCGCATCGCCTGGCCGCAGGCGGTGGCCGAGGCCACGCTCAGCTGCGTTGACGGCACCGACGATCCGCAGGGCCTGCACGCGCTGGTGCCCGACCTGCTGTGGAGCGTGCAACCCGGCCCCGCCCAACGGGGGCGGCTGCAAAGGCTGGCGCAGATCGTGCCGGCCCTCATCGGGCGTCTGCGCCTGGGCTTGTCCGGCATCGACTACCCGGCGGAGCTGGCCGAGCGCTTTTTCGAGCGCCTGGGCGCGATCCATGCCTCGGCCCTGCGCGACGGGCGCGACGCCATCGCGCGTCGGGCTGCCGAAGAGGCCGAGACCGCGCCCAGCGAGTTCGGCTCGAGCGTGCTGGACGACCCGGCGGTCTGGCTGGCCGGACGGGAGGCCCAGGAGGCCGGCTACCTCGGCCCCGACTCGGTCTCGCCGGCGGGCCCTGATTCGGTCTCACCCGAGGAGCGGGCGGCGCGGCCCGCGCTGGTGATCGGCGCCTGGGCCGAGTTGATGGTGCAGGGCCAGTGGCAGCGGGTCCAACTGACCTGGGCCAGCCCGCACCAGACGCTGTTCATGTTCACCTCGCCGACCGGGGCCGCGCACTCGATGTCGCGGCGCACCCTGCAGCGCCTGCAGGCGGCCGGCAATGTGCGCGTGGTGGCCGGCCGCAACCTGGTGGAAGAGGCGCTCGATCAGGTCGCCCGCGATGCGCTGCGCAACAGCGTGGAAGGCGGCTCGGGCAGCAGCGGCGCGAGCGGCGAGACCGGCTGAGCGCCAGCCTGGCGGCCACCGGTTCCGCCAGCCGACGATAATGCGAGGTTGCACCGGATGCCGGGCCATGCCCTGGCTCGCCGGCATGGCGCCGCCGCCGCGCCACCCACACCCACTTAGACGCACATGGCTCAATACGTTTTCACGATGAATCGGGTCGGCAAGATCGTCCCGCCGAAGCGACATATCCTCAAGGACATCTCCCTGTCCTTCTTCCCGGGCGCCAAGATCGGCGTGCTGGGCGTCAACGGCTCGGGCAAGTCGACGCTGCTCAAGATCATGGCCGGCATCGACACCGAGATCGAGGGCGAGGCCACCCCGATGCCGGGCCTGAACATCGGCTACCTGCCGCAAGAGCCCAAGGTCAACCCCGACAACACCGTGCGCCAGGAGGTGGAAGAAGCCTTGGGCGAGGTCAACGCCGCCAAGGCCCGCCTGGAAGAGGTCTACGCCGCCTACGCCGAGGAAGACGCCGACTTCGACGCCCTGGCCGCCGAGCAGGCCAAACTCGAGGCCGTCATCGCCACCTCGGGCACCGACTCCGAGCACCAGTTGGAGATTGCCGCCGACGCGCTGCGCCTGCCGCCCTGGGACGCCAAGATCGGCCTGCTGTCCGGCGGCGAGAAGCGCCGCGTGGCCCTGTGCAAGCTGCTGCTGTCCAAGCCCGACATGCTGCTGCTGGACGAACCCACCAACCACCTGGACGCCGAATCGGTCGACTGGCTGGAGGTGTTCCTCAAGCGCTACCCCGGCACCGTGGTGGCCATCACCCACGATCGCTACTTCCTGGACAACGCCGCCGAGTGGATTCTTGAACTCGACCGCGGGCAGGGCATACCGTACAAGGGCAACTACAGCACCTGGCTGGAGCAAAAGGAAGCACGCCTGGAGCAGGAGCAGCGCACCGAGGACGCCCGCACCAAGGCCATGAAGAAAGAGCTGGAGTGGGCGCGCCAGAACCCCAAAGGACGCCAGGCCAAGAGCAAGGCCCGCCTGGCCCGCTTCGAAGAGCTGTCCGACTTCGAATACCAGAGGCGCAACGAGACCAACGAGATTTTCATCCCCGTGGCCGAGCGCCTGGGCACGCAGGTGATCGAGTTCCACAACGTCAGCAAGTCCTTCGGCGACCGTGTGCTGATCGACGACCTGAGCTTTAGCGTACCGGCTGGCGCCATCGTCGGCATCATCGGCCCCAACGGCGCGGGCAAGTCCACGCTGTTCAAGCTGATCGCCGGCAAGGAGCAGCCCGACAGCGGCAAGGTGGTGATCGGCCAGACCGTGAAAATGGCCTTCGTCGACCAGCACCGCGACGCGCTGTCCAACGACAAGACCGTCTGGGAGGATGTCTCGGGCGGCCTGGACATCATGACCGTCGGCAAGTTCCAGATGGCCAGCCGCGCGTATTGCGGCCGCTTCAACTTCAACGGCGGCGACCAGCAAAAGAAGGTGGGCCTGCTCTCCGGCGGCGAGCGCGGCCGCCTGCACCTGGCCAAGACGCTGATCTCCGGCGGCAACGTGCTGATGCTCGACGAGCCCTCCAACGACCTGGACGTCGAAACCCTGCGCGCGCTCGAAGACGCCCTGCTGGAGTTCGCTGGCAGCGTGATGGTGATCAGCCACGACCGCTGGTTCCTCGACCGCATCGCCACGCACATCCTGGCTGCCGAGGGCGACAGCCAGTGGGTGTTCTTCAACGGCAACTACCAGGAGTACGAGGCCGACAAGAAAAAGCGCCTGGGCGAAGAGGGCGCCAAGCCCCATCGCATGCGTTTTAAGGCACTGAAGTAA
>JAZKDA010000084.1:25211-29829 GCA_040387815.1 Pseudomonadota bacterium | reverse complement strand
GTAACGGCGGCGGCGAGCGTCAAAGCTCGCCAGCCGCCGGCAGGTGCAGGTTGGCCAGCCGTAGGCCCGTGGCCATGCGCACCGCGCGCACCGTCGCCAGCGCCACAGCCTCGGCGGCCATGGTCGCCAGCACGAACATCCCCGGGTGATCGGCCACGCGCCCGGTGGCCAGCGCGAACAGCGTGTCGCCGTCCGATTCGGTGTGCACCGGGTTGATGCTGCGCGCCAGCCCGTCGTGGCCGACCGTGGCCAGGCGGTTGACCTGCACCTTGCTCAGCGCCGCGTCGGTGGCGATCACACCGATGGTGGTGTTCACCCCCTTGAGGATGGCCTTGGGCGGCTGCCCCGCCAGGATGGCGCGGCGGGTGTCGAGCAGGCTGGTGCCGTCGGCGGTGCGTGTACCGGCAATCGGCCGGCCGGTGTCGGGGTCGACCACATCGCCCAGTGCATTGCAGGCGATCAGCGCACCTACCGTGACGCCGCCGACGCGTACCGAGGCCGTGCCGATGCCGCCCTTCATGGCGCGCTCGATGCCAAATAGCTTGCCCACGGCGGCGCCCGCTCCGGCGCCCACATTGCCTTGGGCCGGCGCCGCCGCCGACGCAGCCTCGCAGGCCGCGTGACCGGCGGCCGCGTCGGGCCGGATGCGCGCGTCGCCCACCAGCAAGTCGAACAGCACCGCCGCGGGCACGATGGGCACCCGCACCGGCCCGGCTTGCAGGCCGATGTCGCGCTCATCCAGCCAGCGCATCACGCCCGAGGCGGCGTCCAGGCCGAACGCGCTGCCGCCGGACAGCAGCACCGCGTGCACTTGCTGCACCACGTTCGTGGGCGACAGCAGATCGGTTTCGCGCGTGCCAGGCGCCGCGCCGCGAACGTCGACGCCGCCGACCGCGCCCGCGCGCGCCAGGATGACGGTGCAGCCGGTGGGGCGGCGCGGGTCGGTGAAGTGGCCCACCTCGATGCCGGCGACGTCGGTGATGCTGTCCGCGCGGGGGAGGGCCTTGGCGGAAGGGGCGGAGGTGGCGGTTTTCATGGCGGTGTGCCGCGATTGTGTCGCAGGCGCCGATCTGCTCAATCGCTGTCGGCCTGATCGTTTCCCCAGCGAGGCAAGGTGTACCCGGTGATCATGGCCCAGGCCCGCAGGCCCGTGGCCGAGGCCACCGATAGCAGCAGGGCGGCCCAGTCGGGCGCATGCAGCGCATGCGCTGCCACCAGCGCCCAGCCGCCGGCGAAGGCGCACAGGGCATAGGGGCGGTGGTCGCTGAACGCGGCGGGGATCTCGTTGCAGACGATGTCGCGCAGCACGCCGCCGAACACGGCGGTGATGGTGCCCATGAGCACCGCGACAATCGCCGGCAGGCCCGCGCCCAGCGCGATCAGCGTGCCGTTGGCGGTGAACAGGCCCATGCCGACAGCATCGGGCCACTGGGTGGCGCGCAGGGTAGGAGACAGGTGGCGTGCCCGCAGGAAGGTCATGGCCAGCACCGTGAGCACGAGCAGCGCCCAGAGCCAAGCCGCATGCTCCACCCAGAAAAAGGGCCGGCGATCCAGCAGCACGTCGCGCACAGTGCCGCCGCCGAAAGCGGTGAGGCCGGCCACCACGCACAGGCCCACTGCGTCGAGCCGCTTGCGCGCCGCGGCGACCAGGCCGGACAGGGCAAAGGCCAAGACGGCCAGCGCTTCCACCACGGTGAGCGCGGTGGTCAAGGACATCCAGGCAGGGGGGCTCAAGGGGGGGTGCTCCAGGTTGTCAGCAATTCGGTGGCGAGGTCAGGGGCCGGACGTTACTACCACCTTCGTGGCTTCGCGCCCTGCGTGCGAAGCCGGGTCCGGCGCATTGTGTGCGCCGATGCGTGCGACTTTCAAGCTCGAACCCCACCATGTCCTCCACCGATTTTTCCGCCTTGTGCCAGGCCCTGTGCACGCAACTGGGCGTGCAACCGCCCCAACTGGAGCCCGATCCCCTGGGCGTGGTGGGCTTTACCGTGCAACTGCGGGGGGTGGACCTCGCCGTGCTGCACACCCGGCCCACCGACGCCTTCGCCTTGCTGCTGGTGAACTTCGGCCCCCTGGACGAAGACCACGAGCCTGGCATCTGGCGCGCGCTGATGGACGCCAACTTCCTCCTGGTGGGTCCCGATGCGCCGGCTTTCAGCCGCAACCCGGTCACCGGTGAGGTCCTGCTGCAGCATGTGCTGCCCCTGGCCGATGTGGACGCGGCGCAACTGCGTGCCCGCATGGTCCACATGGCCGAAGTGGCCTTGCAGTGGCGCAAGGACTTTTTCTTGTCCGCCGGGGCGCAGGCCCAGTTCCCCAGGACGCAAGACCCCGCGCCCTCGGCCGAATTCGCCTGACCGGGGCCACCCGGCGCTCCCCTTCTTTCTTCGAATTCACCTGAGGTTCGTTCGCCATGTTCACTACTTCTCACTCCGGTGGCGCAAGCCCGCGTCCAACGCCGACGCGCATTGACAGCGCCGCCTCCAGCCCGTCCAGGATGGACAACAAGGCGCAGGCGGGGGAGCCCGCCAAGGCGGTCACCATCCATGTCAGCAGGGGCGTCACGCCGGGCGTGAGCGCGGCGATTTCCGAGCTTCTTCGGCAGGGCATCGGGGTGACCCTCAGGCCGGGGCGCGAGCGGGCGCGTGCCGAGGGCCCGACCGATGTGGAGTTGGGACAGGTTCAACCCCTTGCACACGCGCGGGCCGGTGTTGTCCCTGGTGAACCCGGTGTCGCCATCCCGGTGGCCCAGGTCGTTCGCGAACCCGGTGCCGACATCCCGATGGCGCAGGTCGTTGTCGCACCCGGTGCCCCCATCCCGATGGGCCCGGCCGTCGTCGAACCCGATGCCCCCGTCCCGATGGCCCAGGTCGTCGGCGATCGTCCAAGACCAAGGACCGACCCCTTGGCCACCAGCCTGCTCGTGGCCCGGGTGGGGGCGCGCCATGCGCTGGTGCAAGGGGCGGGGCAGTTGCTTGCCGGTGCGATTCACGCAGGTTTTTTCTCGATGTTGGCTTACAAGGCTTCGGATTCAAGCGTCACCATCGGTGTGCCGGCGATGTCGGGCTTGGCTGGCGTGCTTGGCGCGACGTGGGAGGCGTCGGGCGGGAGCCGCGGCCAGCTTGGAAGCACGCCGACGCAGAGCCTTCAGCGGGCGATTCCGGGCCTGCTGCTGAACCTGGCGCCCTTGGCCGCGCGTTTGCTGCCGACCCCCTATGCCCAGATCGGCCTGGTGCTGGCCGTCAGTCAAATGGGTCGCACTTACGGCGTACTCGTTGCGGAAGGACTGACCCACCTGCTGCGCGGCACCGGAACGCGCGCCCAGCTCGTCCTGCCGGACGACGCCGCGGCGGCGGACAGGGTGCGCGGCCTCACGCTGAGCACCACCGTCGATCGCGATCGCCAGGCCATCATGATGGCCGTGTACCTGCTGGCCGGCGTGGTGGGCGCGCTGGTCTTCGCGCAGCGCGCCACCGGATTCGACACCCTGGTGGATCGCCGCCTGTCGATCGACACCAGCGTTTGGTGGGAGCCGCCGACCAGCGAGAAGGCGATGGCCGAGCTGACGATGCCGTTCGAGGGCGTGCTGGCGGGCGTCACGGCATTCCTGGCTTTTGCGGAAACCGTGGCGGGTGCCGTCGCGGCCAGGCGCCATGGCCTGCGGCTGGTGGAGCGCGCGGCCGGCTGGTGCGAGCCGATGGGCCGCAACCTCTGCGGACAAGACGGCTACTTCGCCCACTTCGTGCCGGCCAAGGCGGCCCAGCGCCTGAAGGCCGAATGGGCCGGGGTCGACTGGCTGGCGGCCCTGGTGCGCACGGGGCTGGAGATGGCGGGCATCACGTCCAGCACCGTGGCGCAGAAAGACAGCAGCGTGGTCACGAACGTGGCCCAGTACTTCACGCGTCTGCACGGCGTCAGTGCCCAGGGGCAGGACATGCACCACGCCCACCTGCGCGATCTGGGCCATGCGCAGGACCCCATGATCCTGATGCCCCCCGAGCGCACGGTGGGCGAGTTCCTGGACAACTATGACCTGTTCCTGGGCAGCAACGGAATGGGCCTGGATTTCCAGAAGGCGGCGCAGCGCGACGGCGAGGTGGGCTGATCAGCGCCACCTCAGCGCTGACTTGTGGGTGATGATCTCCTGCGCGTGGATCGCGATGTCGGTGGCCTGGCCGTCGGCGCCGCCGCCTGCGGGCCTCACAGGCCCATGTACGAACGCTGAACGTCCGGGTCGCGCAGCAGTGCCGCGCCCGTACCGCGCTTGACCAGCTCGCCATGATCGAGCACGCAGCCGTGGTCGCACAGGCGCAGGGCGTTGCCCACGTTCTGCTCGACCAGCAGCACCGACAGGCCCTTGGACTTGACCAGCGCGTACACCTGCTCGAACAGGCGATCGACCATGATGGGCGCCAGGCCCAGCGAGGGCTCGTCCAGCATCAGCAGCTTGGGCATGGCCATCAGGGCCCGGCCGACGGCGCACATCTGCCGCTCACCGCCCGACAAGCGGCCGGCCAGCTGGCCGCGGCGCTCGGCCAGGATCGGGAAGATGCCAAAGACCTCGTCCATCGTCTGGGACAGGCGCGCGCGTGCGGCTCGATGAAAGGCGCCCAGCTCC
>JAZKDA010000084.1:23843-25201 GCA_040387815.1 Pseudomonadota bacterium | reverse complement strand
CTTCGGGCACGAGCACGAGTCCCCGGGCCGCCGCTTCGTGCGCTTGCAGGCCGGTGATATCGTGGCCGTCGAATTGCACCGTTCCACCAAAGGGATGCAGATGGCCCGCGATGGATAGCAACAGGGTGGTCTTGCCGGCGCCGTTGGCGCCCACGACGGAGACGATCTCGCCCGGAAGAACCTCCACGGACACGCGGTCGAGCACCTCCAGTTGGCCGTAGCCGGCGCGCAGCGAATCGACGCGCAGCAGCGGTGCAGTCATCAGAGGGCCCCCTTCGTTTCAGTGCCTGCCATCTCGCCCTCGGAGCCCATGTGGCCCTCGCCCAGGTAGGCTGCGATGACGTTCGGAGATTTGAGGATCTCGTCGGCGGTGCCTTCGGCGATGAGCTGACCGCGATCGAGCACGATGACGCGGTCGGAAAAGGCGCGCACGACCTTGAGGTTGTGTTCGATGATGAGGAAGGTCAGGCCTTCGGCATGCAAGCTGCGCAGCAACTCGATCTCTCGGGCGACCTCGGCCTGGTTCAGCCCGGCCATCACCTCGTCGAGCAGCACCACCTTGGGCTCCAGGGCCAGGGCCCGGGCCACTTCGAGGCGCCTGCGCTCGGACAGGGTCAACTCGCCGGCCTTTCGCGCGGCCAGGTGCGCCATGCCGACGCGCTCGAGCACGGCCATCGCCTTGTCACGTGCGGTCGACAGCGATGCGTCGTGCAGGAAGGCGCCGATCATGACGTTCTCCAGCGCATTGAGTGCGATCAGCGGCTTGGCGATCTGGAAGGTGCGCCCCATGCCCATGCGGGCGCGCCGGTGCGGCGGCAGGCGGTTGACCGTCTGGCCCAGGAAGCGCACTTCTCCGCTGGTCGGCGCGAGTTGCCCGGTCAGCAGGTTGAACAGCGTGGTCTTGCCGGCGCCATTAGGGCCGATGACGCTGACGATCTCGCCGCGGCGCACCTGCAAGGACACATCGGAGACGGCCTTGAGACCGCCGAAGTGCTTGCTGACCGCACGTGCATCGAGTAGCGGTTCTGCATTCATCACTTGCCCCCCTTGGCCTGGCGGCGGGCGCGCGACTCGCGCCAGTGGGTCCAGACACCGACGATACCGCGCTTCATGAACAGGGCCGCCAGCACCATCAGAATGCCCAGCAGGGCCTGGCTGAAGCCGGGCAGGTCTGAGGTGAAGTCGGCGCGCAGCCAGCTCTCGAACGGAATGATCAGCGCAGCGCCGAGCAAGGGCCCGTAGATGGTGCCCACGCCGCCGATCAGCGCGATCAATGCGAACTTCACGCCGACCTCGGTCAAGTTGAACAGGGTCGGTGGATCGATGAAGCGCAGGTACATCACGAACAGGGTGCCGCC
>JAZKDA010000084.1:19228-23833 GCA_040387815.1 Pseudomonadota bacterium | reverse complement strand
TGACCCGCAGCACATCGATGCCGGCCGCGCGGGCGGCATCCTCGTCTTCGCGAACGGCCAGCAGGTAGTAGCCCAGGCGGGTGCGCCGCAACAGCACGCACACGCCGATCACCAGCGCTGCGAAGCCGAACATCAGCAGCGCATATTGCCAACGCTCGCGGAAGATCATGTTCTCCAGCCCGGCCTTGAAGGGAATCATCAGCCCGCGCGGGCCGCCTGTGAGCGATTCGGCATGGTTGGCGATCACGAAGGCCACCTCATTGAAGGCCAGGGTGGCGATGGCGAAGAACGGACCGCGTAGCCGGAAGGTGGGCCATGAGATCAGTGTGGCCACCAGCCCCGCGATCATGGCGATGGGCAGGGTGGTCAGCCAGGGCGACCAACCGAAACGGATGAAGAGGGCCGCGGTGAAGTAGGCCCCGATACCGAAGAACACGCCGTGGGCCAGCGAGAACTGACCACCGAAGCCGCCGATGATGTTCCAGCCTGCCGCCACGCCCCCCATCAGGTAGGTGAAGGCCAGGACGTTCACCCAGTGCGGGTCGCCCAGCAAAAGGGCCAGCGGAACGAAGGCCAGGCCCATGGCGATGAGGTAACGCAGCAGGGCGCTCGAGCCGCTCTCGATGACGTCGCTGCCCGACTTCGGCGGGGTGGGGGTCGCGTTGTTCATTTCAGTGTTGCTCACGGAAGCCCACTTCTTCGGCGCCGACCTGACCCATGAGCCCGGAGGGGCGCACGATCAGGACAACCAGGAAAATAACGAACCAGACGGCGCTGCGAAGCGCGGGGTCGATGTAGAAGCCGGCGAACACCTCCACCACACCGACCACCATACCGCCGATGTAGGCGCCCCAGACACTGCCCAGGCCGCCTAGGACGACGACCGCGAACGCGGCCAGGATGAAGTTGCCGCCGACGCCGGGAGTGATCGAGTACATCGGCGTGAGCAGCGCGCCGGCCATGCCGGCCAGTGCGGCGCCGATGCCGAAGGTGAGCAGGTAGGTGCGCTCGACGTTGATGCCCATCGCGCGGGCGGCCCGCTTGTCCTGGGTGACGGCGCGGATCGACTTGCCGGCCATGGTGCGGGCCAGGAACAGGTGCAGGCCGATGGTGATCGCGGTGGTGGCCACCAGCGTCACCACGCGGACCGCGCTCAACTTGAGGTCACCCAGCTCCAGCATGGCATTGCCGGCGCTGTCGCCGATGCTGAAGGCTTGGCCCCGGGTGAGGGCCAGCATCGCGTTCTGGAAGAAGATCAGCAGGCCGAAGGTGGCGAAGATCTGCATGTTGGGCTCGGCCGTGAGCGGCTGGATCACCAGACGCTGGATCGTCACGCCCAGCAGGCCGACTGCGGGCGCGACCAGCAGCACCGACACGTAGGGGTTCATCCCGAACAACGTGTGGGCCGCATAGGTGCCGTACATGCCGAACATCACGAGCTCGCCCTGGGCGAAGTTCACAATGCGCACGACGCCGAAAATGAGGTTCAGCCCGATGCTGACCAGGCCATAAACCCCTCCGAGCAGCAGCCCGTAAACCAGCACGGTGACGATGTGTTCCATGGCGCGGGGGATTGTCCAGTACAAAAAAGTCTGCGGATTCTACTGGCTGGTATTGGTATTTTCCATAGGGAATTTCGCGGAACGTTGATGATTCTGTGAATGATTGGTAGGCTAAGATACTCATTAGTATACGAGTGGAGCTCAGCTTTTCAGGCCAGATGGCCGCAAATGGACCCGTATGAACAGTTCTTCCCCGAGCCCGAAGGGCGAGATGGAGTTTGCCGGCAAGGTGTGCGCTGTCACCGGCGCCGGCAGCGGCATCGGCCGGGCCGCGGCGATGGCGCTGGCGGCGCGCGGCGCCGCCGTGGCCCTGATAGGCCGCAGCATCGGCAACATCCAGACGTCGGCCGACGAGGTGATTGCCGCGGGCGGCAGGGCCATCGCCGTTGCCTGCGACACCAGCCGGCCTGACGAGGTGGCGGCCGCGGCGGCCCGCACCGCACGGGAGCTCGGTCCGTGCGACGTGCTGGTCAATTCGGCTGGCATCCTCAAGGCCGGCAGTCTGGTCGACCTGTCGCTGGACGACTGGCGCAGCGTGATGGACATCAACCTCACCGGCTACTTCCTGTGCTCCCAGGCGTTCGGACGGCCCATGCTGGCCCGGGGTCATGGCGCGGTGGTTCACATCGCCTCCATCGTCGCCGAACACGCCACGCCGCACTCGGGCTCGTATGCGGTCGCCAAGGCGGGCGTCGTGACGCTGTCGCGGCAACTGGCGCTGGAGTGGGGCCCGATGGGCGTTCGCAGCAACACCGTGTGCCCCGGCATGACCTGGACCGGCATGACCCAGGCTTCCTACAGCCGTCCCGGCGAGAGCGAACACCGCAGCAAGGTCATTCCCCTGGGGCGCATCGGCCAGCCGCAGGAGGTGGCCGAGGCGGTGCTCTTCCTGGCCAGCGACCGCAGCGCCTATATCACCGGTGCCGACATCGTCGTGGACGGCGGCTACACACGCAACCTCACCAGCCTGACCCCTCGCACAGCCCGATGACAAATGCCATGAGCCCGATTGACTACAGTGCTTACGCGACGCCGGCCTATCCGCAGACCTTCGGCGAGTTGCTCGACTGGTCGCTGGCCCGCATTCCCAACCCCGAGGAGAAGGTGTATTTCCGGATCACGGGGCAAGCGCCGATCACCTATGCCGAGTTCGCGCGCAACGTCGGGCGCATCTGCAACCTGTTCGCCTCGCTCGGGCTGGAAAAGGGTGACCATGTGGCCATCTTCCTGTCCAACAGCGTGGAATATGCCTACCTGTATCACGCGCTGAGCAAATGTGGGCTGGTGATGGTGCCTCTGAACCAGTTCCTGCGGGGCGAATCCCTGCGCTACATCATCGACCATTCCGATGCGCGGGCGTTGATCACATCGCGGGCCCTGTTTGAGGAAAAAGTCGGGCCGGTGCAGGCGGCCTTGCCCAAGATCGACCGTGTGATGTTCGTGGACGAGGTGGCGCCCGATTGCCGGGCGCAGGCGTGCCTGTTCACCGACTACCGCCTGCATGACACGCGCTTCGTGCCGCCGCAGCCGGTGTCGGGCAGCGACCTGCAGGGCATCTGGTACACCTCGGGCACCACCGGCCTGCCCAAAGGCGCCTCGACTACGCAGCGGTCCTATGTGTTTCGCGCGCTGTTCTATGCGAATTACTTCCGCATGAAGCCCAGCGAGGTGGTGTATTACGTGCTGCCGCAATACCACGTAGCGTATATGGTGTTCGGCGGGCCCTTCGCGATGGCGGCCGGCTGCGAGATCGTGCAGGTCGACTGGTTCTCGGCCTCGCGTTTCTGGGACGACATCAACCGCTACAACGTGTCGGTGACCTTCAGCACCGGCACCATCGTGCCGGTGATGCTGGGCCAGCCGGTCGGCGACGCCGAGCGCGAAGGCCAGGCGCACCTGCGGCTGTGGGTCGGCTGGCCGGTGGACGATCCGGCGGCGCTGCGCGCGCGCTGGCCCCGCACCAAATTCATGGAGTTGTACGGCACCACTGAAGCCGGCAATGCGACCATCTGCGACTTCGACCAGCCGCAATTGGGCACGGCCGGCCCGCCCGCACCCTACACCGATCTTCAGATCATCGACCCGCGCACCGGCGTACAGTTGCCACATGGCCAGGAGGGCGAGATCAAGGTTCGCCACAAGCTGGGCCCCGACTACATTCTTCGCGAGTACTACAAGGACCCGGAGAAAACCCGCCAGACCCTGGTGGACGGCTGGTGGCACAGCGGCGACATGGGCATGATCGACGACCAGGGCTGCCTGCGCTTCATGGCCCGCATCAAGGACTATCTGCGCGTGGGCGGCGAGAACGTCTCGACCCGTGTGGTCGAGAACCTCCTGCGCCAGCATCCTGCCGTAGCCGAGGCTGCGGTGGTGGGCACCCGCAACGAGCTGGGCCACGACGAACTGGTGGCGCACCTGGTGCTCAAGCCCGACGCGCGCATCGACCCGCCCGAATTTTTTGCATTCTGCAACCGCGAGATGCCGTACTTCATGGTGCCGCGTTTCCTGGTGTTGCAACCCGAGCTTCCCAAGACCGCTACGCTGCGCATCGAAAAGTACAAGCTGCAGCAGCCGCTGCCACCCGATGCGATCGACCGCAAGCAACTGGGCATAGAGCTCAAGCGCTGACCCAATCACCCCGACCCCAAGCATCTCTCTCTCATCCCTCAAACACCTCTAAAGGAGACACTGCCATGAAACGCTTCTTCCAACTCGCCGCGGTCGCGGCCGCCGTGGCCGCCGCCCCGGCATTCGCCCAGCAACCCAACCTGAAGATGGGTGCGATCAACCCCTTCAGCGGTCCGATGGCCCAGTACGGCGCCGAGGTCACGCGTGGCTTTGAGATGGCGGTCGACAAGGCCAATGCCTCCGGCGGCGTTCTGGGCCGCAAGGTCCAGGTTGTCAACGGCGACGCCGTCAACGCGCAGCAGGGAATCCAGGCCGTCGAGCAACTGATGAACCGGGACAAGGTCGATTTCTTCGCCGGAACCTATGTCAGCGCCATCTCCAACACCGCCAGTGACTCCGCGATGCGCTTCAA
>JAZKDA010000084.1:2239-19218 GCA_040387815.1 Pseudomonadota bacterium | reverse complement strand
CCGCGTCTACCTGGAGACGCTGGCCCTGGCCGAGGACCTGACAATGCGCGGTCTGCCCAACTACCTGCGCACCGGCCCGAATGCCGAAACCTTCGCGATCGGCACCGTCGACACCTTGCGTGATCTGGTGGCCCCGACGATGAAGAAGGAGCTCAAGGATCTGAAGGTCTGGATCGAACACGAAGACTCCAGTTACGGCACCAGCATCGGCCAGAAACAAAAGCGACTGCTCGAAGCCTTCGGCGTCAAGGTGGTGGGGATCGGCTCGCACTCGGCCCGCTCGGTGGACCTCAACGACACGGTGCTGCGCATGAAGGTCGCCGCACCCGACGTGGTGGTGGAAACCGGCTACGTGGCCGATGGCAACCTGCTGCTCAAGACCATGCGCGACCAGGGGTTCAAGCCGGCGGTCACCCTGTTCATCGGCACGGGCGATACGCCAGAGACCTTGCAGGCTCAGGGCGCTGCCGGAGTCGAGGGCATGTTGGTCATCACGTACCCGCGCGCCGACGTGTCCGAGAAGTTCGCCCCTGGCGCCAAGGGATTCATGGAGGCCTACCGCGCCAAGTACAAGACCGATCCCATCCAGACCCAGAGCCTGACCTCCTATGTGGGCACCCAGATCCTGTTCGAGGCCATCCAGGCCGCCGGCAGCACCGACCCGCAGAAGGTGCTGGCCGCCGCCGCCAAGCTGGACAAGCCGATCGGCACGTACGTCAACGGTTTCGGCGTGAAGTTCGACAAGAACATGCAGAACCTGCGCGCGGTGACGACCACCGTGCAATGGCAGAACGGCAAAGTGGTCACGGTGTTCCCGAAGGCCGCGGTCAACCCGGGCGTCACCTTGAAGCCGCTTGGGCGTTCTTGACGCCTGATCGCCGGCGGTGAGGCCTGGGGCCCTGAGGGGCCCCCACCGCGGCTTGCGGTTTACTGCTTTCGCAACTCGGACTTGTGCGTGATGATCTTGCCCACCAGGCCGTACTCCACCGCCTCCTCGGCCGACAGCCAGCGATCGCGCTCGATGTCGCGCATCACCACCTCCAGCGACTTGCCGGTCTCGCGGGAGATGGTGCGGGCGATCCGTTCACGCGCCTTGATGATCTCTTGCGCATGAATGGCGATGTCGGTGGCCTGGCCGCCGGCGCCGCCCGAGGGTTGGTGGATCAGAAAGCGCGTGTTGGGCGTGCAAAACCGCCGCTCGCGCGGCACCGACAGATACAGGTGGGTGGCGGCGCTGCCCACCCAGCCGGTGCCGATCATGTTCACCGGCGCCGCGATGAAGCGGATGATGTCGTGGATGGCATCGCCCGATTCGAGGTGCCCGCCCGGCGAGCTCACCAGCATGTCGATCGATGTGGGCGAGTCCGAGTCCAGCGCGATGAGCCGGCGGGCCACATCGCCGGCCGAGGCATCGCTGATGGCGCCAAATACCAGCACGGTGCGCGAACGGAAGGCCTTTTCCTCCAGGAACGAATTGCGCGGCTCGGCGGTCGAGGCCGACGTATCGTCGGGTTGTTCAGTGTGGGCGGTGAGGTTCATGGCGCGGCTCCTTGTGTTTTCTGCCCGCCATCATGCCTTGCCGGCGCGCCGTCTGGCAGAGCCTTCGTACTTCACGCGCGCCAATGCATGAGCCCGTGCGTCGACGGGGCGGCGACGTCCTACAGGGCCTCCCATGGCTTGACCGACAACACGGCGGCGCTGTGCTTCCTAGAGTGACCGCCAGCCAGCCGTGCGCTGGTGCTTTCGTCAACCCGCAGGAGGAATCCCGATGAACATCGATACCAGCAGCAACGCCCCCTACCCGACCAGCACCTCGATGGGGTCGGTCGGCGAATCCCCGATCGGCGGCACAGCGGCCTCGTCCGGCATGAAGTCGTCCGGCCTGGACTCAGAAGGCACCGTGCGTCGCATGGCGGTCAAGGCCCATGAGACCGTCGACAAGCTGGAGCAGACGCTGGGCTCCGGAAGCCAACGGGTGCTGGGCTTCCAGCAGGAGTACGGCGACCGCGCTCGCGAGCAGGTGCGCACGCATCCTCTGGCGTCGGTGGGCATCGCCTTTGGCGTGGGCATCGTTTTCGCCAAGCTGATGATGCGTTGATCGGTCGAGGCGCTCGCCTCGAATGTTGTGTCGTAGGTGTTTTGGCGGTACGCTCGTTTACTGATCGGTAAACCACTTGTACGCGTCCGCATGAACACCACTTCCCTCTCCGCTTCCGAGCACACCGGCCTGGCCGGACGAGTCTGCGCCATCACTGGAGGAGGCAGCGGCATTGGCCGCGCCGCCGCTCTGGCCTTTGCCCGCCTCGGCGCCCACGTCGCCGTGATCGATCGCGACCTTGCCGGTGCCCAGGCGACAGTTGCCCAGGCCGAGGCGCTCGGCGCGAAGGCCGTCGCGATTGCCTGCGACACCAGCGATGAGGCCGCCGTCACCGCCGCCGCCGCGCGCTCGCAAGAGGCGCTCGGGCCCTGCAATGTGCTCGTTAATGCCGCCGGGGTGCTCAAGGCCGCCAGCCTGGAAGACATGTCGCTGCAAGAGTGGAACCGCGTCATGTCGATCAATCTCACAGGGTACTTCCTGTGTTCCCAGGCCTTTGGCCGCCAGATGCGCACCCAAGGCGCAGGCGCCATCATTCACATTGCGTCCATCGCGGCGGTGCATCCCACGGGTCACTCGGGCGCGTATTCCGTCAGCAAGGCCGCCGTTTCCATGCTGTCGCGCCAGCTCGCGATCGAATGGGGCCCGCAGGGCATTCGCAGCAATGCGGTGTGCCCGGGCATGACCTGGACCGGCATGACGCAGGAGTCCTACGGCCGCCCCGGTATTGCGGAGCTGCGCAGCCAGGGTATTCCGCTGCGCCGCATCGGCCAGCCCGAGGAGATCGCCGACGCCATCGTGTACCTGGCCAGTGATCGCAGCGGCTATGTCAACGGCGTCGAACTCACGGTCGACGGCGGGTTCACCCGCAACCTGATGAGCCTGATGCCGCGCACCGCCAACTGACAGCGGCTCTCGCCGGCTTGGTGACATGTTGCAGCGCCGGCGCCTGTCCGTCGGCGGCCTGAGGTAATCTGCGCCTGATGCGCAACGCCCCCGCCTTGGCCACCCCAGACCGGATCCCGCTCGAACGTGCGGCCATCGCCGGTGAGTTCGCGCGGGTGCGCGCCCACAGCCTCGCCTTGGCCGCGCCGCTGTCGGCCGAGGACCAGTGCATCCAGTCCATGCCTGACGCCAGCCCGACCAAGTGGCACTTGGCACACACCACCTGGTTCTTCGAGGCGATGGTCCTGTGCCAGCACCTGCAGGCCTACCGACCGTTCGACGGCCGCTTCTTCCACCTGTTCAACTCCTACTACGAGTCGCTGGGGCCGCGCCATCCCCGGCCGCAGCGGGGCCTGCTGACCCGCCCGGATGCGGCCACGGTGCGCGCTTACCGCACGCATGTCGATGCCGCGATGGGCGGATTCATCGCCACGGCCGACGCGGCCACCTGGCAAGCGGCCGCACCGGTGGTGGTGTTGGGCCTGCATCATGAGCAGCAGCACCAGGAGCTGATCCTCACCGACATCCTGCATGCGATGTCCTGCAACCCGCTGCTGCCCGCCATTGCGCCCGCCGCGCCAGGGTTGCGCCTGTCCGGCGGAACCGAGTCCTTGCGCTGGATGCGTCACGAGGGCGGCATCGCCGAGATCGGCCACGCGGGCGGCGACTTCGCCTTCGACAACGAGCAGCCGCGCCACCGCGTGCTGCTGCGCCCTTTCGAGATCGCGCACAGGCTGGTCACCTGCGGCGAGTGGTTGGCCTTCATCGACGACGGCGGCTACCTTGATCCGGCCTTATGGCTGTCCGATGGTTGGGCGCTGGTACAGGCCCAAGGCTGGCGGGCGCCGGCCTATTGGATCGCCGAGGGGGACCCGCGGGCGCCGGGCCCAGGCTGGAAGGTGTTCACGCTGGAGGGCCCGCGCCCGCTGCAGGACGCTGCGCCCGTGATCCACCTGAGCTTCTACGAAGCCGCAGCCTATGCGCAATGGGCGGGTGCACGCCTGCCCACCGAGTTCGAATGGGAGGCCGCTGGCGCCCTGGCGGGCATGACCCAGCTGACGGGCCACGCCTGGCAATGGACGCGGTCGTCCTACGACCCGTATCCGGGCTACCGGCCTTGGGCCGGGGCCGCGGGCGAATACAACGGCAAGTTCATGGTGGGGCAGATGGTGCTGCGCGGCGGCAGCCTGGCCACGCCGGCCGGTCATGCCCGGCCCACCTACCGCAACTTCTTCCCGCCGGCCGCGCGCTGGCAGTTCAGCGGGCTTCGCCTGGCAAGGGACCTGGCATGTTGACAAGACCGATCCTCCTCACCGAAACGGCTGACACCGCATTGCCTGCGCGCACGCCCGAACAGCTTGCCTTCGCCGCGGACCTGGCGCAGGCCTTCACGCTGCGGCCGCGCGCGATCTCGCCCAAGTACTTCTATGACGCGCAGGGCTCGAAGCTGTTCGAGAAAATCTGCGAGCTTCCCGAGTACTACCCGACGCGCACCGAGCGAGGCATCTTGATGGCGCAACGCGCGGCGATGGCCGCCGAGATCGGCGCCGATGCCGAGATCGTCGAGTTCGGTGCCGGCTCCTGCGAGAAGGTGCGGCTGCTGCTGGACGTGCTGGAGCGGCCGCGCCGTTATCGCCCGGTGGATATTTCGGCCGAGCACCTGGCCTGCGCCGTCGACGGGTTGCGCAAGGACTACCCGGGCCTGGACGTGCAGCCGCTGGCGGCCGACTACACGCAGCGCCTGCTGCTGCCGGCAGCCGAGCCGGGCGTTCGGCGCGTGGGCTTTTTCCCAGGATCGACGTTGGGCAACTTCACCCCGGCCGAGTCCTTGCAGTTCCTGCGGATGGCCGGCCAGGCGCTGCGCGGCGGCGGCCTGCTGCTGGGAGTGGATCTGGTGAAAGACCCCCGGGTGCTGCACGCCGCCTACAACGACAGCCAGGGCGTCACGGCCGCCTTCAACCTCAACCTGCTCGCGCGCGCGAACCGCGAGCTCGGCTGCGGCTTCGCGCTGGACGCCTTCGCCCACAGCGCGTTCTACAACGCGCCGCTGCAGCGCGTCGAAATGCACCTGGTCAGCCGGCGCCGTCAAAATATCGTGCTGGACGGCCAGAGGCATTCGATGGATGAGGGTGAAACCCTGCACACCGAGAATTCACACAAGTTCACCATCGACGGCCTGCGCGCGCTCGCGCTGCGGGCTGGCCTGCAACCCGGGCCGGTCTGGGTGGACGAACAACGCTGGTTCAGCGTGCACTGGCTGCGCGCACCTGACTGACAAGAGAGGCGGATGAAGATGAAGGCAATCTGGAACGGCGTGGTGGTCGCCGAAAGCGACGATCTGGTGGTGTTCGAGGGCAACCACTATTTTCCCGAGTCCTCACTGGACAGGCGCTATGTCACCTTCAGCAACCACCGCACGAGCTCGGCGTTGAAAGGGCAGGCGCACTACTACTCGCTGCTGGTCAACGGTGAGCTCAACACCGATGCGGCCTGGTATTTCCCCGAGCCCAAGTACGAGGCTGAAGAGATCAAGGGCCGTGTCGCGTTCGTCAATAGCGTGAAGATCGAGCCGTGAGGTGGGCGCGGTCCTTGGGCTAAGCTCGTGGGATGTCCCTGCCGCCACCCCTGACCTCGCTTGAAAATCTCGATTCGCAGCTGCGCGAGCACGGTTTCGCCGTGGTCGATGCCGACAATGTGTGCCTTTGGGCCGGTGTGCGTCTGAACGAGCTTGGCGCCTGGCAACCCGGGTGGGACAGCCTGCCGCCGGACCTTTACCTCAAGGATGGCGGCCACTACCGCCGGCGGCGCCATGCCAACCTGGTGGTCGATGGCGAACGCGTCATGCCGGCCCCGCACCGGCCGCATTGGCAGCCGGTGCAATACAACGCACTGCACGGCGGGATGGAGCGCTGGTTCGAGCCGATGGCGGCCGAGGTGACCGGCTCACCCTCCTGGCGGGGCCTGATGGCGGCGCTGGGCCGCACCACCTCGGCGCTGCGCGGCGCGCAGCCCTGGTACGTCGAGGCGCACCAGTTCCGCATCGACACGGCCGGCGGCATCGGCCGGCCCACGCCCGAGGGCGCGCACCGCGACGGCGTCGACCTGGTGGCGGTGTTCCTGGTGGCCCGCGAAGGCATCAAGGGCGGCGAGACCCGCGTGTTCCATGACGACGGCCCCGCCGGCATGCGCTTTACGCTCCGCGAGCCCTGGAGCGTGCTCCTGCTGGACGACGCCCGCATGGTCCACGAGACGACGCCGATCCAACCCGAGGGGCGCGACGGCGGTTACCGTGACACGCTGGTGGTCACGCTGCGCGCAGGCGGCTTCCAGGGGCCCAACGCATAGCCCGACCTCACTACCTCAGGCCGCCACTACCACCGGGAAGTTGGCCCGCAAGCCGTCGACGCCGGGCCGGAAGGCCACGGTGAGCAGCTCGCGCGAGGGCCCATCGAGCCGGCGCCACAAGCCGTCGCGCTCGTTGCCCGGGTCGCCCTGCACGTACAGCTGCGTGGTGAGCAGCTCGCGTTCGCCGAGCCGCACCTTGAAGTGGATGTGGGGCGTGCGGCCGCTGTAGGGCGCGGGGCGGATGGTGTGGAAGCGGTAGCGTCCGTCGGCGGCAACCTGCACCCGCCCGAAGCCCTGGAAGGCCGGGTCGGCGCGGCCGCCGTCGCCCGGATGGTGGTAGTGGCCCGATTCGTCGCATTGCCAGATCTCGACCACGGCGCCGGCCACCGGGCGGCCGGTCGGGTCGCTGACAACACCCTCCACCCAGGCCGGCTGCGCTGTGCGGTAAGCGGCGCTCGAACCATTGCGCAGCAGGTCGAAGTCGGAGTCGGCCGGCAGGCTCACGGGATAGAACGGGCCCTCGGTCTGCGATGGAGTGAGGCGGCGTGGGCCGGACTGCGCGCGCACGCCCAGCAGCAAGGCCGGTGTGGCGACGAAGGCGGCGAGCGTGACGGCGCGGCGGCGTGGCGATGTGGGCATGCCGTCACTGTAGCGGCGGCGCGCAGGGGGCGGAAGATCGGCGCATTGGCATTGCCGTTGACGCGGGAATGCTCAGTGCCCGCCGCTCAGAACGGGGCGTCGGACCGTACGGTGATCGCCTGCGCTGTGCCGGGATGGGCGAAGCCGAGTTCGCAGGCATGCAGCAAGAGTCGCGGGGCCGCATCGCGCGCGGCGGGCGGCGCGTAGAGCGTGTCCCCCAGGATGGGATGGCCCAACGCCTGCAGATGCACCCGAAGCTGGTGGGTGCGGCCGGTCAGGGGCTCCAGCTCGATCCGGCTGGCGCCGCCCTCATGCCCGAGCAGGCACCATCGGGTGACGCTGGGCTTGCCGCGCTCGTGGTCCACCACCTGGCGCGGGCGGTTGGGCCAATCGGCGGCCAGGGGCAAGTCGATGACCCCCCAACCGTCGGCGGTGTCGGGCGGGGCGATGTGGCCGGCCACCACCGCGACATAGCGCTTTCGCACCTGCCGCTGCGCGAAGGCGATGCCCAAGGCCCGCTGCATCGCCGGGCCCAGCGCCATCAGGCACAGGCCCGAGGTGGCCATGTCCAGGCGGTGGACGATCAGCGCAGGCGGAAAGTGGGTCTGGATTCGCCGGGCCAGGCAGTCCTGCTTGTCTTGCCCACGGCCTGGTACGCACAGCAGCCCCGACGGCTTGTCCACGATCAGGCACCACGCATCGTGATGGACGACACGCAGGTCAGGGGGGGCGGCCGGCTCGGCCGGTACACTTCGGTCCGTCACAGAACTGTCACAAATTCCGAACGGGATAAAAGGATCGCCATGTTTTTTGGCAAGCTGTTGCCGCGCGAAGGCAATTTTTTCGAGTTGTTCAACCAGCACGCGGAGCGCATCGTCGATGCGGCGCATGCCTTCTCCCAGCTGGTGGACAACTATAGCGACCTGCACCTGCGCGAACAGTACAACCGCGACGTGGACAACGCCGAGCGCGCCGCCGACCGGGTCACGCAGGAGGTCAACCGCCTGTTGCACCGCACTTTCATCACGCCGATCGACCGCGACCAGATCCATCAGCTGATCAACACCATGGACGACGTCGCCGACCTGATCCAGGACTCGGCCGAAACCATGGCGCTGTACGACCTGCGCAGCGTCAACGAGGAGATCACCCGCCTGACCGTGCTGAGCGTCAAGTGCGTGGAGCGCCTCAAGCACGTGGTCGGCCTGATCGGCAAGCTGGCCGATCCCGCCGTGACCGAGGCCGCGCTCAAGACCTGCGAGGAGATCGACCGGCTCGAATCCGACGCCGACCGCGTGATGCGCAGCGCCATGAGCCGCCTGTTCCGGGAAGAGCCGGACGTGCGCGAGGTGCTCAAGCTCAAGGCCATCTATGAGCTGCTGGAGACGATCACCGACAAGTGTGAAGACGTGGCCAACGTGATCGAGGGCATCATCCTCGAGAACTCCTGACCTGAAGGAGTACACACCAATGGATACGGCAACGGCCGCCCAGGCGGCGCTGTGGGTGGTGGTCCTGCTGGTGGCGCTGGCCCTGGCGTTCGACTTCATGAACGGCTTCCACGACGCGGCGAACTCGATCGCCACGGTGGTGTCCACCGGCGTGCTGCGGCCTACCCAGGCCGTGCTGTTCGCCGCTTTCTTCAACTTTGTCGCGATCTTCGTGTTTCACCTGAGCGTGGCGGCGACGGTGGGCAAAGGCATCGTCCAGCCGGGGGTGGTGGACACGCATGTGGTGTTCGGCGCCCTGGTGGGCGCCATCACCTGGAACGTGGTCACCTGGTACTACGGCATTCCCAGCAGCTCCTCGCATGCGCTGATTGGCGGGATCGTCGGCGCGGTGATGGCCAAGAGCGGCACCGGTGCGCTGCTGTCGGCTGGTATCGGCAAGACGATCCTGTTCATCTTCATCTCGCCCGCCCTGGGCTTCCTGCTGGGGTCGCTGATGATGGTGCTGGTGGCCAACGTCTTCCGCCACGCCCGGCCGCTCAAGGTGGACCGCTGGTTCCGGCGGGCGCAGCTGGTCTCGGCCGGTGCGTACAGCCTGGGCCACGGCGGTAACGACGCGCAAAAGACCATCGGGATCATCTGGATGCTGCTGATCGCCACTGGCTACACGGCCGTGGGCGACAAGTCGCCGCCGGCCTGGGTGATCATCAGCTGCTATGTGGCGATCGCCGCTGGCACCATGTTCGGCGGCTGGCGCATCGTCAAGACCATGGGGCAGCGCATCACCAAGCTCAAGCCTGTGGGCGGTTTCTGCGCCGAAACGGGCGGCGCCCTCACGCTGTTCCTGGCCACCGCCATCGGCGTGCCGGTGTCGACCACGCACACCATCACCGGCGCCATCGTGGGTGTCGGGTCCACCCAGCGCGCCAGCGCGGTGCGCTGGGGTGTGGCGGGCAACATCGTATGGGCCTGGATCCTCACCATTCCGGCCAGCGCCTTCGTCGCGGCCATTGCCTACTGGCTGAGCATGCAGCTTTACTGAGCTGGCCTACTGCGAGATCCGCCGGCCTTCTTCCACCTGGTATTCAAAGTAACGCTGGAAGCTGAAGGCGATGCTCGCCATCAGCACCGCGGTGCCGATCAGAAGGGACAGCACGACAGCGCCGATCGTGAGCCAGCTTGTGGCGCCGGGGGTAGCCTGGGCATTGGCGCCGGGGTTGAAGCGGGCGTTCCAGTGTTCGCGGGACATCAGGCCGTAGACGATGGCGTTGAGGGCGCAGCCGGCGACGGTGAAGCCCAACATCGGCACCAGCAGCCAACTCAGGACGTCGTCCTGCCCGAACTGCTGGACGCGCTCAAGGCCATAGATGCCCAGTGCCGTCGGAATGGGCAGCAGCCACCCGAGCAGGTCGCCGAACCCGCGCAGGTAGAAGCGGTGCAGCCCCAGCGGGCCGCCCACGAAGGCCAGCCAGGCGGCGGCGGTCTTGTTTTTCATTCGATTCATGGGGTGAGTATCTCGGGTGCGGTGCGATCGGCGTCGCCCAACGGCTTTTCCATCAGCACGATGTCGAGCCAGCGCCCGAACTTCCAGCCGCAGGCGCCGATGGTTCCCACCAGCTCGAAACCCAGGCTGCGATGCAGGGCGACGGACGCGACGTTGTCCGAGTCGCCGATGACGGCGATCAGCTTGCGCAGGCCGACCTGGTGTGCCTGCTCGATCAGGGCTGCCAGCAGCTGCCGGCCCAGGCCGCGACCGGCCGCCGCGGGGTGGAGGTAGATCGAGTCTTCCGCCGAAAAGCGGTAGGCCGGACGGGGCTTGAACCACTGGCAGTAGGCGTAGCCAAGCACCTGCCCCGCATCTTCGACGACCAGCCAGGGCAGGCCCTTGGCCAGCACGTCGGCGCGCCGCGCGGCCATCTCGGCCTCGGTCGGCGGCACCGTCTCGAAGGTGCCGGTGCCGTGCAGGACGTGGTGGCCATAGATCGCGGTCATGGCGGCAAGGTCGGCATCGAGGCTGGGTCGAATGGTGCTCATGGGGTTCGAAGGCTATAATCGCGGGCTTTTCAGCGTGTCGCTGGCCGGGTGGCCAAGTCGCGTGTCTCAAACGCTGGAAGAACCTGAAGGCAAGCCCCAATGACGCCACTGCAACGCATCGCAATGGTGGCATGCAAGCTGCGCCCTCACCCGAAGGATAAATCATGGTCGTGATCCGACTCTCCCGTGGCGGCGCCAAGCACCGTCCGTTCTTCAACATCGTCGTGGCCGACAAGCGTGTGCGCCGTGACGGCCGCTTCATCGAGCGCATCGGGTTCTACAACCCGACCGCCAAGGAAGGCGAGGAAGGCCTGCGCATCGCCCAGGACCGCCTGACCTACTGGAAGGGCGTCGGCGCCCAGGCGTCCCCCACGGTCGAGCGCCTGATCAAGCAGGCTCCCGCCGTCGTCGCTGCCGCCGCCTGAGCATCCCGTCTAGCCGGATGAGCCTGCCGCTCGAACCCGCGGATCTCCCCGCGGACGCCATCGAAGTCGGGCGTATCCTCGATGCCTGGGGCATCAAGGGCTGGTTCAAGGTTCTGCCCCACAGCGCTTCCCCTGAGGCGCTTTTTTCTTCCAAGCGCTGGTACCTGCAGCCGTCCGAGAGGGGCGCCAAGACCTTCTCCGGCACGGTGCTGATGCGCGTGCGCGAGGCGCGGGACCACTCCGACACCGTGGTGGCCTGGGCCCAGGACATCGACGACCGCGCCGATGCCGAGGCCTTGAAGGGCGCCCGCATCTTCATCCCCCGCTCCAGCTTCCCCACCGCCGGCGACGACGAGTACTACTGGGTCGACCTGATCGGCCTGGCCGTGATCAATCGCGAAGGCCTGGCGCTCGGCGAGGTGACAGACCTGCTGTCCACCGGCCCGCAGACCGTGCTGGTGGTGAGCTCGCAGCACGATGGCAAGCCGCAGGAACGCATGATTCCCTTCGTGTCCGCCTACGTGGACACGGTGGACTTGCCCGGGCGGCGCATCACGGTCGACTGGCAGCCCGATTATTGAAAGGGTGGCGATGCGCTTTGACGTCGTCACGCTGTTCCCGGAGCTGTTCGGCCCTTTCCTTGAAAGCGGCGTCACCCGCCGCGCCTACGAGACCCGCCAGGTCGACGTGCGCCTGTGGAACCCGCGCGACCATGCGCAAGGCAGGTACCGCAGGGTCGACGACAGGCCGTTCGGCGGCGGCCCTGGCATGGTCATGATGGCCGAGCCGTTGGCACGCTGTGTGCGCGCCGTGCGCGCCGACCGCGCGGATGCCGCCCCGGTGGTGCTGTTCACGCCCACCGGGCGCCGCATCGACCATGCCCTCGTGGCCACCGAGGCGGCGGGGGAGGGCGCCATCTTGCTGTGCGGACGCTACGAAGGCATCGACCAGCGCTTCATCGACGCCTTCGTCGACGTGCAGCTGAGCCTGGGCGACTTCATCCTTTCGGGGGGCGAGGTGGCCGCCATGGCCCTGCTGGATGCGGTGGCCCGGCTGCAGCCCGGCGTGCTGGGCGACGCCGGCAGCCACCAGGAGGACAGCTTCAACCCGGTGCTCGATGGCCTGCTCGACTGCCCGCACTTCACCCGGCCCGAGGAATGGGCGGGTCACAAGGTGCCCGAGGCGCTGATGTCGGGGCACCATGCGCAGATCGAGCGCTGGCGCCGCGAGCGCCGCCTGGAGGCCACGGCTCGCCTTCGTCCCGAGCTGATCGAGGCGGCCCGCGCCGCCGGCCGGCTCACCCGCCTGGATGAAGACTTCCTTGCCCGGCTATAATCTCTGGCTTTTCGAGATCCTCTGTCCGGCCGCCCCCTGGCAAGTGCTTTGAGCGCCAACGGCTTTTCGAGCCAAGGCTTTCGAGCCCGCCAGTCAAATGTGGGGCCCCTAGCGTAGCGCGGACACGATCATTAAAGAGAAATCATGAACCTCATCCAGACTCTCGAGCAGGAAGAAATCGCTCGTCTCGGCCGCAAGATCCCCGAGTTCGCCCCTGGCGACACCGTGATCGTCAATGTGAACGTGGTCGAAGGCACCCGCAAGCGCGTGCAGGCCTACGAAGGCGTGGTGATCGCCAAGCGCAATCGCGGCCTCAACAGCGGCTTCACCGTCCGCAAGATCTCCAGCGGCGAAGGCGTCGAGCGCACCTTCCAGACCTACAGCCCCCTGATCGCCAGCATCGAAGTCAAGCGCCGCGGCGATGTGCGCCGCGCCAAGCTGTACTTCCTGCGCGAGCGCAGCGGCAAGTCGGCCCGTATCAAGGAAAAGCTGCAGGGCAAGGCGGCGCCCAAGGCCGCGTAAGCGCGGCTGCCGCGCCTTGCCGCTCCCCAGAGCCGCCGCCAGCCACTGTGCTGCGGCGGTTTTTTGTTGTCCGCTGCCCCACCCATGCCCATCGACCCCGCCCCCGATCTGACGCCCGAGTTCATGCCGCTGTCCAAGCTGCCGAACTTCGATCCGCGCGCCGTGCCGGTGATCGGCATCGATTCGCACCTGGCGCCTGTTCCCGGCCATGCGCTGGAGCCCGCCGCGCTGCGCCAACGCTTCCAGCAGCCGCCCGTCTGGAGCCCGGAGCTTCGCGGTGAGCCGCGCTTTACCGACCGCCAGACCGCGTTCGCGTCGGTGCTGCTGCCCATCGTCATGCGCGAGCAGCCCACGGTGCTGTTGACCGAGCGCACGACCCATTTGTCTACCCATTCGGGGCAGATCGCTTTTCCGGGCGGCAGGCGCGACGAGTCCGACACCGACGCCGCGCACACCGCCCTGCGCGAAGCCTTCGAGGAGGTCGGCCTGGCGGGCGAGCATGTGCATGTGCTGGGCGAGTTGCCCACTTACACCACCGGCACGCGCTTCGTCGTCACGCCGGTGGTCGCCCTGGTCACGCCCGGCCACGTGCTCGAGCTCAATGCCCACGAGGTGGCCGACGCGTTCGAGGTGCCGCTGGCCTTTCTGATGAACCCGGCCCATCACCACCGGCACCGTGTCGACGTGTTCGGCCATCCACGCGATTTTTTCTCCATGCCGTATATGGACGGCACGACCGAGCGCTTCATCTGGGGCGCGACGGCCGGCATCCTGCGCAATTTCTACCGGTTCCTGTCGGCCTGAGGCCCAGTCCCGAAAGGGCTGAAATCCGAGGGGCCCATAGGACAGCCCGCTATCATGTCGCGATGAGCTTTTTCGCCATCTTGTTCGCCCTGCTGCTCGAGCAGGTGCGGCCGCTGGCACGGCACAACCCGATCCACGCGGCCCTGCGTGTGTGGGCGCGCTGGGTCAGCCGCAACTTCGATGCGGGGAAAACCCATCACGGCTGGGTGGCGTGGTCGCTGGCGGTGCTGGGGCCGGCCTTGGGCGCCGTGCTGCTTCACTGGCTGCTGCTGTCGTACGTCGGCTGGCCGGCCGCGGTCGTGTGGAACGTCGTGGTGCTGTACGCCACACTGGGTTTTCGCCAGTTCAGCCATCATTTCACGGCCATCCGCGACGCCCTGGAAACCGGTGACGAAGAGCAGGCCCGGCTGCTGCTGGCGCAATGGCAGCAGGTCGAGGCGATGCAACTGCCGCGCAGCGAGATCGTGCGGCACGTCATCGAATATTCGGTGCTGGCGGCGCACCGGCACGTCTTTGGCGTGCTGGCCTTGTACTCCTTGTTCGCGGCGCTGGGCCTGGGGCCCTTCGGCGCGGTGCTCTATCGCATGAGCGAGTTCGTCGCGCGGTATTGGCCACATCACAACGTGGCCGGCACGCAGCCGGTCAGCCCGGCGCTGGAGTCGGCCTCGGTCAATGCCTGGCGCCTGATCGACTGGGTTCCCGCGCGCACCACGGCGGTGGCGTTCGCGGTGGTCGGCAGTTTCGAGGAGGCCATCGACTGCTGGCGCCACCACGCGCAGCGCTTTCCCAACGACAACGACGGCGTGGTGCTCGCGGCCACCTCGGGCGCGGTGAACGTGCGCCTGGGCGGCGAGGCCCTGCGCGCGGCGTTCGCCTCTTCCGGGTCCGCCGCGTCTTCCGCGTCGCCTCACGCGCAGGTGGCGCTGCCGCCCTCGGCCGCCTTCGAAGACACCGAGAGCACGCCCGGACGGGAGGCCGAGGTGGGCCACCTGCGCAGCATCGTCGGCTTGGTGTGGCGCTCGGTGGTGCTGTGGATGGTGCTGCTGGCGCTGCTCACCCTGGCGCGCCTGCTAGGCTGAGGCGCCCGCTTTTTCTTTTTTCTTTTTTCTAGTAGCGCGGCGGCTGCGACAGCTCCGCGAACAACTGTCCGTAGATGCGGTGCCGGTTGGGATGCACCGCGCCGTCGCCGGTCGAGCCCACTGCCGCCAGCACGGCGCAGCCGGGCTCGTGCAGGTGGGTGCAGTTGTAGAAGCGGCAGTGGCCCAGGTGCGGGCGCAGGTCGGGCATCAGGCTGGCCAGGCGCGCCGGCTCGATGTGGTGCAGGCCGAACTCCTGAAAACCGGGTGAGTCGATCAGCGCCGTGGTGCGCTGCGCATCGACCCAGTACCAGGTGGTGCTGGTGGTCGTGTGCTTGCCCGAATTGAGCGCCCGCGAGATCTCGCCCGTCTGGGCCAGCGCGCCCGGCACCAGCAGGTTGATCAAGGTGCTCTTGCCGGCGCCCGACGGCCCCAGCACCAGCGTGCGCTTGCCATGCAGGTGGCGCAGCAGGTGTTCGCGGTCGACGTCGCTCGACAGGCGCAGGCACAGCGGCATCACGCCGTAGTTCATCCGCTGGTAGGGCAGCAAGCGGGCCCAGGCCCGCTCGAAGGGTTCGACCAGATCGCTCTTGTTCAGGGCGATCAGCGGCGCGATGCCTTCGGCCTCGGCGGCGATCAGGGCGCGCGTGAGTTGCACCTCAGAGAACTCCGGGTCGGCCGCGATCAGGATCAGGACCAGGTCGAGGTTGGCGGCGAAGCTCTTGGTGCGGATCTCGTCCTGCCGGTAGAACAGGTTGCGCCGTTCCTCCACCTTCTCGATCGTGCCCTCATCGTGGGTGCCCTGCCAGAGCACATGGTCGCCGACGACGGCCTGGCTCTTCTTGCCACGCGGATGGCAGATCAGGCGCCTGCCCTCCGGTGTCTCGACCATGACGTGCCGGCCATGACTGGCGACCACCAGGCCGCGGTCGAGGGCGGCCCGTTCAACCATGCGCGCACCTCATGTCACCAGCGCGTCGACCAGCGCGGCGCATTCGAAGTCGCTGTCGCTGATGCCTTGCACGTCGTGCGTGTTGAAGCGCACGACGCAGCGGTTGTAGTGGACGGAAAGGTCCGGATGATGGTCCTGCGCGTTGGCGATGAAGGCCACCGCGTTCACGAAGGAAATGGTCTCGTGGTAGTTGGCGAAGGTGTAGGTCTTCTCGATGGCCACCTGCGGGCCGTCGCCGGACAGCTGCCAGCCCGGCGCCGTGATCAGCCGCGTGACCACCTCGGTGGGTGAGAGCGCGCGGCGCTTGACCTGCGACCAGTCCTTTTTCTTGAGCATCGAGCCGGTCATGTGGCGGTCTCCAGTCGAGCCAGCCGTTCGGAGGCCGGCGGGTGGGAATAGTAAAAGCTCACGTACACCGGATCGGGTGTGAGTGTGGACGCATTGTCCTCGTACAGTTTGAGCAGCGCGCCGCTCAGCTCGCGGCCGCTCGTCAGCGACACCGCGAAAGCGTCGGCCTCGAACTCGTGCTTGCGCGAAATGCGTGCCATCAGCGGCGAAACGAAGAACGCGAACACGGGAATCGCCAGCAGGAACAGCAGCAGCGCCAGGGCGTCGTTGGGGCCCACCAGATTCGGGCGCACGCCCAGGCCCGCGAAGAACCACACGCGGGTGGACAACCATCCGAGCAAGGCGAAACCCGCCAGGCTGATCGCGAACATCAGCGCCAGCCGCTTGACGATATGGCGATGCTTGAAGTGGCCGAGTTCGTGGGCCAGCACGGCATCGACTTCGGCCGGCGAGAGCTTGGCCAGCAGCGTGTCGTAGAACACCACCCGCTTGGCGGCGCCGAAGCCGGTGAAATACGCATTGGCATGGGCACTTCGGCGGCTGCCGTCCATCACGAACAAGCCCTTGGCCGCGAAGCCGCACCGCTTCATGAGGGCGGTGACACGCTCGCGCAGCGCCTGGTCTTCCAGCGGTTGGAACTTGTTGAACAGGGGCGCGATGAAGGTGGGATAGATCACCAGCAGCAGCAGGTTGAATGCCATCCAGGTGCCCCAGGCCCAAAGCCACCAGGTGGCGCCCGCCGCGCCCATCAGCCACAGGATGAGGGCGGCGATCGGCAGGCCGATCACCGCGCCCAGCAAGGTGGACTTGACCAGGTCGGTCAACCACAGCGCGGGCGTCGTCTTGTTGAAGCCGAAGCGCTGTTCGACCACGAAGGTCTGGTACAGCGAGAACGGCAGTTCCAGCAAGCCGCCGATCAGTGCGAATGCGGTGAGCAGGGCAAGTTGCTGGGTCATGCCCGTGCCCAGCCAGTCGACCAGGGCGCGATTGAGAACGTCAAGGCCGCCCAGC
>JAZKDA010000084.1:0-2227 GCA_040387815.1 Pseudomonadota bacterium | reverse complement strand
TCTCCAGCAGGCCCAGGCGCGCCTTGGTCACCGTGTAGTCGGCCGCCTTCTGGTGCGAGGCCAGCGACACCGTGGCGGCAAAGGGCGGTGGGACCACGTCGCGGTGCCGCGCCACATGGCGGATCTGCCGCGTGGCCAGCCAGTAGCGGGTGGCCAGCGATCCGAGAAGCGCCAAGGCGAAGGCCAGGGTCAGGAGCAGGGATGAATCCATGGCGGTGAGTTTAGAGCTTCGGGCCCGCCAGCGATGGTCGCGGGGGCACTCGTTGGGGTACGGCGCTGGGAGACAATCGCGGGATGACAGAAATCGCACCCGCCGCCCCCGCCATTGCCGCCGAAGAACTCGCCAAGCACGAACAGAACCTGGTGTGGCTCGACTGCGAGATGACCGGGCTGGACCCGGAGGTCGACCGCATCATCGAGATCGCGGTGGTCGTCACCGGCCCCGACCTGACCCCGCGCATTCCCGGGCCTGTGCTCGCCGTGTTCCAGACCCAGGCCCAGCTCGACAAGATGGACGCCTGGAACAAGGGCACGCACGGCAAGAGCGGCCTGACCGAGCGGGTGAAGGCATCGACCATCACCGAGGCGCAGGCCGAGGCGCAAGTCATTGCCTTCATGGAGCGCTACGTGCCCAAGGGCGTGAGCCCGATGTGCGGCAACACCATCGGGCAGGACCGGCGTTTTCTCGTGAAGTACATGCCGCGCCTGGAGGCCTACTTCCACTACCGCAACCTCGACGTGAGCACGCTCAAGGAGCTGGCGCGGCGCTGGCGGCCGCAGGTGTACAGCAGCTTCAAGAAGCAGCAGGCCCATACAGCGCTGGCCGACGTGATGGAGTCGATCGACGAACTGGCGCACTACCGCGAGCACTTCCTCAAGCTGACCGAATGAGGCTGAGTCAGGCCGTCGCAGACCGCGGGCCAAAAATATCCTGGGGTTTTCCCTGCGTGTGCCATAATCGCTGGCTTCGTCGCAATCTCTGCGGCATACCTTGCATCTGCCTTCATGCACAGGCTCAATGAATGAGCCAGCGGACCGCACCTGAACCGGTGCCCCGTACGTCGTTTGATGGTTGATGTCCCTTAACCATTGACGACGATCCGTCCCCCGCGGGGATGTTTCTCGTGCGAGACCTCATGACCGACACCTTTGAAGTGCAGGGCGACTTTACGCCTGCCGATTCCTTCGCCATTTCCGCCGACGACACCCCCGCGGTGCCCAACGGCTTCATCGCCATGGGCCTTGCGCCCGAGCTGGTCCGCGCCGTGGAAGACCTGGGTTACACCCAGCCGACCGCTGTGCAGGACAAGGCCATTCCGCTGGCCATGGGCA
This sequence comes from Pseudomonadota bacterium, assembly GCA_040387815.1. Classification (GTDB taxonomy): domain Bacteria; phylum Pseudomonadota; class Gammaproteobacteria; order Burkholderiales; family Burkholderiaceae_C; genus Ramlibacter. The sequence continues at coordinate 895 of JAZKDA010000084.1, read as the reverse complement.
ACACCGAAGCTGGAGCAGCCACCACCTTCATCGACCTCATGGTCACCAGCCAGACCGGCAGCGGCAAGACCGCCGCCTACCTGCTGCCCGTGCTGCACACCCTGATCCAGCTTCAGGCCGAGGAAGACGAGCGCGAGCGCGTTGAACACAAGCGCCAGGCCGACGAGGCCGCAGCCAACGGCGGCACCGCTCCCAAGCGCAAGCGCCGCAACCCGGCCGACCCCCGCAGCTTCAAGGCCGCCACGCCCGGCGCCCTGGTGCTGTGCCCCACGCGCGAGCTGGCCCAGCAGGTGGCGCATGACGCCATCGAACTGGTCAAGCACTGCAAGGGCCTGCGCATCGCCAACGTGGTGGGCGGCATGCCCTACCAGGTGCAGATCGCGCGCCTGCAGAACGCCAACCTCGTGGTGGCCACGCCCGGCCGCCTGCTGGACCTGCAGCGCTCGCAGCAGATCAAGCTGGATCAGGTGAAATTCCTGGTCGTCGACGAAGCCGACCGCATGCTCGACCTGGGCTTTGCCGACGACCTGGCTGAAGTCAACCAGCTGACCATCCAGCGCCATCAGACCATGATGTTCAGTGCCACCCTGGCGCCGCGCATCCAGCAACTGGCCGCCCGCGTGATGCGCGAGCCGCAGCGTGTGCAGATCGACACGCCGCAGGAAAAGCACGCCAACATCAAGCAGGTGCTGTTCTGGGCCGACAACTCCCAGCACAAGCGCAAGATGCTCGACCACTGGCTGCGCGACACCAGCATCGACCAGGCCATCGTCTTCGCCAGCACCCAGATCGAGTGCGACGGCCTGGCCAACGACCTGCAGCAAGAAGGCTTTTCAGCCGTCGCGCTGCACGGCGCGCTCAGCCAGGGCCTGCGCAACCGCCGCCTGATGGCGCT
>JAZKDA010000083.1:32116-35316 GCA_040387815.1 Pseudomonadota bacterium | reverse complement strand
TTCCAGGCTGGTCTCGCGCGGGTGCTCGTCCTGGCTCACGACCAGCGGCTCGCCTTTCTTCTGCGCGATCGTCACCGGCGTGATCTCCCGCGCCAGGTGGCCGGCCTTTTGCGCCGCCACCGCGCGCAGCTGGCTATTGAGCGCCATGCGGTCCTGCGCCTCGCGCTCGATCTTGTAATCGACAGCCACGTTCTCGGCCGTCTCGGGCATCGCGTCCACGCCGTACTTTTCCTTCATCAGCTTGTTGACGAAGCGCCAGCCGATGGTGGTGTCGTACACCGCGTTGTTGCGCGAGAACGCACTTTCGGCCTTGGGCATGACAAACGGCGCGCGGCTCATGCTCTCGACGCCGCCGGCGATCATCATCACGGCTTCACCCGCCTTGATGGCGCGCGCGGCCGTGCCCACCGCATCCAGGCCCGAGCCGCACAGCCGGTTGATGGTGGAACCCGGCACCTCCAGCGGCAGGCCCGCCAGCAGGCTGGCCATGTGCGCCACGTTGCGGTTGTCTTCGCCGGCCTGGTTGGCGCAGCCGAAGATCACGTCGGTGATGGCCTGCCAATCGACCTTGGCATTGCGCGCCATCAGCGCCTTGAGCGGGATGGCGCCGAGGTCGTCGGTGCGGATGCTGGACAAAGAACCGCCGTAGCGGCCGAAGGGGGTGCGGATGGCGTCGCAGATGAAGGCTTGGGGGGTGGGCATGATGGTTCCTTATGAGATTTCGTCATTCCCGCGAAGGCGGGAATCCAGGCGCGAGGTTTGCGTTGCGTGCGCTAGGCCGCGATCGGCAGGCCGACCAGGCGTTCAAGTTCGGCGTGCTCCAGGCCCGCCACCTTGTCGATCAAGCGCAGGCCCTGCGGCGTGCATTCCAGCGTGGCCAGGTCGGTGTAGATGCGCTTGACGCAGGCGATGCCGGTTAGCGGGTAGCTGCACTGCGCCACCACCTTGCTTTGGCCCTGCTTGGTGAGCAGGTCCATCATCACCCAGGTCTGGCGGGCGCCGATGGCCAGGTCCATCGCGCCGCCCACGGCGGGGATGGCGCCGGGCTCGCCGGTGCTCCAGTTGGCCAGGTCGCCGGTGGCCGACACCTGAAAGGCGCCCAGCACACAGATATCGAGGTGGCCGCCACGCATCATGGCGAATGAGTCGGCATGGTGGAAGAAGCTGCCGCCCGGCAGCAGTATCACCGGCTGCTTGCCGGCGTTGGTCAGGTCGTAGTCTTCATCGCCCTCGGCCGGCGCCGGGCCCATGCCCAGGATGCCGTTCTCGCTGTGCAGCACCACCTCCAGGCCGGCGGGGATGTGGTTGGCCACCAGCGTCGGCATGCCGATGCCCAGGTTGACGTAGGCGCCGTCGTGGATGTCTTGCGCCACGCGGGCGGCGAGCTGGTCCTTGGTGCGTCGTGGGTCGTTCATGTCACGCTGCCTTCTTGAATCCGCCGGCCTGGGTCGCGACACGGGGCACGCGCACGATCTTGCTGACGTGGATGCCGGGGGTGACGATGGTTTCGGGGTCGAGCTCGCCCAGCTCGCGGATCTCGTGCACGCTGGCGATGGTGAGCCTGGCGGCGGTGGCCATCACCGGCCCGAAGTTGCGCGCCGCCTTGCGATAGACCAGGTTGCCCCAGCGGTCGCCGGCCTCGGCCTTGATCAAGGCCACGTCGCCGTGGATCGGATGCTCCAGCACGTACATGCGGCCATTGATCTCGCGCGTTTCCTTGCCCTTGGCCAACTCGGTGCCGTAGCCGGTGGGACAGAAGAACGCACCGATGCCCGCGCCGGCGGCGCGGATGCGCTCGGCCAGGTTGCCCTGCGGCACCAGCTCCAGCTCGAGCTTGCCGCTGCGGTACAGGCCGTCGAACACCCAGCTGTCGACCTGCCGTGGAAAGCTGCAGATCACCTTGCGCACACGCCCCGTCTTGAGCAGCGCGGCCAGTCCGACGTCGCCGTTGCCGGCGTTGTTGTTGAAGACGGTGAGGTCACGCGCACCGTGCGCGATGAGCCCGTCGATCAGCTCGATCGGGATGCCGGCCGTGCCGAAGCCGCCAATCAGGACCGTGGCGCCGTCTTTCACGCCGGCCAACGCGTCGGCGACGCTGGGCGCGATCTTGTTGATCATGCGGAATCCCTTTCGTGCAAATGTTCGACATACGAACACATGTTCGTATAATGAATTGTACAAGCACGCAGTCCATCGTCCCCCGCCCATGACCCAGCAAGCGCTCCTTGTTACCCCGCAGCCCGGTGACGCCTATGTCCAATCCTTCGCCCGCGGGCTGGAGGTGATCCGCTCGTTCAGCGCGACCGCCCCGAGGCAGACGCTCACCGATGTGGCCACGCGCACGGGCCTCACGCGCGCCGGCGCCCGACGCATCCTGTTGACGCTGCAGACGCTGGGCTATGTCGAGAGCGACGGCAAGCTGTTCTCGCTCACCCCGCGCATCCTCGATCTGGGCTTTGCCTATCTTTCGTCGATGCCGATGTGGAACGTGGCCGAGCCGGTGATGGACGTGCTGGTCGAGCAGGTCAAGGAGTCGTGTTCGGCCGCGGTGCTGGAGGGCACGGACATCGTCTATGTGCTGCGCGTGTCCACCCGCAAGATCATGCGCAACAGCCTGGGCATCGGTTCGCGCCTGCCCGCGTACTGCACGTCCATGGGCCGCATGCTGTTGGCCGGCCTGTCCGATGACGAGGTGCTGGCCCTGCTCGCGGTCAGCCCGATGGAGCCGCGCACGCGTCACACGCTCACCGATCCGCAGGCCGTGCTGGCCAAGGTGCGCCAGGCGCGGCGCCAAGGCTGGTGCCTGGTCAACCAGGAACTGGAGGAGGGCGTGGTGTCCCTGGCCGCGCCGGTGACCAACCGCGCCGGGCGCATCATCGCCGCCATCAACATCAGCGGCCAGGCCAATCGCAGCTCGGCCCGGCAGATGCAGGACACCATGCTCGCGCCGCTGCGCGATGCGGCGCAGCTGATCTCGCAGCGGCTGCCCGGGGGCTGAAAGCCGGGCCCGCCAGGCGATGGCGGGCGTCTGCGGCAGAATCACCGTGAGTATTCGCCATGCGCAGCCAAACCCCGCCCAGCTTCACGTTCCATCCGGTGCGCACCCGGCTGCACGCCGAACTGCTTGAACAGACCGAGCGGCCCAAGCTCGTCAACATCATCGCGCTGTGCTCGTCTCTCTGCTCGATGTCCACTCTGGT
>JAZKDA010000083.1:21062-32106 GCA_040387815.1 Pseudomonadota bacterium | reverse complement strand
CATCGCGCCCATCGGTTACGGCAAGACGGTGCTGATGGCGCAGATGCATGCGCACCTGCGCGCGCGCGGCCATGACTGCCGCTGGATCGGCCTGGACGAGCGTTACGGCACCGTCGATCGCGTCCTGGGGGGCTTGCTCGACACCCTGGCCAGCCCCCGAACGGCCCTGCACCCCACCCACGCCTTGCTGCGCGGCGACGAGCCGCTGGAGCAACGCATCGACGTCCTGCTCGATGTGCTGGCCCGCGAGCCGGAACCGGTGACGGTGTTCATCGACAACCTCAACAGCTGCACCGACGAAGCGCTGATCCCTTTGCTCAACGCGCTGGTCTTTCGCACACCGCCGTCGGTGCGCCTGGTGTGGTCCAGCACCAATGAGCTGGCCTTCGACGTGGGCCGAGCCAAGCTCGAAGGGCGCCTGCGCCACATCGGCTTTCAAGAGCTGAGCCTGGACGCCCGGGAAACCGGCGACCTGCTGGGGGTGGATCTCGGGCGGGACATCGGCAGCGCCGGGATCGACGCGGTGCAGCAGCGCACCGAAGGCTGGCCGGCGGCGGTGCGCATGGCGCAGATCGTGCTGGCCGCCTCGGACCATCCGCTGGCGGCCCTGGACACCTTCTCCGGCTCGGACGAGGACATCGCGGCGCTGCTCAATCGCCAGGTGCTGGGCCGATTCAGCGCGCAGCTACGCGAGTTCTTGATGAGCGTGTCGCTGTTGCGCAGCTTCGGGGCCGCGCTGTGCCGCCACGCCATCGGCAGCGACGCCGCACAGGACCACCTCGATTACCTGCTGCGGCGCAACGTGTTCATCGTGCCGCTGGACCGCAACCGTCAGCGCTATCGGCTGCATGGCCTGTTCCGCGAATATCTGGCTGGCGAGGCGGCGCTGCATCTGGCACCCGAGCGGCGGCGCGAGGTGCTGCGCCGGGCCTGCGAATGGTGCGAGCAGGCCGGCGACTGGCACGACGCCATCGACTACGCGCTGGCCGGTGACGACCTGGCCACCGCCTGCCGCCTGATCGAGCGCAGCGCTCACCTGTATGTGCGAGAGAACGGCGACATTCAGCAGTTCGTCGCCTGGGTGGAAGATTTGCGCGCCAGGCACGCCGAGATCGGCTGGGACACGCACTACTGGTATGTCTGGGCACTGGTCTTCCAGCGGCGCTACGAACGCAGCCTGCAGCAGCACGGGATGCTGGTCGAGCGTTTTCGCCAGCGGCCGCAGGGCGATGTGGCGCCGGCCGACCTGTCGCAGCGCATCCAGCACCTGCGCATCTGCATTGATTTCTTTTCCGACCGTCTGGACGAAGCCAACCGCAACGTCGAACTCTGGCTCGAGGAAAACAAGAACAGCACGCCCTACGGCACGGCCTCGATCGGCTGCATCAAGGCCCTGTGCCTGGCCAGCGGCTACAAGCTGCCGCAGGCCTGGAAGACCATGCGCATGGCCCAGCCCGTGCTGCTGGAGATCGACGGCGACGACATGGTCGGCTGGATCAGCCTGATCCATGCCGTGCTCATGGCCTACGAGGGCGACTATCAGCGCGCCTACGCCGAACTGCAAAGCGGCTTGGCCGAAGCGCGGCAACGCCTGGGAGAGGGGGCCGTGCTGTGCGGCACGATGTCCCTGGTCGGCGCTTATTGCGCGGTCGAGATGGGCCAGGACCAGGAGGCCCGCGAGCACCTGGCATTTGCCATGCGCAGAGCGCGCAACAACACTGCGCTCGACCTGGCGGCCTGCGGCTTCGAGGCGGCCATCAAGCTGTGGGACGGCCACGACGACGCCTTGGTGTCGGTCACCCGCCTGCGCGACATCGCGGCGGCGTATCCGCCGCGGCTGTCGCTGATGCTGTCTTGCTACCTGATCCGCCGCCTGCTGCAACTGGGGCGGGTGGACGATGCCCTGGCCGAGGCCGAGCGCGTGGGCCTGCACTGGGGCCGCAACGACCCGGCCGATGCGTTCAAGGGGGAGTTCGCAGTGGCGCGCCTGCGTGACCTGTGGTCCATGACTGGCATCGACATCCTGATCGCCACGCGGCGGCTGCGCCGCGCCGAGACGCTGGTGGACCGCGAATACCGCATTGCCAAGGACGAAGGCCGGGCTGGGCGGCTGGTGGAGCTGGGCCTGGTGAGGGCTTCGCTGGCTTTCCAGGCCGGCGACGGGGCGGCCGCCGGCCGGGCGCTCGCGGGCGCCCTGAGCCGGGCCGCGCGCAGGCGCATCGTGCGGCCGTTTCGGGACCAGGCCGAGCTGGTGGCCGCGCTCGCCCGCGAGGGCAAGATTTCCTCATGGTCTTTCGCCCTGGCCGAGGAGCGCGCCTTCTTCGAGGAGGTTTGCGGCTCGCTGGCGCCCAAGCCGGCGCAGGCGCAAGACCGGCGGGCGGTCGAGGCCGCCGCCCCGGCGACCGCGAGCGCGCCCACGGCCCGCGAGGCCGAGCTGCTCGCGCTGCTGGAGATGGGCCTGTCCAACCAGGAAATCGCCGACCGAACCGAGGTGTCCATCACCACGATCAAGTGGCACCTGAAAAATCTTTACCGCAAGCTCGGTGTTTCCACCCGCACCGCGGCGCTCGCGCGCGCCCGTGCGTTGGCGCCGTCTCCCACCGATTCCGGTCACACGCTCAAGGGTTAACCCGCCCTCCCAAAGAAGGGGCTTTCAAGCGGGGAGGGGCGCTCTAGCATCGCCGCAGGCTTGTGCGCACCTCTGCGCCGAGCAGAAAGGCAATACGAGTGACCAAGCCAGACTTATCCACCATGGAGATGCCGCGCCGCCTGATCGGTGACGTCGCACTCGTCACCGGATCCGGCCGCGGGATCGGCCGCAGCATCGCCGTGCGGCTCGCGGCGGAGGGCGCCGCCGTCGGTGTTCTCGACGTGCTGCCCGCCGAGAGCGCGCAGACCGTTGAGATGATCGTGCGCGCTGGCGGACGCGCCATCTCGCTCACGGCCGACGTGACCTCTCGCCAGCAGGTCAGCGAAGCGATGGAGCGCGTCGAACGTGAGCTGGGCCCCCTGACAATCGTGGTCAACAATGCCGCCATCTGCCCGACCGAGGCCTTTCTCAAGATCGACGAGGCCAATTGGCAGGCGGCTTTGTCGGTCAACCTGGTCGGCCCGTTCATCGTCGGCCAGGAGGCAGCGCGTCGCATGGTCGAGCGCGGAGAAGGCCGGATCGTGAACATCTCCTCGTCCAGCGCCCGCTTCGCGACGACCTACCAGTCTTCGTATGCGGCGAGCAAGGCGGGGTTGGAGGCGTTGACCCGCGCCATGGCCTTCGAGCTCGGCCCGCTGGGCATCCATGTCAACTGCATCGCGCCCGGCACCCACGACACACCGCTGTCCAGATTGACGATCCCCGAGGCGGACCGTCAGAGGCGGATCGATCGCATTCCGCTCAAGCGGCTCGGCCAGCCCGAGGATCTTGCCGCCGCGGTGGCCTTTCTGGTGTCCCCTGATGCCGGATTCGTGCAAGGCGTCGTACTCCCCGTGGACGGTGGCTACGTCATGGCTGGCATGAATGACAGTCTCATCGCGCGGTGAAATCGGCGAAAGGCGTGGTGACATGCCCACTCCGATGAAAACACCGGACGAACCCGAGATCGCGGCGGTGATGCGCCGCTACCTTCATGGCGTCGATTCGCGCGACCTGGCCGCGGTGGCCTCGTGCTTCTCGGTCGATGCGCACGCGGTGTTCAACGACACCACCCCGGCGCGCTTCGAGCTTCATGGCGGCACGCAAATCGCACAGCGCCTGCTGCAGATCGTGTCGAAGTTTTCCACCTCATGTCACGGCGTCGACAACTACGGCGTGCGATACCTCGGTACGTCCGAGGTTGAACTCAGCACCTTCGTCACCGCCCACATCCTGGCCGAAGGCGTGGTCTCGTCACGCGGTCTGCATTACCTCGACAGGCTCATCAGGCAAGACGGCCAGTGGCGCATCGCCGACCGCGTCCATCGGCCGCTGTGGCAATTTGACAATCCGGCGGTGGCCTCCGCCATACCCGGACTTTCCCAGGTCGACTCGACCAAAGGTACATGATGAGATTTCAAGGTGAGACGCATATCGTGGTCGGTGGCGGCAGTTTCTGGGGCCGCGCGGTCAGCCAGCAGCTCGCACGCGAAGGCGCGCACGTCGCCGTGATCGACAGTGACGAAGCCGCCGTCAACGAGACCTGCGCCCTGATCGCCGGTGAGCAGGGCGGGCGTGCGACCGGCTTTCACGCCAACATCGAAGATGCGCGCGCACTGGCCGACGTTGCGGCGAAGCTGGACGCCGCAGGCGCGGTCGTGCGGTCACTGGTCACGCACTACCTGGTCCTGGACTGGCATTCGGTCGAAGACTGCGACGTGGCGCAGTTCGAGCGCGTCGTCATCCACAACCTGGTCGGCCCGCTGAAGGCGACGCAGGCCTTCCTGCCGCTGCTCAAGAAGGCGGGCAAGGGTGCCATCTTGCATCTGGGCTCCGTCGACGGTCTGCTGGGCAATCCGCGCCTGGCCTCCTACTCGGCGTCCAAGGGCGGCATCGTGCCGCTGACCAAGATCTCGGCGCACGACTTCGCGCGCTACAACATCCGCGTCAATGCCATCGCGTCGGCCCAGACGATCGAGATGTCGGAAGAAGAGAAGGCCACCCCCAACAAGCCGGGCCTGGCCGGCTTCCCGGGCAGCGGGCACGATTACGTCCGGCAATTGAACGCCGCAACGCCGCTCAAGCGCTACGGTCCGCTCACGGACTGGGCCAAGGCGGCCACATTCCTGGTGTCCACCGATGCCGACTACATGACGGGCTCCATCGTGGTGGTCGACTGCGGTCGCTTGGCAATCACGCCCGGAACCGCCTGACTGCGAGACATCCTTAAGGGTCAACCCGCCCTCCCAAAGGAGGGGCTCGCAAGCAGGGAGGGGCTCCCTAACATCGGCACATGCTTCCAACGCTCTCACGTGACCATTGCGTTCTGCGCAACCTCCTCGACCGCTGGTGCGAGGAAACGCCGGACAAGCTGTTCGCCCGTTTCGACGACGGTCAGCAGTTCAGCTATCGCCAGTTCACCCAGGTTGTGCGCCACACCGCGCGCGCCCTGCAAGACCTGGGGGTGCGCCAGGGCGACCACGTGTTCATCTGGATGCCCAACGGCTTCGACATGACGCGGCTGTGGTTCGCCATCAACTACATCGGCGCGGTCTACGTGCCGGCCAACACCGCCTACAAGGGCGCGCTGCTCGAGCATGTTCTGGCCAACTCCGGCGCGAAGCTGGCGGTGGTGCACGGTCAGCTGGTGGAGCGCCTGGCGCTGATCGACCGCGCCGCGCTTGCGACGGTGGTGGCCATCGGCGACACATCGCAGTCGCTGGACGGCGTGCGCATGATGCCGGCGACGGCGCTGATCTCGGACAGCGAGCCCCTGCCGCTGGAGCGCCCGATCGAGCCCTGGGACACACAGAGCATCATCTACACCTCGGGCACCACCGGCCCCTCCAAGGGCGTGCTGTCGTCCTACGCCCACCTGTTCTTCATGGGCCTGGGCGTGATCTCCACACCCCAGAACGAGCCCTTCATCGGTCGTGACGACCGCTTCCTGATCACCTCGCCGCTGTTCCACGTGGGCGGCACATCGTGCGTGTACGGCACGCTGATCGCGGGCGGCGCCATCATCATGCTGGACGCCTTCGACACCGCGAGCTTCTGGAAAAAGGTCGACGAGACCGGTGCCACCTGCGTGGTGTTGCTGGGCGTGATGGCCAGCTTTCTGGTCAACCAGCCCCCGTCGCCGCGCGATCGGCAATCGTCCCTCAAGCACGCCACCATCGTGCCCATGTCCACCGAGGGCGTGGCGTTCGGCCCGCGCTTTGGCGTGACCACGCACACGCTCTTTAGCATGACTGAGATCGCGGTGCCCATCATCGCCGCGCCCAACCCGCAGGTGGCTGGTAGCTGCGGTGTGGTGCGCGAGGGTGTCGAGGTGCGGCTGGTCGACGAGCACGACCAGGAAGTGCCGGTGGGCGCCATCGGCGAGCTGGTGCTGCGCCCCTTGCTGCCTTGGACGGTCAACCACGGCTACAACCTCGATGAAGGTGCCACCGCGCGCGCCTGGCGCAATGGCTGGTTCCACTCCGGCGACGCGTTCCGCAAGGATGCCGACGGCCAGTTCTTCTTCGTCGACCGCTTCAAGGATTCGATCCGCCGGCGCGGCGAGAACATCTCCTCCTTCGAGGTTGAGCTCGAAATCACCCGCTACCCCGGCGTGATGGAGGTGGCGGCCGTGGCCGTGCCCAGCGAACACGGCGAGGACGAGGTCCTGGTCGCGGTTGCCATGAAGGAGGGCCACAGCCTGGATTGCGCGGCGCTGATCGAGCACCTGCGCCCGCGCATGGCTCACTTCATGATCCCGCGCTATGTGCGCGTGCTGCCCGAGCTGCCCAAGACGCCGACCCGCAAGGTCGAGAAATACCGCATCCGCAACGAAGGCGTGACGCGCGACACCTGGGACCGCGAAGCCGCCGGCGTCGTCGTGCGGCGCGACCGGATCCAGTGACACCGCGCGGCACATCGTTCCCCATCGAACACATCCGGGAGATTCAGCCATGAGCGACTTCGGCGCGCAAACGCAATTGCGCACGCACACTGTCGAGAACCAGCCTCCGCCGTTGGAAGGCGTCAACGCCTTCACCGGCGACACCGTGCTGCGCGAAGCGCTGGTGCGCGAGGGCGGCGAGTGGGCCGCCGAGCGCATGACTGCGCTGGGCGATGTGGTCAACGACCCGCTCCACATCGAGCAAGCCTTCCTGGCCAACACCCATACGCCGCAGCTGCGCCGCTTCAACCGCCATGGCCAGCGCGTCGACCTGATCGAGTTTCATCCGTCCTACCACCACCTGATGTCGCTGGCCTACCACCATGACCTCGGTGGCCTGCCCTGGAACAACCCGCGCCCGGGCGCGCACGTGGCCAAGGCCGCGGCCTCGATCCTGTTCAACCAGCTCGAGGGCGGCGTGATGTGCCCCTACGCCAACAGCTATGGTGTGATCCCGCTGATCCGCCAGCAGCCCGAGCTGGCCGCTGTGTGGGAGGCGGGCCTGCGCTCGCGCGAGTACGACCCGCGCAACCGGATGCCCCACGAAAAAACCGGCCTGACCGCCGCCTTCTCGTCGACCGAGAAGCAGGGCGGCTCGGACGTGCGGGCCAACAAGACCTTTGCCACCCCGGTGGGCCGGCGCGGCCCCGGCCAGGAATACCTCCTGTCCGGCCACAAGTGGTTCTGTTCGGCCGCTGCGGGCGACGTGTTCTTCATCGTCGCCCAGACCGACAAGGGCCCCAGCTGCTTTTTCGCGCCCAAATGGCTGCCGGACGGCACCCGCAACCCGATTTCGCTGGAGCGCCTGAAGGACAAGCTGGGCAACAAGTCCAACGCGTCCTGCGAGATCGAGCTGGAGAACGCCCACGCCTGGCTGATCGGCGAAGAAGGCCGGGGCATCCCGGTCATGATGGCCTTCATCCATTGCACCCGTTTCGAGACGGTGCTGTGCCCCACCGGCTTCATGCGCAAGGGCCTGAGCGAGGCCATGCACTACGCCACGCACCGCGCCGCCTTCGGCCGCCAGCTGATCGACCAGCCGGTGATGCGCAATGTGCTGGCCGACCTGGCGCTCGAATCCGAAGCCGCCACCGTGTTTGCCATGCGCATCGGCCGCTCCTTCGACAAGAAAGACAGCGACGATGCCGAGCGTGCCTATGCGCGCACCGCCATCGCCATCGGCAAGTACTACCTGAACAAGCGCGTCGTGCCCTTCCTGCACGAAGCCATGGAGGTGTTCGGCGGCCCCGGCTATGTCGAGGAATGCGTGATGCCGCGGCTGTACCGCGAAGCACCGGTGCACGGCCTGTGGGAAGGCCCCGGCAACGTGCAGGCGCTGGACGTGCTGCGCACGCTGGGTAAGGAGGCCGACGCGGCCGACGCGCTGTTTGGCGAGATGCGGCTGGCGCGCGGCGGCAACCGGCTGCTTGATGGCCTGGTGGGCGAGCTGCAAGACATGGCTGCCAGCGGCCCACTGGCGCCGGAGGTGGCACGCTTTTTCACGGAGAAGGCGGCCATCGCTTTGCAGGCGGCCTTGCTGGTACAGCATTCACCCGACTTTGTGTCCGATGCCTTCTGCGCCACGCGCATCGGCACGGCCGGTGGCGCCACCTGGGGCGCGCTGCGCCGCGCGATGGACGTCGACGCCATTCTTCAACGAGCCACTGTCGCATGACGACCCGCCTGCCGATGCACACAAGCGACGCCCGAATCGACAGTCCGCGGCATGAATTGATCGCGCAGGTGCGCGAGTTCGTGGACCGAGAGTTGCTTCCCGCCGCCCAGGCGCCCGATGCCAACGCGGCCTTTCCGCATGCCATCGTCGAGGGCATGCGCCGCCTGGGCCTGTTCGGCACCATGATTCCCAAGCAGTACGGTGGCCTGGGGCTGGACATGGTGACCCATGTCGCCGTCATGGAGGAAGTGGCCCGGGGCTGGGTGTCGATGGCGGGCGTGCTCAACACGCACGTGCTGTGCTGCGACCTGGTGCTGCGCTCGGGCAGCGAGGCTCAGCGCCAGCACTACCTGCCGCGCATGGCGACGGGCACGCCGCGAGCGGCCTTTTCCCTGTCGGAGCCGCATGCCGGCTCCGACGTGCAGGCGATCACCACCGCCGCCACGCGCGACGCCGATGGCGCCTGGCGGCTCGACGGCCACAAGCGCTGGATCACCAACGGCCTGGGGGCGGGGCTGGTGTTCGTGCTGGCGCGCAACGACCCCGATGCGAAACCGCCGCACACCGGCATGAGCTGCTTCCTGGTGGAGAAAGAGCCCTGGGCGATGGAGGGGGCCGGTGACAACGCTGGCGTGTCGGTCACGGAGATCATCGACAAGATGGGCGACCGGGGCGTCGAGACCACCGACCTGCTGCTGCACGGCTATCGCTGCCCGGGCGACCGTATCCTGGGCGAGGAGGCGCAGGGTCTGGGCCGCGGCTTCGTGCAGATGATGGCGTCGATGGAGTCCGGGCGCATCAGTGCCTCGGCGCTGTGCGTGGGCGTTGGCGTGCGCTGCTTCGAGGTGGCGATGCGTTACGCCAATGAGCGCCACACCTTCGGCAAGCCGATCGCCGAGCACCAGGCGATCCAGTTCAAGCTGGCCGACATGGCGACCAAGCTGCAGGCGGCGCGTCTGCTCACGCAGCATGCGGCGCGCATCAAGGACAGCGGCCAGCGCGCCGACCTCGAAGCCGGAATGGCCAAGCTGTTCGCGGGCGAGGCGTCCAAGGAGATCGCGGACGAGGCCTTCCGCATCCACGGCTCCAACGGTTACTCCAAGTCCAGCGAGGTCGAGCGGCTGTACCGCGATGCCTTGTCGCTGGTCGCGGCCGAAGGCCCGTCGGAGATTCAGCGCATGGTCATCGGCCGCAGCCTGGTGCGCGATTTCCGCCTGCAAGCGAAACGGGAGGCCTGAACCATGCGGCTTCGCAACAAGCTGGCATTGATCACTGCAGCCGCCTCCGGTATCGGCCAGGCGGGCTGCGAGCTGTTTGCGCGCGAGGGCGCCAGCGTTTTTGCCGTCGACATCGACGCGGCTCGGCTGGAAGCGGTCGTGGCGGGCATTGTCCGCGCCGGCGGCACGGCCTTCGGCGCGGTCGCTGACCTGCTCGACCCGCAAGCTTGCACGCGCGTGGTCGAGGAAGCTGCGCAGCGCCTGGGTGGCCTGGACATCGTGTGGAACCACGCCGGAATGCCCAGCATGCGCGGCATCGAAGACCTGGACCTGGACGAGTACGCGCGCTGCATGGACCTGAACGTTCGCAGCGGAATCGTGGTGACGGCGGCCGCCTTGCCGCACCTGCGCCGCCGGGGCGGCGGCTCGGTGGTGTTCACCTCGTCGATCGCCGGCTTGGTAGGCATGGGCACCAGCCCGGTCTACAACGCCGCCAAGTCGGCTGTGATCGGCGTGACCAAATCGCTGTCCATTCGACATGCCCGCGACAAGATCCGCGTCAACGCGGTCTGTCCCGGCCCGATCGATACGCCCATGTACCAGGCGTATCTCGGTTCACAGGACGACCCCGCCAAGGCGGCGCAGTTGCTGGCGCGCTCGATCGCACCGGTACCGATGCGCCGCTTGGGTCAGCCGATCGAGGTGGCGCATGCGGCGCTCTGGCTCGCGTCGGACGACGCCTCATTCGTCACCGGTGCGGCCCTGCCGGTCGACGGCGGCTACACCGTGCCTTGAGGGCCGGCTTTGAACAAGGAGACATGGATGGGAGAACAGATGTTGAAAATCGGTCCCTGGCTGGCGGGCTGCGAGCCAGGCCATGGCCTGGCGCGGGCCTTTGTGCGCACGGAGGCCGATCGGCTGGAAGTCGAGAAGCACGCGCCGCTGGACCTGCTGCCGGCGCGAACGCTGCATGGCTGCATCAGCGCTGCCGCGCGCGCCAATCCGGACAAGGCCGCCATCGTTCAACTAGACGCCGCCGATCCGCTGGCCACCCCGCGCACGGTGAGCTATGCGCAACTGGTGCGGGGCATCGAGCAGGCGGCCTGCCTGTTCGCGCAGGCCGCGGGCGACGCGACGCCGGTGGTGTCCTTGATCTGTCCGCTGGTGCCCGAGGCGCTGATCGCGACCTGGGCCGCCGAGACGGTGGGCATCGGCAACCCGATCAACCCCTTCCTGGACGTCGCCGCGGTAGCGGCCATCATGAACCGCATCGGCACCAACGTGCTGGTGGTCGGCTCGCGGCAGTTCGGCGCCGGCTCCTGGGACAAGCTGCCCGAACTCGTCGCGGCCGTACCCAGCCTGCGGCGTGTGCTGGTGGTGGGCGAGCAGGCACCCGACGAGCAAAGCTTCGAGCGCGCGATCGCGCGCGTCGACGTCGCCGGCTTCGCCAAGCTGGCCCTGCGCGACGGCACCGACGATGCCATCTACATGCCCACCGGCGGCACCACGGGTGCGCCCAAGCTCGTGCGCCACACGCAGCAACGGCAGTTGATCGACGCCTGGCTCATGGGCGCCTTGAA
>JAZKDA010000083.1:5458-21052 GCA_040387815.1 Pseudomonadota bacterium | reverse complement strand
CCAACCGGCGTTATGCGGAATGGTTCGGCCATGCGCCCGACGAGGTGGTGGGCCACGGCATGCCCAACTTCCATGTGGGCGGCCTGGTGGCCATTGCCTTGCGCGCGGTGATCTTCGGCCAGACCCTGGTCACCCTGACCGCCGACGGCTTTCGCAACCCCGGGGTGGTGCGCCATTTCTGGGAGATCGCCAAGCGCTTCGGTATCACCAACGTGATTGCCGCGCCCACCACGGCGGCGGCCTTGCAGGCCGCGCCGGGCGATTCGGCGCAAGGCCATCGCATCCAGAACTTCGGCTGCGGCGGCAGCACCATCCCGGTGGAGCTGTTGCACGCCTTCCATCAGCGCTTTGGCATCTACCTGCGCGAGGTGTGGGGCATGACCGAGTTCCATGGCGTCACCACCGGCCATGCCAACGACGGCAGCATGCCGGTGGTGGGCTCGGTGGGCAGGGCCTTCGCATTCCATGAGGTGCGGGCCGCCATTCTTGACGGCCAGCGTTACCTGCGCGAGGCCGTTCCCGGTGAGCGCGGCATCCTGATCGTGCGTGGTGTCTGCGTCGGCGACGGCTATGTCGACGAGCGCCAGAACGGGCAGCTGTTCGTGGTCGATGGCCCCAACGGCGCCGTGTGGGCCAACACCGGTGACATCGGCGCGGTCGACGAGTCCGGCAACGTCTGGGTGTTCGGCCGCGAGAAAGACCTCATCGTTCGCGGTGGCAACAAGATCGACCCGCGCGTGATCGAGGAGGCGCTGCAGCAGCATCCGGCGGTGCAGCTGTCGGCCGCCATCGGCCGGCCCGACGCGCGGCGCGGCGAGATGCCCGTGGCCTACGTGCAGCTCAAGCAGGGAAGCCAGGCCTCGGCGGCCGAGCTGCTGGCGTTCTGCGCGGAACACATTGCCGAGAAGGCGGCCGTGCCCGTGGAGGTGACTCTGCTGCCGGTCATGCCCATGACGGCCGTGGGAAAGATCGCCAAACCCACCTTGCGCACCGAGGCGCTCAAGAACGTCGCCAGGGCGGTGGCGGCCGAGGTGGTCGGTGCGGACGCGGTATTGGACGTTCAGATGGACGACCAGGCCGCGCGTTCGACCGCGGTGGTGCGGGCGCGGGCCCCCGCCGCGCGCCACGAGGCCTTGACGGCGCAGCTTCGCGCCGCCTTCATGTCGTTCGAGTTTCAGACCAGGTTCGACCTGGTCGAATGAGTGGCGCGCCGCAAGCGGCTGCGTCGTGGTGTCAGTGCAATGTTCGTTGGTTTTGCAACGCGCTCTTGAAGCGCATCTGAAGGAGACAGTCGTGAAAGTTCGTTTCGCAATTCTTGCCGCCCTGACCGGCGCCCCGCTGCTGGCCGGCGCCCAGGTGGTTCTGAACGCTTCGGCCTGGGTGCCCGCCACCCATGCCTTGAGCGTCGCCCAGAAAGACTGGTGCGAGGCCCTCGAAAAAGAGACCAAGGGTGGTGTCAAGTGCAACATCCTGCCCAAGGCCGTGGCGGCGCCGCTGGGCACCTTCGACGCCGTGCGTGACGGCCTGGCCGACATTTCCTTCGCGTCGGATGGCTACCTGCCCAACCGCTTCGTTTTCACGCAGATGGCCGAGTTCCCCTTCCTGGGCAAGAACGCCGAAGCCACGTCGGTGGCTTATCTTCGCATCTACAACAAGTACTTCGCGCCGCTGGGCGAACACAAGGGCGTCAAGGTCCTGGGCGTGTACTCGAACCCCGGCCACATCTTCAACACCAAGAAGCCGGTGAACACCAACGCCGACCTGGCCTCGCTGAAAATGCGCATTCCCGGCGGAACCACCGCCGAGATGGCCAAGGTGCTGGGCTGGAACGTGGCCCTCAAGCCCGCCACCGAAGCGTATGAGCTCATGTCCTCCGGCGTCCTGGACGGCACCTTCATCACGATCGAGGCCATCAAGTCGCTGAACCTGACTCCGGTGAAACACGCCACGCTCGTGCCGGGCGGCACCTATCACTCGTCCCAGGCCTTCATCATGAACCAGGCCAAGTACGACTCGCTCAGCCCCGCGCACAAGGCGGCGGTGGACAAGCTGTCCGGCGAGTTCGCCACGCGCCTGTTCGCCCGCGGCTACGACAAGAACGACGAAATCGGCCTGGCCCACATGAAGGCCACCGGCGTCGCGATTGTCAACGCCAGCCCGGCCTTCGTCGCCGAGATCAAGGCCAAGATCCAGCCCATTGAGGACAAGTGGATCGCCGCCGCCGAGGCACGCGGGCTCAAGAACGCCAGGGCCGTGCTCGAAGAGTTCCGCGCCGACGCCGCCAAGGCGAACTGATGACAACCGGCCGAGCCCGCAGGGCCCCCACGAAGACCGGCATCTGGGCCGACCGCGCGCTCACCGCCTGTGCGGGCTCGGTCGCTTCTCTGGCGCTGTTCGGCATGATGTGGCTGACGCTGGCCGACATCATGAGCCGAAAGTTCGGCAATCGCTCGATCCCCGGCGCGACCGAAGTCACCGAGATCCTGCTCGTCTCGGTGATCTTCGCCGCGCTGCCGATGGTGTCCTGGCGTGGCGAGCACGTGATGCTCGACACGCTGGACCACTGGCTCAGTGAACGCGGCCACATCATTCGCCGCGCGCTCGTTCACATCGCCAGTGCCTGCGCCTACGCGGTACTGGCCTACCTCATGGTTGTTCGCGGGTTGCGGCTCGCGGGCGACGGCGACACCACGTCCTACCTGCAGTGGCCGATCGCGCCCGTCGTGATGGGCATGGCTTTCTGCCTGGGCGTCACCGCCTCGGTGCATCTGGTTTTGATCGTGCTCGATGCCCCGGCGGCTGATGGCGCACCTGCGGAGGGACTATGACCCCAGCCATCCTTGGCTTCTTGGCCATCTTCGCCTTGGCCGCCGTCGGCCTGCCGCTGGCGCTGGCCATGGCCGTGTCCGGTCTGGTTGGCATGGGCTTCATGCTCGGCTGGCCGCAAGCCTTCGCCAGCGTGACCCAGACGATTTATGAAACCGGCTTCGCCTACCAGTTGTCGGTGGTGCCACTTTTCGTGTTGATGGGAAGCTTCGTCGTGCGGGCCGGCATGGCGCGTGAGCTGTTCGTTGCGGCCCAGGCTTTCATCGGGCATCTGCGCGGCGGGCTGGCCATGGCCACCATCATCGCCTGCGGCGGTTTCGGCGCAATCTGCGGATCTTCGGTGGCGACCGCCGCCACCATGACGCGGGTGGCGTATCCGGAGATGCGTCGGCACGGTTACAGCGAGCAGATTGCCGCCGGCTCGGTGGCGGCTGGCGGCACCCTGGGGATCCTGATTCCGCCGTCGACCCTGATGGTGATCTACGGCATCACCACGGAAACCAATATCGGCAAGCTGTTCATCGCCGGCATCCTGCCCGGCATCCTGGCCATCGTGTTGCTGTGCATAGCGGTCGCCTGGGTGGCTGCAAGGGACCCGTCGGCCGCACCGGCGACGCGTTCGCTGCACTGGGGTGAGCGCTTGTCCACACTGCGGCCGATCTGGGGCGTTGTGGCCTTGTTCGCGCTGGTGATCGGTGGCATCTACGCCGGCTACTTCACAGCTACCGAAGGCGCGGGCGTTGGAGCCTGCGGCGCCTTTCTTTTTGCACTGTTTCGCGGCACGCTGAGCCTGCGTGTGCTGTGGCAGGTGCTGACCGAGAGCGCCCGCACCACGGCCATGTTGTTCACCATCCTGATCGCCGCCGGCATCTTCAGCAACTTCATCAACTTCACCACCCTGCCTGGCGAGCTCAAGGCGCTGGTGCTGCAGTTCAGCCCGCACCCGATTCTTGTGATCGCGGCGATGATGGCCATTTATGTCCTGCTCGGCTCGGTGATGGAGGAGTTGTCGATGATCCTGCTGACCCTGCCGGTGTTCTTTCCGATCGTCATCAGCCTGGGGTTCGATCCCGTCTGGTTCGGCATTCTCATCGTGTGCATCGTCGAGATCGGGATGATCTCACCGCCGGTGGGCATGAACCTGTTCGTGGTCAAGTCCTTGCTGCCGCGGGTGCAGATGCGCACGATCTTCAAGGGTGTTACGCCCTTCCTGGTGGCTGACGTGGTCCGCCTGGGCATCCTGATTGCCCTGCCGATCATTTCCTTGTGGCTGCCCAGCTTCATGAAATAGATGACGAACCTTCTGTTGCAAGACCGGGTCGAGGCCTACCTGACCCAGCGCGCCGGCGGACCGGTGCATGTGAGCGCGCTCAAGCGCTTTCCGGTCGGCTTCTCCTGGGCCACCTATGGGGTGGACGTCGAGGCCGGGCCGGGTGCGAAGGTGCCCGCTGCCAGCATGATCCTGCGCATGGGCCCCGACGACGCCCTGTACGCCCCATACAGCGCCAGGCCCCAGTTCCAGCTGCTGTCGGCCCTGGAACGCAGCCCGGTGCCCACGCCCCGCGTGTACTGGCACAGTGACGACCGGGCCATCCTGGGGGCGCCCTTCTTCTTTTGCGAGCGCGTCACCGGCCGCGCTCCGCTGCCCTCGGTCGGCGCGCCCGACGATCCGGTGCCCCAGTTCCGGGAGTCGATCGCGCGGCAGTTCGTCGGCGCGCTGGCCGACCTGCACCACTTCGACTGGCGTGCCGCGCCCGAGCTGGCCGACTGGTCCACCGGCATCACGCCGGAGAACACTGCGCTCAAACAGGTCGAGGTCTGCGAGCACGATTACCACCGCTGGGCCACTCGGCCGCAGCCGGCCATGCTGTGGGCACTGCACTGGCTGCGCCGCAATGCGCCGCGCGCCGCCAGCCTGGGCATCGTGCATGCCGACTACCGGATCGGCAACTTCCTGTTCCAGGATGGCCGGATCACCTCCATCCTCGACTGGGAGTCGGCCCACATCGGCGACCCGCATGAAGACCTGGGCTGGGCCGTGTTGCCCCAGTTCGGCGGCGGCACCGGCCTGGTGTGCCGGCTGCTGGAGCAGGAAGACTTCCTGCGCCTGTACGAGCGCCTGGGTGGCCACACAGTGGACCGTGCCGTGGTGCGCTACTACACCGTGATGTCGCTGCTGAAGCTGGCGCTGGTGTACCTGGCGTCGGCCCACACCTTCGAGCGCGCGGGCGCCAGCGACGTGCGCATGGGCGCCATGGCCACGCAAGCCGCGCAGACGCTGCGGCAGCTGCAAAAGGACATCGAGGCGATCGGATGAACAATTCACTCTCGCGCCTGTACGAGGGCATGGCAGCCAGCCTGTCCGAGCGCATCCTCCCCCATATCGCCGACGACTTCGCACGCGGCCAGGCCTACGGCGTGATCTACCTGCTGCGCTGCCTGAGCCTGCGTACCGATTGGTCCGATGCCTACCTGCAACCCCAGTGGGACGCGCTGCAAGCCACCGCCGAGCGGCTGCGTCCGCTGCTGACGGGCGTTGCGGGTGCGCCGCCGGTCGATGCGCCAGCGCAGGCCGGTGCGACGCTGCATATGCGCTGCGAG
This sequence comes from Pseudomonadota bacterium, assembly GCA_040387815.1. GTDB lineage: Bacteria > Pseudomonadota > Gammaproteobacteria > Burkholderiales > Burkholderiaceae_C > Ramlibacter. The sequence goes on along the minus strand of JAZKDA010000083.1, from coordinate 15,625 downwards.
GCCGCGCGCGATGCGCTGTGCGCCGCCTACGACTGGGCCGAATGCCATGCGGCCAAGCTCGCGCCGCAGGCGCTGGCCGACATTCGCGATGCCTGGCGCGGCTATATCGAGATCGACCTCAAGCAGGAGCTGCGCATGCGGGTGCCGCTGCCGTATTCGGAGATGTCCACCGGGCAGGCCACCACGCCCGCCGCCACGAAAGAAAGCCCATGATCAGCGGCCAGGACGACCTGTTCGGCCACCAGTTGCCGACCACCTTCGACCACGTGGTGAGCAGCGACCCGGCCTGGGTCGAGCGCTATTGGTACAGCGGTCACCAGGTGCCCGGCGGCGACATCGTGCTCGATCTGGGCATGGGCCTGTACCCCAATCGCAATGTGATGGACTGTTTTGCCGGCGTCAGCAGTGGCGGGGTGCAGACCAACTTTCGGGCCTCGCGCCGCTTGCGCGGCAACCCGCTGGCCACCGAGGTGGGGCCGCTGAAGGTGCAGGTGCTCGAGGGCCTCAAGCGCCACCGGCTGACGCTGGAGCGAAACGATTCCGGCCTGGCCTTCGACGTGATCTTTGACGCCACCACCCAGGCCCACGAGGAAGAGCCGCACTTTCGCCGCCGCGATGGGCGCGTCACCGAGGACATGGTGCGCATGGGCCAGTTCGGCCGCTACAGCGGCTGGCTCGAGTTCCAGGGGCGGCGCGTCGAGATGACGCCCGACACCTGGTGGGCCCAGCGCGATCACTCCTGGGGCATTCGGGCCGGCATGCATACCGACGAGACCCGCCCGCCGGTCATGCAATACCCGCCTTTCTTGTACGTCTGGGGGCAGGTGCAGTTCGAGGACTTCGGGGTGCACCTGTATGCCCAGGAGCGCGAGCCGGGCCGGATGTTCTACCTGTCGGGCGAATTGGCGGGGCGCCTGGGCGAGCCGCCTCTCAAGCGCGCGCGCATGACCGGCTTGCGCCAATCCATTGTGTGGGCCGATGATCCTCTGGGCCAGACCATCCAGAGTGCCACCTTCGAGTTCACGCTGCAGGACGGCAGCCGCCGCACGATGGAGATCACCGCCATGCCGGCGCGCTACTTCCTCAAGGGCGGTCTGTATGGCGGCATGGCCGGCCATTCGCAAGGCGACGACCGTGGGCCGCTGCACATCGAGCACGAAACCTGGCGCCTTGACGATCCCGACCTGCGGCGCATGGCGCGCACCTTGGGCGACCACGTGGTGCGGGCGCGCATGGACGGCCAGACTGGCTGGGGCATCCTCGAATATGGCGTCGGTAAGGGTTATCCTGCCTATGAGGCGGTGCAGCGGTTCCCCGCCATCTGACCCGTCATTCCTTTCACTTCTGATACGACTTTTCTCATGAATGCTTCCGGACCGCTTCGCGGTATGCGTGTCGTCGAACTCGGCGGCCTGGGCCCCGCACCGTTTTGCGGGGCCTTGCTCGCCGACCTCGGCGCCGACGTGGTGCGGGTCGACCGCCTCGTGGCCGCTGACCTCGGCGTGGAGACGCCCTCGCGCTTTGATTTCTACAACCGCAACAAGCGCTCGGTGGCGCTGGACCTCAAGCATCCCGACGGCGTGGCCGCGGTGCTGTCGCTGGTGGAGCGGGCCGACGTGCTGATCGAAGGCTTTCGCCCTGGCGTCACAGAGAAGCTGGGCGTGGGTCCGCTGGACTGCCGGGCCCGCAACCCGCGCCTGGTGTATGGCCGCATGACCGGCTGGGGCCAGACCGGCCCCATGGCCCAGGTGGCTGGCCACGACATCAACTACATCGCGCTCGCCGGCGCGCTGCACGGCTTCGGCCCGGCCGATGGCCGCCCGGCCGTGCCGGTGAACCTGGTGGGCGACCTCGGCGGCGGCGCCATGTACCTGGCGGTCGGCGTGCTGGCGGCCTATGTCGAGGCCAAGACCTCAGGGCAGGGACAGGTGGTCGACGCGGCCATGGTCGACGGTGTGTCCAACCTCATGTCGATGGTGTACGGCTTCATTCAAACTGGCATGTGGGAAGACGCGCGCGAGAGCAACCTCAGCGACGGCGGCGCGCCGTACTACGGCACCTACCGCACCCGCGACGGCAAGTTCGTCGCGGTGGGCGCGATCGAGGCGCGCTTTTATGCGCAGCTGCTGGCGGGCATGGGCCTGGATGCCACCGAGTTCCCCGACCGCGACGACCGCGCCGCCTGGCCGCGCATGCGCCAGCGATTTGCCGAGGTCTTTGCCACCCGCACCCGCGACGAATGGGTGCAAGCCATGACCGGCTTCGACGCATGTTTTTCGCCGGTGCTGAACCTGCACGAGGCGCCGCAACATCCGCAGCTGCGCGACCGCGGCAGCTTCGTCCAGTTCGATGAGGCGCTGCATCCCGCGCCGGCGCCGCGCTTCGAGCGCACGCCGGGCAACCTGCGCCGCCCACCGCCGCGCGTGGGGCAGCACACGCTGGAGGTGCTGGGCGAGTGGGGCGTTGCCGCAGACCGGGCCGAGCAACTGGTGCGCCACGGCATTGCGCGTCAGGATGACACCCCGTCGAAACCATGAGGCTGCGATGCGCGTGACCCAGGCGCTGATCAGCGCCATGCAGACCCGGCCCGATGCGCCCGCCACCGTCGACCAGGACCGCCAGCGCAGCTGGCGCGAAGTGGGCGAGCGCGTGGCGCGCGGTGCCAGCGCCTTGCGTTCGTTTGGCGTCGCACCGCGAGGGCGGGTGGCCGTGCTGTCCCTGAACAACGACCATTATTTTGAGCTGCTGTTCGCCGTCCCCTGGGCGGGTGCGGCCGTGGTGCCGCTCAATACGCGCTGGGCGCAGGCCGAGGTGGCGCAGGCGCTGGCGGACTGCCAGGCGAGCGTGCTGCTGGTGGACGCGGGGTTTGCGCAGATGGGCCAGACGCTGGCGGCGCAGGTGCCGGGCCTGAGCTTGGGGTTCATCGGCTCAGGCGCGTGCCCGGCGGGCCTGATCGATTACGAGGCGGCCCTGGCCGCATCGCCCCCGATGGCCGATGCCTCCGGATCGGGCGACGCGCTGTGGGGCGTGTTCTATACCGGCGGCACCACCGGGCATCCCAAGGGCGTGATGCTGTCTCACACCAACATGATGGTGGCCGCGCTCACCTGGGTGCCGACCATGCATTTCGCCCCCCAGACCAGCTACCTGCATCTGGTGGGCTTTTTCCATATCGCCGGCGCGCAGCCGGCGATTGCGCTGACGCTGGTGGGCGGCACCCACGTGATCGAGCCGAAGTTCGACGCGGTGGCCGCCATGCGCGCCATCGAGCGGCACCGCGTCAACTACTGCCTTTTCGTGCCCACCATGCTCAACATGCTGCTGCACCATCCCGAGTTCGACCGCTTCGACCTCACCAGCGTGCAGCACTGCGAGTACGGCGGCGCGCCCATGCCCGACGCGCAGATCGCCCTGGCCATGCGCAAGCTGCCTACGTGGAAGTTCATCCAGGGCTATGGCCAGACCGAGGCCGCTGGCCTGGTCACGCGCCTGGAGTGGGACCGGCATTTCGGCGAGGGCAGGGCCAACAAGCGCACGTCCGCCGGTTGTGCGGCTTACGGTATCGAGATGCGCATCGTCGACGAAGCGGGCGCGCAGCTGCCCTGCGGCACGGTGGGCGAGGTGGCGGTGCGCGGCGCCACCGTGATGCTGGGCTACTGGAACAATCCGCAGGCCAGCGAGGCGGCCCTGCGCAATGGCTGGCTGCACACCGGCGACGGCGCCTGGATGGACGACGATGGCTACATCACCATCGTCGACCGGCTCAAGGACATGATCGTCAGCGGCGGCGAGAATGTATTCTCCAAGGAAGTCGAGAACGCCGTCACGCAGCACCCGGCGGTGCAGGACTGCGCGGTGATCGGCATCCCCGACGCAAAATGGGGCGAGGCCGTGCATGCGGTGGTGGTGCTCAAGGCCGGCGCGCAGGCCGACGCGGCGTCCATCGTCGCGCACTGCCGCACGCTGATCGCCGGCTTCAAGTGCCCGCGCAGCGTCGAGTTTCGCGACGCCATGCCGCTGTCGGCGGCGGGCAAGGTTCAAAAAGGCGCGTTACGAGACGCGTATTGGGGCGGCCATGGCCGCAAGGTGAATTGAAGTGAACGAGTTCGAACGTATCCTGAAAACCCGGCACTCCTGCCGCGCCTTCCAGCCGACGCCGCTGCCGCGCGAGACCATCGAGCGCATGCTGGCGCTGGCGCAGCACACGCCCTCGTGGTGCAACACCCAGCCCTGGCAGGTGCACCTGGTCAGCGGCGAGCCGCTGGAGCGTTTTCGCACGCAGTACGTCGAGCGGGTGCAGACCCGCGAAGGCCGCGCCGACCTGGACGTGCCGCTGGCTTACCGAGGCGAGTACCAGGCGCGCCGCCTCGAATGCGGCATGGCCCTGTACGCCAGCGTGGGCATCACCCGGCAGGACAAGGCGGCTGCCAAGCAGCAGGGCATGGAGAACTACCGGTTCTTCGGTGCGCCCCATTTGGCGGTCATCACCACGCCCCGCGACCTGGGTGCCTATGGCGCGGTCGACTGCGGCGGCTACCTGGCCACCTTGCTGTATGCGGCGGCCAGCCTGGGCGTGGCCGCCGTGCCGCAGGCGGCGGTGGCGATGCATTCGGACTTCGTGCGGGAGTTTCTGGGGATTGCCGACACACGGCTGGTGGTGGCGGGTGTGTCCTTTGGCCTGGCGGCGGTGGAACACCCTATCAACGGGTTTCGGACCACGCGGGCAAGCTTGGACGATGTGGTGACGTGGGTGGAGTGAGGGCCGTTCGCCCGCGGCTGTTTCGCCTAAGCCGCTTTTGAGCGGCTACTCGCGCATGGCGATGTGCGTGTGCACGCCGGCCGGGTGCGAGATCACTTGACCTTGACGACAACCTTGCCCTTCGCGCGACCAGACTCGACGTAGGCCAGGGCTTCGTTGGTGGATTCGAAGGCAAAGACCTTGTCAATGACGGGGCGGATCGCTCCAGCTTCGATGAGGTGGGTGATCTCCTGCAACTGGGCACCGTTCGCCTTGATGAAAAGGAAGCTGTAGCCCAGATTGCGACGGCTTGCCCGTCGCCGGACGCCCGAGCTCAGCAAGCGCATGACCAGTTTCACGAACCCTGGGGCGCCGATCGCCTTGCCGAACTCGGGGTCGGGTGGCCCAGAGATGGAGATGAGCTTGCCGCCGGCTTTGAGCACCCTCAGGGACTTGTCCAGCGTCTTTCCATCCTGGCTGTTCAGCACGACGTCGTAGTCGCGCAAGACGTCCTCAAAGTTCTGGGTTTTGTAGTCGACGACAACATCAGCACCCAGGTCCTTCACGAGCGCGACATTGGCCGTGCTCGTGGTCGTGGCGACGCCGGCGCCCAGATGCTTGGCCAACTGGATGGCGAAAGTGCCCACGCCGCCAGAGCCGGCCTGGATGAACACCTTCTGCCCCTTCTTCAGCTGGGCGTTTTCAACGAGCGCTTGCCACGCAGTCAAGCCGACCAACGGGATAGAGGCAGCTTGCTCCATCGTGAGGCCTCTGGGCTTGAGTGCCAACGATGACTCCCTGACCGGGACGAACTCGGCGAAGGTCCCGATCCGGAAGTCATCGACTCGTGCGTAGACCTCGTCGCCCACCTTGAACTTGCGCGCCCGTGGGCCGGCCTTCACCACGACGCCCGCGACGTCGTGCCCCAGGACGAGGGGCAGGCGATAGGGCAGGATGAGCTTGAACTCTCCGTCCCGGATCTTGAAGTCCAACTGGTTCACACCCGCAGCGTGGACCTCAACCAGGAACTCGTCATCGCGCAGTTGCGGCATCGGCATTTCCGCCAAGCGCAACGCGCGCTTCTTTTCATAGCGCTCGGCGATGAATGCTTTCATGATGTTCTTGCCCTTTGCGTCATGTGCTGCGGAATCTGCGTAGCAATCGCTGATTGACACCGCTCAGGCCAACTCTCCCGCCATCGTCCGCGCCAGGATCGCATCGAAATCCACCCCCTCCGGCAGCGTCCCAAAAAACCCGGCCCCTTCCGGCCCGAACCGGCTGGCGCAAAACGCATCTGCCACGCCCGCCGGCGCATGCCGCACCAGCAAGCCCCCCTGCAGGCACAGCGCCAGCTGCTGCGCGAGCCGGCGTGCATGCGCCTCATTGGCGGTGGCGGCGGCCAGCACACTGGGCAAGCCGTCCATGGCGCGGTCCAGGTGCGCGTTGCCGCCGCGGGCCAATTGCAGCTGGGCAAACAGCACCTCCTTGGCCAGCGGGTCCTTCTGCAGCGCGCGCAGGATGTCCAGGCAGATCACATTGCCCGAGCCTTCCCAGATGTTGTTGACCGGCGCCTCGCGGTAAAAGCGCGGCATCACCGATTCCTCGACATAGCCGGCAGCGCCATGCACCTCCATGGCCTCCTGCACGAAGGGCACCGCGCGCTTGCAGTGCCAGTATTTCGCGATGGCCACCACCAGCCGGGCGAAAGCGCGGTGCCCATCGTCTTGCGCCGCACCGTCCAGTGAGCGTGCGATGCGCATGGACAGGGCCAAAGAGGCCTCGTATTCCAGCGCCATGTCGGCCAGCACGTTCTTCATCAGCGGCTGGTGGATCAGCGCCTTGCCGAAGGCGCTGCGCTGGCGGGCATGGTGGATGGCCTGCGTGAGGGTCAGCCGCATCTCGCCCACCGGCATCATCGACACCTCGAAGCGCGAGTACTGCATGAAGATCATCATGTTGGCGATACCGCGCCCGTCCTCGCCGACCATCCAGCCGTGGGCTTTGTCGAACTCCATCTCGACCGAGGGGTTGGCCCGGTTGCCCATCTTGTCCTTGATGCGCTCGATGTTGATGGCGTTGCGGGTGCCGTCGGGCAGCCAGCGGGGCACGGCGAACACGCTCACGCCCTTGTCCGTGCGGGCCGACACCATGATCACATCCGCACCGGCCGAGGACACCCACCACTTGTGGCCGGTCAGCAGGTACTCGCGGCCCGGCCCGGGCGTGCCCACGGGTGTGGCTGTGGTGGCGTTGCTGCGCATGTCGGAGCCGCCCTGTTTTTCCGTGGCGGCGAAGGCGGCGGTGGCGCCGGTCTTTTGCGCCACGGGCAGGGGCCGCCCGTCGTACGCGGTGGACAGCAGCTGCGGCTCCCACAGCGCCGAGATGTCGGGCTGGATGCGCAGCATCGGCACGCCGCCGTAGGTGATGGCCACCGGGCACATGCAGCCGCCTTCGAGTTCATTGAACAGGATGGTCTTGGCGGCCTTGGCCACATGCGCACCGGTGCGTGGGTCGGTCCAGGGGCCGGTGGGCAAGCCGTGCCGCCAGGCCATGCCCATGATGTGATGCCAGGCCGGGTGAAACTCGACCTGGTCGACGCGGCGGCCGGCGGGGTCGAAGCGCTTGAGCGTGGGCGAATGCAGATTGGCCAGCGTGGCCTGGTCGACGTTGGCAGGGTCGCCCACCGCCTCGCCCAGCGCCAGCAGCTCGGGCGTGGCCCAGGCCGCGCCTTCGCGTTCGACAGCCTCTTGCAGCGCAGTGTCGCAGCGATAAGCGTTGTAGGCGCCCAGCGGAAGGGGTTGGTTTTCGACGGTGTGGGTGCGCAGCACACTGCGCGGCTGGAGGGCTATGGACATGGGGTGGCGGCAGAAGTTTGGGGAATGCGCCAAATTCTCGCTGGGGACTGTCGGAGTGCTTAGCCCTCCTTCAGGAGGGGCGCCGGCACCACAGGCGAGCGCCTCGCTGTTCGGTGGGGCGAACCGCGTCGCGCTCATTGAGCGCAAGCATACGTTAGGGTCGAGCCGTTTTTGACGGGGATTTGACGCAATCTTTTTGTTGAGCGCAACCATGTCCAGCATTCGGCTTTCCATTCATGATGGCGTCGCCGAACCGGCGCTCGCGGGCTGAGCGCGCAACCCCGGGGGTTCCCTCTTGCGCCGAGGCGCCCGAGGTCGTATACCGCTACATTCGTCCGCTGCCAGACGATATGCAGGTATTACGAAAAGGAGACACTCTCGATGAAGATTCAGACCGTCCTCGGCCCGATCGATGCTTCGGCGCTGGGGCGCACCCTGGTGCACGAGCACATTTTCGTGAAATACCCGGGTGCGGAATTCGATCCCAAGTACCCGGTCGACCGGCCCGCCGTCATCAAGGAGGCCGTGCGCCGCCTGACCGAGCTGCGGGTAGAGCACGGCGTGCGTACCCTGGTCGACCCCTGCCCGATCGAGCTCGGCCGCGATGTGCACGTGCTGGCCGCTGTGTCCGAGGGTTCGCAGGTCAACATCGTGTGCACCACCGGCTTTTATTTCGAGGCCCTGGGCCTGCCCCCGTATTGGCGCAATTCGACGGTGGAACAGATTACCGAGCTGTACCTGACCGAGCTGCGGGAGGGCATCGACAACACGGGCATTCGCGCCGGCGCGATCAAGTGCGCCACCACCGGCAAGACCATGACCGATGCCGAAGCCCGCTGCCTGGCTGCGGCGTGCGAGGCGCAGAAGGTCACCGGTGTTCCCATCATCACGCACACCCAGGGCGGCCTGGGCGGCCCCGAGCAGCAGGACCTGTTCGAAAAGCACGGCGTGCCGCTGCAGCGCGCCCTGATCGGCCACTGCTGCGAGAGCACCGACCACCACTACCACCTGGGCATCGTCAACCGGGGCTCCTATATCGGCTTCGACCGCATCGGCTGGGAGCAATTCCAGACCGATCAGGCGCGCGCCGACAGCCTGGTCAAGCTTTACCAGGCCGGCAAGGGCCCGCAGATCCTCATGAGCCAGGACCGGTACTGCTACATGATCGGCCGCTACGGGCGCAAGCAGTCACCCGAGGAGGTGCTGCGCATGGAAGAGGCCAAGCGCGCCGGCCTGTGGCCGCCGCCCTTCACCCACCTGTTCACCAGCTTCTACGGGCTGCTGCGCGAGCGCGGCATGACGCAGGCGCAGATCGACAGTCTGCTCGACGACAACCCGACCCGATTCTTCAGCGGCGCACCCCTGCCGCAGTGACCGTCCATTCACCGAGGAGACAAGACATGAACAACCTGCATCCCACACGGCGCCAGGTGGTTGCCGGCCTGGCCGCCAGCGCGGCGTCCTTGCTTCCCGCGGTATCGCGGGCGGCCACGTATGACACCGGCGCCAGCGACCGGGAGATCAAGATCGGCAACACCGCCGCGTACAGCGGCCCCATCTCGCAGTTTGGCGCATTGGGAACGGCCATGAGCGCGTACTTCAAGTTCGTCAACGACAACGGCGGCATCAACGGCCGGCAGATCCGCTTCGTGTCGGTGGACGATGCCTACAGCCCGCCCAAGACCGTGGAGCAGACGCGCAAGCTGGTGGAGGAGGAGGGTGTGCTGTTCCTGGCCGGTTCGGTCGGCACGCCCACCCAGGTGGCGGTGCAAAAGTACTTGAACGGGCGCCGGATGCCGCAGCTGTTCCTGCTGGGCGGCAGCTCGCGCTGGGGCCAACCCAGCGAGTACCCGTGGACCATGGGCTGGTCGCCCACTTATCTCGCCGAGGCGGCGGTCTATGGCAAGCACATCCTGCAGACCGTGGCCGAACCGCGCATCGGCATCATGTACACCAACGACGACTTCGGCCGCGACTATTTCGAAGGCCTCAAGCGCGGCCTGGGCGACAAGGCCCGCCTGATCGTCGCGGAAGTCACCACTGCCGCCACGGACCCGACAGTCGATTCGCAGGTGCTGCAATTGCGTGCCGCGGGCGTGAATGCCTTCGTCAATGCCGGCGCCGGCAAGGGCGCGGTGCAGGCGGTGCGCAAGGCCTCGGAACTTGGCTGGAAGCCGGCGCATTACCTCAACAGCAACTCCGCGGGCATCGAGTCCTTTCTCAAGCCGATCGGCGTCGAGCATGCGGTGGGCGTGTTCACCGCCAACTACCGCAAGGACCCGGCCGACCCGGTCTGGGCCAACGATGTGGGCGTGATCGAGTGGAAGAACTGGATGACGAAGTACAACCCGGGCGTGAGCTTGGCGAATGAACTCTACACACAAGGCTATTCGGTGGCGCAGAGCGTGGTGCAGGTGATCCGCCAGGCGGGCGACAACCTCACGCGCGCCAACATCATGAAGCAGGCGGCTTCGCTCAAGGGCGTGCAGCTGCCGCTGCTGGTGCCGGGCGTGCAGCTCAACACCAGCGACACCGACTTCTTCCCGATGCAGACCATGCGCCTGTCTCGCTTCA
>JAZKDA010000083.1:0-5448 GCA_040387815.1 Pseudomonadota bacterium | reverse complement strand
GTACTTCGGTGACAACATCACAGCCTGATGCATCGCGCGAGCGGCTGCGCTCGCTCATGACCGAGTTCATGGCGGCGCTGCCCACGCGCGACTGGCCGCGCCTGTCGGCCACGCTGGCGCCCAATGTCGAGCGCATCGGCCCCGAGGGCAGCGAAGGCGACGGTGTGGTGGGCCGTGACGGCTACGTCAGCTGGCTGGCCGGCTTTGCCGATCCGCTGTACGAGTACGGCTGGAAAGTGCATCGCATCATCTATTCGGAGGACGGCCGCACCGCAGTGGTCGACTGCAGCACGCGTTACCTGCTCACCCGCGAGGCCCAGCCCTTCGGCTATCGCCTGGTGATGGTGTTCGACATGGGCGACAGCGGCTTGATCGAGCGGGTGGACCTGTACTGGAAGACGCCCAAGCAGCGGGTGCCTGGGGACACGATCAGTGCGGGCAAGGGCTGAGGGCCCGACCCCTTATTGCGCTTCGCCGCCCGGGCCCGCGATGTCGGCCTCGGACGGATCTTCCGCGCGGGGTGCCTCGGCCGTACCGGCCGCCGCCGCTGCTGCGGCATCGTCGGCCTCCGCCGCCTGACGCACCTGGGCCTTTTCGCCGGCGGTGGCGAACTTGCTGTACTTGTGCAGGATGCCGACCATCTGGCCGTAGATGCGCGGTGACCCTGCCAGGCATTCGCGCTGCTCCAGGAAGTCGGGCTCGCCGGTGAAGTTGCCGATGAGGCCGCCGGCTTCGGTCACCAGCAGCGAGCCGGCGGCCACGTCCCAGGGTGACAGGCCGGTTTCGAAAAATGCGTCGGTGAAGCCGGCTGCCACGTAGGCCAGGTCGAGCGCGGCGGCGCCCGGGCGGCGCAGGCCGGCGGTGCGCTTCATCACGTCGGCCATCATGCGCAGGTAGCTGTTGAAGTTGTCGCCGGGGCGAAACGGAAAGCCGGTGGAGATCAGGCACTGGCGCATTTCGGTACGCTTGCCAACGCGCATGCGCCTGTCATTCATGTAGGCCCCGCGGCCGCGGGTGGCGGTGAACAGGTCGTTGCGGGAGGGGTCATAGATCACGGCCTGATCGATGCGCCCGCGCACCGACAGGGCGATGCTCACGCAATACACCGGAAAGCCGTGGATGAAGTTGGTGGTGCCGTCCAGCGGGTCGATGATCCAGACGTTTTCCGAGCCCTGCCGGCCGTGGGTCTTGCCCGATTCCTCGGCCCAGATGGCGTGGTCTGGGTAGGCGGTGAGCAAGGTCTCGATGATTGCCTGCTCGGCCGCGTGGTCCACCTCGGTCACGAAGTCGTTCACCTGCTTTTGCGAGATGCGCACCGACTCGACGTCGAGCGCGGCCCGGTTGATGATGGCGCCGGCGGCGCGGGCGGCCTTGATGGCCACGTTGAGCATGGGATGCAGGTTGGACGACATGGATTTTTAAGGGCAGGAGCGCGGCCTGCGGGGCAGGGCGGGGCGCGGGGGCCCGGCGATGCGGGCGGCGACAATACCCCCAGTCTACTTTTCCCACCGTGAAGACCCGTTTCATCCTCATCGAGACCAGCCACGCCGGCAATGTGGGCGCCGCGGCCCGGGCCATGAAGGTGATGGGTTTCGACGATCTGGTGCTGGTGTCGCCGCGCTGGCCCGACATACTCACGCGCGACGAAGCCCTGCAGCGCGCCAGCGGCGCCACCGACGTGCTGGCGCGTGCGCGCGTCGTGCCCAGCCTGGACGAGGCGCTGGACGGCATCGACTACCTGTGCGCCACCGCCATGACCGCGCGCGATTTCGGGCCGCCCACGGCAGCGCCACGTGACCACCTGGCTGGGCTTGTCGCCTCGGCGACACCCCCGCAGGGCGTGGGCTTCCTGTTCGGCACGGAGCGTTTTGGCATGAGCAATGCCGATGTCTACCGCTGCCATGTGGCCCTGCGGATCGAGACCGCCCCGGATTTCGGCTCGCTCAACCTCGCGGCCGCCATCCAGGTGATCGCCTACGAATGGCGGCAGGCGCTGGGCGGCTTCGGGGCCGCGCAGGCAGACGCCGCCGAAGCGATGGCGGACGCGCAGTCGGTGGCCGGCATGCTGAGCCACTGGGAGCGGGCGCTGGTCGAGATCGGCTTTCTCGACCCGGCCTCACCCAAGAAGCTCATGCCCCGGCTCAACCAGATGTTCAACCGCTCGCGCCTGACCCCCGAGGAAATCCACATCCTGCGCGGTGTCGCCAAGGCCATGTCGCAGGCGGCAGCAAACGGCAAGGCTTAGACTTGGCTCCCTATGTTCAGCCGTCTTCGCTCCGACATCCAGTGCATCCTTGACCGCGACCCTGCCGCGCGCAGCAAGTGGGAAGTGCTGACCTGTTACCCGGGCTTGCACGCGCTGGTGCTGCACCGGCTGGCCCATGGGCTCTGGTTGCGCGGCATGCGCTGGCTGGGGCGTTTCATCTCGCAGATGTCGCGCTGGCTGACCGGCATCGAGATCCACCCTGGCGCCACCATCGGCAACTGCGTGTTCATCGACCACGGCATGGGCGTGGTGATCGGCGAGACCGCCGAGATCGGCGACGGCTGCACCATCTATCAGGGCGTGACGCTGGGCGGCACCTCCCTGTCCAAGGGCGCCAAACGCCACCCGACGCTGGGCCGCAACGTGGTGGTGGGGGCCGGCGCCAAGGTGCTGGGCGGTTTCCTGGTTGGCGACCATGCGGCGATCGGCTCGAACGCGGTGGTCACCAAGCCGGTGCCCGCCGGCGCCACGGCGGTGGGTATTCCGGCCCGAATCATCCAGGCCGAAGACACGGTACGGCGCGAGGAAGCGGCCAGCAAGATGGGTTTTTCGGCCTACGGCATCACCCAGAACGACGACCCGCTGTCGCAGGCCATGCGCGGCTTGATCGACAACGCGGCCTCGCAAGAGCACCAGATCGCGCTGCTGTGGCACGCCATCGAGACGCTCGCAAGCACCCGTCGTGAAGGCGATTGCGTGCCCGACGACGCCCACCGCAAGGAAAGCTTCGAGGCGGACCGGTTCACGCAGATGGTGGGCAAGTAGCGGCTCGTCATCCCCGCGAAGGCGGGGATCCAGGCGTGAGGTGTGTCCGGCGCGACCGCGTTTCAGCGCACCCGCACCGCGCTCTTGGGCCGAAACGCCTTGCACACCGCGTCGTCCGTCTCCAGGTACGGCCCGCCGATCAGGTCGATGCAGTAGGGCACCGCCGCAAAAATCCCTGGCACCACGCTCTTGCCCTGATCATCCTTGAGCCCTTCCAAAGTCTCCTGAATCGACTTCGGCTGCCCCGGCAGATTGATGATCAGGCTTTTCCCCCGGATCACCGCCACCTGGCGCGACAGGATGGCCGTCGGCACGAAGCGCAGGCTGATCTGGCGCATCTGCTCGGCAAAGCCCGGCATGTGCCTGTCGGCCACGGCCAGGGTGGCCTCGGGCGTCACGTCGCGCGGGGCGGGGCCGGTGCCGCCGGTGGTCAGCACCAGGGCGCACCCAGCATCGACCAGCTCGATCAACGCGGCGCTGATGCGGTCTTGTTCGTCGGGAATCAGCCGCGGCTCGAAGCTGATGGGGTTGCGCAGGGCGCGGCCCAGCCAATCCTGCAGGGCCGGCAGGCCTTTGTCTTCGTAGACGCCGCTCGATGCCCGGTCGCTGATCGAGACGATGCCGATGCGCACCGGATCGAAGTCACTCATCGGCGGGCTCCTCCTGGGTGTCGGACTCGGCTTGAGATGACAGCTGCTCGCGCACCAGCTGGAAGATGTCGCGGTACGAGCGGCTCTGGCGCGGCGCCAGACCGCGCGAGGCGGCGTCCGCATCCGGCGGCGGGCGGTCCTTGCGGGCCTGGCGCACCAGGGCGCGCAACTGCTGCGCGTCGGTGTCCGGAAAGAGGGCCAGCCACTCGCCCATGGCCTCGTCGCGCTCGATCAGGTCGTCGCGCCAACGCTCGGCCTCGTGCAGGGCCAGCGTCTCGCGCGCCGAACCCTTGTGCTGCTCTTGCAGCGCGGTGCGCACCGCGGCCACGGTGTCTTCGTCGAGCAGCCGCATCAGCTTGCCCACGAACTGCATCTGCCGGCGCTTGCCCTCGAAATTGGTGATGCGCTCGGCCTGTTCCAGGGCGTCGACGAGCCGCTCCGGCAGCTGCAGCCCTTCGAACAGGTCGCGCCGCAGGGTGATGAGCTGTTCGCCGAGCTTTTGCCGCTCGGTGCTCTCGCGCTTGAGGTCGGTCCGGCTGGTGTCCGAGCCCTTGAGCTCGGTCTTGAGCTGCTGGTCGAGTTCGCTGCCTTCGGCGACGAACTGGCCGCGCACGAAGTAGCCTTTGGTGGGTTTGCGTGACATGGATAAATGGAGAGGGCGGGCAAGGCCACGCGGGGGTCGCAAGTATCATAGCCCCGACATGAAGAAACCCGATCCGACCCCCTTGGCGCGCGCAGAGCGCGGCTTTTCCTACAGCCGCGCCACCTTTGAGCAACTGGTGGACAAGGCCCTCGCCCATGCCCGCAAGCTGGGCGCCACCGACGCCGGCGCCGAGGCCTCCGAGGGCTGTGGCCTGTCGGTGTCGGTGCGCAAGGGCGAGCTCGAGAACGTCGAACGCAACCGCGACAAATCGCTGGGCGTCACGGTCTACATCGGCCAGCGCCGGGGCAACGCCAGCACCTCCGACTTTTCCGATGCGGCCATCGAGCAGACGGTGCAGGCCGCCTACGACATCGCCCGCTTCACCGCCGAAGACCCGGTGGCCGGCCTGCCCGACGCGCAAGACATCGCCCAGGCCACTGACCAACCCGATCTGGACCTGTTCCACCCCTGGGACATCGACAGCGAGGGCGCGATGCAGATGGCCCTGCTGTGCGAGGAGGCGGCCTTCAAGACCAGCCGCAAGATCACCAACAGCGAAGGCGCGGGCGTGTCGGCCCAGCAAAGCCATTTCTTCAGCGCCCACACCCGCGGTTTTCGCGGCGGCTATGCCAGCTCGCGCCATTCGATGTCGGTGGCGCCGATCGCCGGCCGAGGCGACAAGATGCAGCGCGACGCCTGGTACAGCTCGATGCGCGACGCCGCCGAACTGGCCGACCCGCGCGCCATCGGCCGCTATGCCGCCGAGCGCGCCCTGTCACGCCTGGACTCGCGCAAGATCAGCACACGCGAATGCCCGGTGCTGTTCGAATCGCCCCTGGCCGCCGGCCTGCTGGGCGGCTTCGTGCAAGCCATCAGCGGCGGCGCGCTGTACCGCCGCAGCACCTTCCTGCTCGATTCGCTGGGCAAGAGGGTCTTCCCCAAGCACATCGACCTGACGGAAGACCCGCATGTGCGGCGCGGCAAGGGCAGCTCGCCTTTTGACGAGGAGGGCGTGCGCACCACCGCCCGCAAGGTGGTCGACGCCGGCCGGGTGGAAGGTTATTTCCTCAGCAGCTATTCGGCCCGCAAGCTGGGCATGAAGACCACCGGCAATGCCGGCGGCT
>JAZKDA010000082.1:0-8215 GCA_040387815.1 Pseudomonadota bacterium | reverse complement strand
ACTGCCTTCCAGCGCGCGTTGCACACGTGTGTTGCGGCTTGCGACGTAGGTCACCGCCATATTGATACCGATCAGCGTTCCCGCCGCGAGCAGCGCACCGGTCACCGAGTCCTCGCCACCCGACAAGCCCTGGGAGACGGATTCGGACAACAGCATGACCACCAGCAGATCGAAGGGCGTGAACTGTCCGACCGTGCGCCGGCCAGACAAACGCATGAGGACCAGCAGTGCGGCATAGACGATCGCCGCGCGTACCGGAAGCTCCCACCAAGGTGCATGCAGATCAAACATGGCCCAGGGTCTTCATCGCCGATTTCAAACTCTTGGCCGCACGGACATAGCCCTTCCACGGCTCATTGCCTTTGTCCAGGCGCGCATGGGCGTCGCGAACAGTCCAGTGGTCGCCGCCACGCAGGGCGCCAAGTTCATCCCAATCCACCGGCACGGAGATCCCCAGGCCCGGCCGCGCCCGGGCCGACCAGGCGCACACGGTCGTAGCGCCAAGTCCATTGCGCAGGTAGTCGATGAAGATCTTTCCCACACGGTTCTTCGGTCCGCTTTTGGCCACGAACATCTGGGGCAAGGTGGTCGCCAGATGAACGACGATCGCCCGTGAGAAATCCTTGGCCTCGTCCCAGGTGTGGGTTTTCCTGATCGGCACCACCACATGCAGGCCCTTGCCGCCGGAGGTCTTGAGGAAGCTTGGCAGCGACAGTTGGTCCAGGAACTCGCGCATCACCCGCGCCGCCTTCTGGATGTCGCGCCATGTGACGCCCTCCCCCGGATCGAGGTCGAAGACGATCCGGTCGGGTGTCTCGAACGCCGACGACACGGCATTGACCGTGTGCACCTCGATCACATTCCATTGCGCCGCCGACAGCAGGCCTTGGCTGCTTGCGATCTGCAACATGGCCGCGTGGTCGGGCGACAGCGCGGTGTCGAGCTGAACGATGCCGGGCAGCTTTTCAACCTCGGCGTGCTTCTGGAAAAAATGGTGGCCCGCGACGCCCGCCGGCGCGCGCACCAGCGCCACGGGCCGATGTCGCAGATGCTCCATCATCAGCTCGCCCACCAAGCCGTAATAGCGCACGAGCTCGATCTTGGTGATGCCGGTCGTCTTGTCGATGACGCGGTCGGGGTTGGTCACGCGCAAACGGTTAGACAGGGCATGCGAGGCCGGCTCTGCGCGAGCCGCCGACGCTGGCGGCGCGGGCCTGCGCGCGGCGGCGACCGCGGCCCTGGCTTTGGGCGCACTGGCCGCTTGTTCACGCACGATCGATTTCGGGCTCTTGTCCGCCCGCATGCCATGGAACACGGCGTGCCGCAAACGACCGTCACGGGTCCACTGGGCAAAGGAGACTTCGGCAATCAGCACCGGCTTGACCCAATGGGGCCGGCCAAGCGTGCGCGGGTTCTGGGCAAACGGCGCCTTGTCGGCACCGATCGTGTCCAGCTGCGCCTTGAGCTTCGCGAGCGTCCTTTCGTTGAAGCCGGTGCCGACGTTGCCGGCGTACACAATGTTCCCATGCGCATCGTGGACACCCAGCAGGAGCGAGCCAAACCCCGAACGCGTGCCTTGAGGATCCGTCCAGCCGCAGATCAGGAACTCCTGACGCTGCGCGCATTTGAGCTTGATCCAGTCGGGTGAGCGGTGCGACCGGTAGGCCGAATCCTTGCGCTTGGCCATGACCCCTTCGAGCCCACGCTCGCAGGCTGCCTGCACCACCCTCTGTGGGGGCGCATCGAAGCTGGCGCTGAAACGCAGCGTGTCCGACTCACGCTCTTGCAGCGCGGCCCGCAGGATCTCGCGCCTGGCTTGGAGCGGCAGGTCGCGCAGATCCCGCCCGTCGAAATAGGGAAGGTCGAACAGAAAGTAGACGATGTCCTGGGTGCGGTCCGAGTCGAACGCGCCCTGGAGCGCACCGAAGTCCTGCATGCCGTCTTCGTTGACGATGACGATTTCCCCGTCATACCAGCCTTGCGGCAGCCTGGCCTTCTGGATGGCGGCACGAAGATGCGCCATCTTGGACGTCCAGTCGTTGCCGTTGCGGGTAAAGAGGTTGATGTCCGCGCCGTCGACCCGCGCCAGCAGGCGGTAACCGTCGAACTTGATCTCATACACCCAGTTGTCGGGGTCTTTCGGCGGGCCGTCGACCAAGGTGGCAAGCTGGGGCGCCAGCGTTTCCGGCAGTGTCACCGGCAGGCGCTTGGGTCGCACTTTCGGCAGGGCGGCCGGCTCGGCGCCCTTGACGCTGTCGGGCAACTCGTCGACGACACTGAACTCGTCCGCCGGCCTGGCGTATTCGTCTTTCTCCTTGATCAAGAGCCAGGGCTCCTGCTTGCCGCCGCGCCCCTTCATGCGCACGAGCGCCCACTTGCCCCGCATCTTGTGGCCGCGCAGCTCGAACTTGAGATGGCCCGACCGCAGGCCGGCATCCGGATCGCCCAGCGGGTGCCATGTGCCCTCGTCCCAGACGATCACCCTGCCCGCGCCGTACTGCTTTTCGGGAATCGTGCCTTCGAAGCTGGCGTAAGAAAGCGGATGGTCTTCGACGTGGACCGCCATTCGCTTGTCCTGGGGGTCGAAGCTCGGCCCTTTGGGCATCGCCCAGCTCACCAGGGTGCCGCCCAGCTCCAGCCGAAAATCGTAGTGCAATCGGGAGGCCCAGTGCTTCTGGATGACGAAAGCGCGTTGCAGCCCCGGCTCGCCACCCTCGGCGGGCTCTGGCGTGATGCCGAAGTCACGCTTGGCCTTGTAGCGTCCGAGCTTGTCCGCCGTCATGATGGCTTGCCGCTACCTCCTGGCCATCAACGCGTCTTGCGCTCCGGCGCCGGCTTGGCCGCGGCGGCAGCCCGGGTGGGTGCCTTGGCCGCGGCGGCAGCCCGGGCGGGCGCCTTGGCAGCAGCGGCGGCGCGGCGCAGCGGTGTGACCTTGCGGTCCTCGGCCGGCTTGGATGTCGGCTTGGCATCGGGCTTGGCCTGCGGTGTGGCGGCCGTCCTGGCCTTTCTGTCCAGGCTGCGCTTGAGCAGCTCGGAGATGTCGAGCACGTCGGCCGTCTGGGTTTGCGCCTCATCGCTGTCCGGCTTGGCGATGCTGAGTGTCTTGCCGGCCTTGGCCTTGGCTTCGATCAGCTCGGCCAACTGTTCCTTGAACTCGTCGTGGAACAGGTCGGGCTCCCAATCGGCGGCCAGCTCCTCGACCAGCATGCGGGCCATCTTGAGTTCCCTGGCATTGACCTGCACACTCTCGTCCGGAAGTTCCAGCCCTTCCATGCTGCGTACCTGCTCGGACCAGCGAAGAAGGTTGAGCATCATCCCGCGCTCCATCGGCATCAGCGCGGCCAGGTGCTGGCGGGTGGAGATCACGACGCGCGCAAGCCCGACCTTGCCGGTGGCCACCAGCGTTTCGCGCAGCAACTCATAGGCCTTCTGCCCCTTGCCGACGGGAACGACGTGATAGGGCCGGTCGAAGTACGAAGGCGGGATCTGCGCTGCGTCGACGAAGGCTTCGATGTCGATGGTCTGCGTGGCCTTGGGAAGCGCGGCGCGGATCTCCTCCTTGGTCAGGGTCACGAACTGGCCATCCTCGATCTCGATGCCCTTGACGATGGACGCGGGATCGATCGCCTCGCCCGTGGCCTTGCTCACCTGCTGATTGCCCACCGCGCTCTTGGACGCGGGGTCGATCCACTTGAACGCCGGGCGCGTCTCTACCGTCGCTGAACGCAGCTCGATCGGGATATGGACGAGCCCGAAGGAGATCGCACCCTTCCAGGTGCTTCGTGTGCTTGCCGCTGGCATGGAGTGCTCCGATCATGGTTGCGCCTCATGGGTCAGCCCATGAGCCACACGCCAAGCTAGCTACGACCGCGCGGGCCGGGGGTCGGCGATGGGTGACAAGCACCGTAGGCGCTTGTGCCATGGATGCGCGTCCAGCATCGCCACGGTTGTCCTACACCCGGGTCGCCTCGGCGGCACTAATGTCGAAACATGAATCGGCATGGCCTCAAAGACTGGTGGTGGCTCGTGAAGCGAACCGCGACATCCTGGGTCAACGACTACGCCCCCAGCATGGGCGCCGCGCTGTCGTACTACACGGTGTTCTCTCTCGTGCCTCTTCTGGTGATCGTGATCGGCGTGGCGGGACTGGTGTTCGGCCAGGAAGCGGCGCGCGGACAGATCTTCGCCCAGCTCGAAGGCCTGATGGGCCCGGAAGCCGCCAAGGCCATCCAGGAGCTTCTGGCGCAAGCGGGAAAGCCTTCCACCGGCGTCGCCTCCACCCTGATCGGATTCGCATTTCTGTTCATCGGCGCGACCACCGTTTTCGGCGAACTGCAGGATGCGCTGGACCGTATCTGGCGCGCGCCCGCGCGAGCCGGCTCCAGCGGGCCGTGGTCACTGGTGCGCGCCCGGCTGTTGTCGTTCGGGATGATCCTGGGCATCGCTTTTCTCCTGATGGTGTCGCTGGTGTTCAGCGCCGCGATCGCCGCGCTCGGCAAATGGGCGGGTGGCGTCTTCGGTGAGTGGGAGGCCACCGCCCAGGCGGTCAATTTCGTGGTCGGATTCGCGCTCACCACCGGCGTATTCGCGATGATCTACAAGCTGATGCCTCGGGTGCGGGTGAGCTGGCGCGACGTGTGGCTGGGCGCCGCCTGCACCGCGGCCCTGTTCGCGGTGGGGCGCTACCTGATCGGCCTGTACATCGGCAAGAGCGGCATCGCGTCCGGCTTCGGCGCCGCCGGGTCAATCGCGGTCGTCTTCGTCTGGGTGTATTACTCAGCGCAGATCTTCCTCATGGGCGCCGAGTTCACCTGGGTGTACGCGACGACCTTCGGGTCGATGAGACACACCACGCAAACGCCGGATCACGCCCTGGGCACACCGCAGCGATGAGCGCCGTCTGGCCGGCCGCTCAGGCCGGGCGCCGGCGCAGGATGTGGATGAAATCCTGGCCCACCGTCTGCTGCTCGACCAGCTCATTGCCAGTCTGCCTGGCAAAGGCCTGGAAGTCGCGCACGGATCCGGGGTCGGTGGCCACTACCTTGAGCAATTGCCCCGGCAGCATGTCCGTCAGGGCCTTCTTGGCCTTGAGGATGGGAAGTGGGCAGTTGAGCCCACGGGTGTCGATTTCCTTGGCGATGTCCATGGCCGGGTCCGTCATGCGGGGAACACGCCGGTGGACAGATACCGGTCACCGCGGTCGCATACCACGAACACGATGGTGGCGTTCTCCACGGTGGCGGCAATCTGCTGCGCGACCCAGCAGGCGCCCGCCGCCGAGATGCCGGCGAAGATGCCCTCTTCGCGCGCCAGGCGCCGGCACATCTCCTCGGCCGCATCCTGGCTGACGTAGGCCAGTTCGTCGACCGTGCTGGGGTCGTAGATGCGCGGCAGGTATTCCTGCGGCCACTTGCGGATGCCGGGAATGCGCGAGCCCTCGCTGGGCTGGGCGCCGATGATGCGGATGGCGGGGTTCTTTTCCTTGAGGAAGTGCGACACGCCGGTGATGGTGCCGGTGGTACCCATGGCGCTCACGAAGTGCGTGATGCGCCCGCCCGTCTGCTCCCACAACTCGGGGCCGGTGGTTTCGTAGTGAATGCGCGGGTTGTCGGGGTTGGCGAACTGGTCGAGCACGCGGCCCTTGCCCTCACGTTGCATGTTTTCGGCCAGGTCGCGGGCGTATTCCATGCCGCCGCTCTTGGGCGTGAGCAGCAACTCGGCGCCAAAGGCCTTCATGGTCTGGGCGCGCTCGATGGACAGGTCCTCGGGCATGATCAGCACCATGCGGTAGCCGCGGATCGCCGCCGCCATGGCCAGGGCGATGCCGGTGTTGCCCGAGGTGGCCTCGATCAGCGTGTCGCCGGGCTTGATCTCGCCGCGCTCCTCGGCGCGCTTGATCATCGACAGCGCCGGGCGGTCTTTCACCGAGCCAGCGGGGTTGTTGCCCTCGAGCTTGCCCAGGATTACGTTGCCCCGCTGCCGGTTTTCAGCAACGCCAATCCGCTGCAGGACCACCAGGGCGGTCTTGCCGATGGCATCTTCAATGGTCGGGTAATTCATCTGCGCCACTGTGCCATAATTTTTGCTTTCCTTCCCCTCGTGCCCGAGTGGTGAAATTGGTAGACGCAGGGGACTCAAAATCCCCCGCCGCAAGGCGTGCCGGTTCGATTCCGGCCTCGGGCACCATGCGTCTGCCTGCGACGAACCCAGCCGGTCGCGCCCCGCACGGCCTGCCCTCCAGATCGCTGCCCATGACATCGCCCAAGACCGCCACCCCCACCGGCCCGCTCCACGGCATCCGCGTGCTCGACCTGACCGCGGTGGTGCTCGGGCCCTACGCCACCCAGATCCTCGGCGACTACGGCGCGCAGGTGATCAAGATCGAAAGCCCCGAGGGCGACCTGATCCGCTCCAACGCGGTGTCGCGCCATCCGGGCATGGGCTCGCTGTTCATGGCCATCAACCGCAACAAGCAGTCGGTGGTGCTGGACTTGAAGCACCCCGAGGGACGCAAGCTGTTCCTGGAACTGGCCGCCGGGGTCGACGTGGTGGTGCACAACATGCGCGTGTCCGCCATTGATCGGCTGGGCCTGGGCTACGAAGCGGTGCGTGAGGTGAACCCGCGCGTGGTGTACTGCGCCGCCACCGGCTTCGGGCAGGACGGCCCGCACCGTTCCAAACCCAGCTTTGACGACATCATCCAGGCCGCCAGTGGCCTGGCCAGCCTGGTGGGCAACGAGACCGGCACCACCACTTACGTGCCGGCCCTCATCGCCGACAAGACCGCCGGCCTGGCGCTGGTCAACGCGGTGCTGGCGGCGCTGCTGCACCGCGAGCGCGGTGGCCAGGGCCAGTATGTCGAGGTGCCGATGTTCGAGACCCTGGTGGAGTTCAACCTGGTCGAGCATCTTGGCGGCCTGGCTTTCGAGCCGCCCCTGGGCGGCACCGGATACGGGCGCATCGTGGATGGCGGCCGCCGGCCCGTGCCCACGGCCGACGGGCATGCGGCCATCCTGCCCTACAGCCCCCATGAGTGGGTCCGGCTGTTTCAACACCTGGGCCGCGACGATCTGCTGGAGCGCTTCGACCTGTCCGACCGCCACAAGGTCAATGCCGTCGTGCGCGAACTCTATGCCGAGTTGCGCGCCGAAGGGCCGCAGCGCACCACGGCGCAATGGATGGAAATTTGCCAGACGCTGGATCTAGCGGCCACGCCCATCTATTCGCTAGGCGAATTGCCCGACCACCCGCATCTGAAGGCGGTCGGCATGTTCCAGACCATGGACCATCCCAGCGAAGGAAAGCTGCGCTATGTGCGCCCGTCGGTGAAGTTCACCGATTCGCCCGCCAGCGTTCATCGGCCGCCGCCGCTTCTGGGTCAGGACACGGCCGCCGTTCTCGAAGGCTTGGGCTATGGCGCGGACGAGATCGCCCGGCTGCGGGCGCAGGGCATCGTCGGCAAAGCTTGAAAGCAAGCCCCGCACGCTTCAGGGGTGGGGCGTGGCGATGAGGTCGTGCTGCGGGCGCAGGATTCTTTCGTCGGCGATACGCTGCGTGACGCCGAGCCGGTCCAGTACTTCCAGCACCTCGATCGCCAGGCCGCGGCCGACGCCGGCGGCATCGCGAAAGTGCGCGGCGGTAAAGCGCCCCTCGGGTTTCGAGCGCGCGACCTCTTGCGCAACGACAATGAATTCGTCAATGGTGCCGCGCAGGTAAAAGCGTGTTTCTCCGACCCGCAGCGCATCGCCGGCCTTGGCGCGGCGATGCAGCATGTCTTGCAGCACCGGCAGCTTTGCGTGCATGGCGTCGGTCAGCTGCGTGAGCGTGAGCCCCTTGCGGCCGGCCTGCAACAGCAAGGGCTGCGCCAGTTGCCACAGCCGCAGGTGCTCGGGGTTCTCCGGCTCGGCCACCGGCTTGCGTTTGGCCTCCTCGGCCGCCGCCTGCTGCGGCGTGACGATGCGCAAGCGGCCGGCCGCCCCCAGCGTCACCAGGCCCGCCTGCGCGATCGCCTGCGTCAGGGCGGCTTCGTCGAGGTTGAAATTGCGGGCGATCGATGCGGCATCGATCGTGCCGCTGGCGCATGCCGCCAGCGCTGCAAGCGCCTGGGCCGCCGACGCCTGGCTCAATGCGTCCAGTTGCCGCTGGCGCATCTCGGCCGGCAGCCGCCGCGCCGAGGGGAAAGCGTCGACCACCACGCCGCCGCCCAGGGTCCGCT
>JAZKDA010000081.1:0-4207 GCA_040387815.1 Pseudomonadota bacterium | reverse complement strand
AATCCGAGGAGCCCGTCGTGGCCGGCGGCACTTATGCGCTGAACATGATCGACTGCGGCGGGGACGGGGCGGTGTATGCCTGCAATCTCGCCGAAAGCGCCACCGTCGGAGCCTTCACCATTTACCGCTGGGCGGACGACGCCTCCACGACCCCTCCGGCGGCGGCTTACGGTCCGGCCGATCTTTTCGCCAGCGACCGCGCCGGGGACGGCCTGAAAGTCCGGGGCTCGGGCACCGGCACGGAAATTCTGGTCGCCCACAACGGCGACGAGGTCGCACGCCAGGTCGACCGGCTCAGCGCCGGAGTGGCCCGCAAGATCGGCCGCGCCGCCCGAGCCCGGGCCTTGGCCGAACACACCTACGCGCACCGAGCGGCGCAGTTCGACGCCGTCATCGAAGGGCGCGGCGTGGGCCGGCCCCTCGAAATGGCGGCCTGACCTCAGGCGGCCAGCCGTTGCGCCTCCACCGCCAGCGGGCGGCTCACCGTGCGGATGGCCTCCTCGGCGGCGGCCAATGCCTTGGCACGGCCAGCATCGCCGGTCGCCAGACCCTCGGCGCGGACGATGCGCACATCCGTCACGCCAAAAAAGCCGAACACCGCCCGCAGGTAGCTCTCCTGGTGGTCCATCGGCAACTCGGCCGGCGTTCCGCTGTAGGCGCCACCCCGGGTGGACACGACAACCACCGTCTTGCCGCCCGCCAGGCCCTGAGGGCCGGTGGCGGTGTAGCGGAAGGTGCGCCCGGCCTGGGCGATACGATCGATCCAGGCCTTGAGCTGGCTGGGCACCGAGAAGTTGTACATCGGCGCGCCCAGAACGACGACGTCAGCGGCCAGGAACTGGGCGACCAGCGCTTCGCTGATCGCGTTCTCATGCTTTTGCTCGGCGGTCAGGCCGTCGGCGTCCAGACCCAGGCGAAAGCCCAGCGAATCCATGTCGAGGTGGCTCGGCGCGTCCTTGATCAGGTCAAGGTACTCGACCGTCAGGTCCGGATGCGTGGCCGCCCAGGCATCGACCGTCTGCGCGGTGAGTTGCCGGGAAACGGAGTGGGTGGCCAAAGGGCTGGCATCGATGTGGAGCAGTTTCATGATGGGTCTAACAGGTAGGTTGACGATGGATTGAATTGTTCCTTGATGCCAATCACTTGATAAGTCGGCAAAATCGGGATTCATCGTTCCATATGCAGGACAACCCAAGCCATGCAAGACCTCAACAACATGCTGTATTTCGCCGAGGTGGTCGACCACGGTGGCTTTGCCGCCGCCGCCCGGGCCCTGGGGCTGCCCAAGTCGACCGTGTCGCGGCGGATCGCCGAGCTGGAGGCCGGCCTCGGTGCCCGCCTGCTGCACCGCACCACCCGAAAGCTGTCGCTCACCGCGACCGGCGAGCTCTACTTTCGTCATTGCGTGGCCATGCGTGAGCAGGCCCAGGCCGGCGAGGAGGTGGTGGCCCAGGCGCAGGCCGAGCCGCGTGGCACCGTGCGCGTCGCCTGCCCGGTGACACTGGCCCAGACCCTGATCGGCCACCTGTTGCCGGCCTTTCTGGAGCGGCATCCGGCCGTGCGGGTGGAGGTGGAGGTGACCAACCGCGTGGTCGATCTGGTGCAGGACGGCGTCGACGTGGCGTTGCGGGTGCGCCCCACGGTGGAGGACAGTGGCAGCCTGGTGGTCAAGAACCTGGGCGTGACCCGCGCCCTGCTGCTGGCCAGCCCAGGACAGCTGGAACGCGAGGGCCGGCCACAGACACCGGCCGACCTGCGCACCTTATCGACGGTGGCCATGTCCTCGGTGGATGGCCGCGCCACCTGGTTGCTGGCGGGCCCCGATGGCCAGACATTCCAGTTGGAGCACCGGCCCCGCTACACCGCCGACGACCTGGAAACACTCAAATACGCCGTCATGCACGGCACGGGCATGTGCCCCCTGCCCGACTACCTGTGCCGGCGGGAGATGCGTGAGGGCCGGCTGGTCGAACCCCTGGAAGGCTGGGCTCCGCCGCCGAACATCATGCACGCGGTGTTCCCCTCGCGGCGCGGCATGGCGCCGGCCGTGCGGCGCTTTCTCGACTACCTGGGTGAGAACGCGACGAGCGAAGGGCTCTACTGCCCTGAGTAGCTAAGTGCGACGCTTCGGTGGTGGGCGTTGCTCAGCCCCGCGCCGCGCCCGCGGCGACCAGCGCTGTCATGTTCACGATCCGCCGCACCGTCGCCGACGAGGTCAGCACGTGCACCGGCGACTTCGCACCCAGCAGCATCGGGCCCACGGTGATGCCGTGGCCGCCAGTCATTTTGAGCACGTTGAACAGGATGTTGGCCGAATCGAGGGTGGGACAGATCAGCAAGTTGGCCTCGCCGGTGAGGGTGCCGTCCATCAGCTGGGTATTGCGGATGGCCTGTGACAGGGCGGCATCGCCCTCCAGCTCGCCGTCGCATTCGACCCCTGGCGCCATGGCCACGAACAGGTCGCGGGCACGGCGCATCTTGGCCGCCGAGCCGCGCTTGGATGAGCCATAGCTGCCGTGGGACAGAAAGGCCACCTTGGGAGGCAGGCCGAAGCGGCGCACCTGCTCGGCCGCCATCACCGCGATGCGGGCCAGCTGCTCGGCGTCCGGAACGTCGTTGACGTAGGTGTCGGCGATGAACAGGGTGCGTTCGGGCAGCATCAGAGCGTTGAGCGTGGCCAGGTCCTGGCCGCCCGGCGCATAGCCGATCACGTCGCGCACATGCTCCAGATGCTGATCGAAGCGGCCCACCATGCCGCACAGCAAGCCGTCGGCGTCGCCCAAGTGCACGCTGAGCGCGCCGATCAGGGTGTTGGAGCGGCGTACCGCCGACTTGGCGTATTCGGGCGTGATGCCGCTGCGGCCCATCAGGTGGTGGTAGGCCTCCCAATACTGGCGAAACCGGGTGTCGCTCTCAGGGTTGACGCACTCCACGTCCTGGCCCAGGCGCATGCGCAGCCCGGCCTTGGCAATGCGTGCCTCGATCACGGCCGGGCGCCCGATCAGGATGGGGGCGGCGATCTTGTCGTCGAGCGCCATCTGGGCGGCGCGCAGCACGCGCTCGTCCTCCCCTTCGGCGTAGACGATGCGCTGGCGCGCCGCCGCCTTGGCCGCGACGAACACCGGCCGCATGATCATGCCGGTCTGGTAGACAAAGCGGGTGAGGCTCTGGGTGTAGGCGTCGAGGTCGGCGATCGGCCGGGTGGCCACGCCCGCCTCCTGGGCGGCGCGCGCCACGGCCGGGGCGATGCGCAGGATCAGGCGTGAGTCGAAGGGCGTTGGAATGAGGTACTCGGGCCCGAAGGCGAGCTCCTTGCCCGCATAGGCGTTGGCCACCTCTTCGCTGATGTCGGCCTTGGCCAGCTGCGCGATCTCGCGAACGCAGGCGAGCTTCATCGACTCGGTAATGCGGGTGGCGCCGCAGTCCAGCGCGCCCCGGAAGATATAGGGGAAGCACAGCACGTTGTTGACCTGGTTCGGATAGTCCGACCGGCCGGTGGCGATGATGCAGTCGGGCCGCGCCGCCTTGGCCAGCTCGGGGCGGATCTCCGGCTCAGGGTTGGCCAGGGCCAGGATCAGCGGCTTGTCGGCCATGGTCTTGACCATCTCGGGCGTGAGCACGCCGGCGGTCGAGCAGCCCAGAAACACGTCGGCGCCCTTGACCACGTCGGCCAGGGTGCGGGCGGCGGTGTCCTGCGCGTAACGCTCCTTGGATGCGTCCATGCCGCCCGATCGGCCCTGGTGAATGACGCCCTTGGAATCGACGACGAAGATGTTCTTGCGCGAGATGCCCAGGCCGACCATCAGGTCCAGGCAGGCCAGGGCGGCGGCGCCGGCGCCCGAAGCCACCAGCTTGACCTGGTCGATGGGTTTTCCCACCAGTTCCAGGCCATTGAGCAGCGCCGCGCCGGAGATGATGGCCGTGCCGTGCTGGTCGTCGTGGAACACCGGGATGTTCAGCCGCTCGCGCAGCTTTTGCTCGATGTAGAAACACTCGGGCGCCTTGATGTCCTCGAGGTTGATGCCGCCCAGCGTCGGTTCGAGCGCGGCGATGATCTCCACCAGCTTGTCGGGGTCGCGCTCGGCCAGCTCGATGTCGAACACGTCGATGCCGGCGAACTTCTTGAACAGGCAGCCCTTGCCCTCCATGACGGGCTTGGCCGCCAGCGGGCCGATGTCGCCCAGGCCCAGCACGGCCGTGCCGTTGG
>JAZKDA010000080.1:0-1815 GCA_040387815.1 Pseudomonadota bacterium | reverse complement strand
GCCAGTGCTCGATCTCCTACCGTCACTTTTGACAACGAAAACAAATCGACCCCTGTCAAGGAAAACGGGCCTGCAGCATCGCCAGGAACGGCGATGGAGGCCCGCTAGGGGACGCCAGCAGCGCAGTTAAAACGTCGCGTCTTTCAGCGAGATCGAACACCCGTTGTAGTCGTAGCTCACGTCCGACACGACACCCGACACCCGAGCGGTTTTCCCGGTTGAAAGCTGGGTGACGTTGAGCTTGTTGTCTGTACCGGCATGCACCGAAACCTGGCCGGAGCGCAGGAACACCCGATAGCGAGGCTGGAAGCCTTCGGTGACGGAGCGCACTTCACCGCTGACCGCAAGGCCCTTGTTGGCATAGAGGCCGTTTGCTCGCACCTGGTTGTCTTTCGCGGCCTGGCAGATTTGCGGCAGGGATTCCGTGAGCATCACCGGGGCGGTGGCCTTCTGCACATCCTTGGCGACTTGATCCAACGCAGCGCAGCCCGCGAGGGCGAGCAATGGAATAACGAGGGCTAGACACTTCTTGGTTGATTGCATAGACACGACCTTGAGGGTTGGTTAGGAAATTGGGTGTCGGGATGCCCCCGACTGCTCACCACTAGGCAGGTGACGCAGCCGCTAGACCGAAGCGAGCGGCTTTTAGTACGTAGGCACGTAGATGACTTCAATGTCCACGCGCTGGTTCTGGTGCCGCCCTTCTGGCGTCGAGTTGTCGGCCACGAAGTCGGATGCCGAAGCGAAGTTCACCATGATCTTGAGCGGCGACACGCCGCGCGCAATCAGGTACTGGCGGGCCGACAAGGCCCGGCGCAAGGCCAGGGCCTCATCGGCCGCGCTGGGGCGTAGCGTGCTGGTGCGACCGCTGACGTAGATGATCGTGGCCCCCTTCGCCTCGGCCAGCAGCTCGGCCGTGGAAGCGTCCGGCCGGAACGTGGTGCTGCTGTCGGAGAAGGACACCGAAACAGCGGTCAAGACCGGCTCGCCATAGCTCACGGCCGCCATGCCGGCAGCGCCGGCGGCCATCGCGCCAGGCGCGAAGGCAAGGGACGCCAAGGAGAGGGTCAGAAAAAGGGCTTTGCGCATGGTGCGGACTCCAAATCAGAAGAACAGGTAGCCGGCCTTGCTCATGGGGATGCGGATCAACCACAGAGCGGCCAGGTGCAGCGGGTAATAGGCGTAGAACGCCCAGCGCAGGCGCGGCATGGGCAGATCGACGCGGGAAGCGACCAGGAGCAGCGGCAGCGAGGCCAGCGCCCACAGGTTGCGATTGATGAACCACAGCGCCGCGCAGGCGAGCAGCGCGACGGCCGCGGCGGCCCAGGTGGGCCGCTTGCGGTACGACCACACCGCCAGGCCGAAGGCCACGGCCGGCCACCAGTATTCGACCAGGCCGCCACCGACCAGGAACACCAGGCCGGCGCCGACCAGGTGCAGCGGGCCGCCCTTTTCCACCAGGTAGGCGCACGCCGTCACGACCAGGAGCGTGAACAAGACATTGAGGGGCCACCACCCGGCGGACAGGCCACCCAGGGCGACGAAGGGCACCGAGGCCACAGCGCCGAACACCGCGAGGCGCTTCATCGTGCGCGTGTACGCGCCGCGCTCGAATGCACCAGGTCGAGCCAGGTTGTAGGCCAGCACGAAAACGAAGATCGGCAGCGCCAGGCGGCCGGCCTCGAAGAGAAACGGCAGCGTGCCATTGAACAGGTACTTGTTGACGTGATCGCCGGTCATCAGGGCCAGCGCGAGCCACTTCAACGCTTCGACCGTCCCATCCGGCACGTGCAAGGGCTTCATCCGCGCTTGCCC
>JAZKDA010000079.1:0-1672 GCA_040387815.1 Pseudomonadota bacterium | reverse complement strand
TGCGGTCGCCCTGCTCCAGGTACACCGGGCCGGTGATGTCGTAGATGGGCTTGGTGGGCGAGCCCAGGCAGGTGAACAGCACGTTGCGGTTGATGCGCTCCAGGCCGGGCGGTGGGTTGTTGCGCAGCTCCATGTACGAGTGGTCGCGCGTGCGCGTGAGCAGGTCGCCGTCGCGCACCATGTACAGGCGCGAGTCGCCGCAGTGGATCCAGGTGGCCGTACCTGCCTGCAGCACGGCGGCCACCAGCGTGGTGCGGGGCGTGTCGAGCATGCCCTTGTCGGTGGCGTAGCGCAGGATCTGGTGGTGGGCGGCCAGCAGCGCGCCCGAGAGGAATTCCTGCACGTCCTTGAGCTGGGGCTTGGCCTCGCGCTGGAACAGCGCCGAGATGGTCTGCAGCGCAATCTGCGCCGCCACCTCGCCCTCGGGGTGGCCGCCCATGCCGTCAGCCAACACAAACAAGCCCGATTCGCGCGTGTAGCAGTAGCCCATGCGGTCTTCGTTCTTCTCGCGGCCGCCGCGGCGGCTGATCTGGAATACGGAAAACTTCATAGCGACTCACGCAAACAAGGATGCACCACGGCATCGTGAATGAATAGGCACCTCGCCTGAACCCGCTTTGCGTGAGTCGTTTTCATTTGGGCTTGGCTCCGATACCGGTGGCTTCACCCACCTTTTGCACATTCTTCTTGGTGTCGGACACCAGGGTGTCGAGCTGCAGGCGCATCTTCTCGGCCACCGTGAGCTTGGTGTAACGGCGCTCGCCCTCGCGGCTGAGTTCCTTTTGCAGGGCGAACACCGACTGCGGACGCGACAGCGGATCGAGCGCCATGCACCACTCCACCACCTCGATCAGGTTATCGGAGTACACGCCCCGCAGCTTGGTCAGCGCCAGCGACAGGCGGTCTTTCTCGATGCGCTGGGGCGCCTCGTTGGGCGGAAAGCCCTGCATGCAGGCATAGATGCAGGCGCCGATGGCGTAGATGTCGGTCCACGGGCCCATGGACGAGTCGCGCCTGTACATCTCGGGCGCGGCAAAGCCGGGCGTGTACATGGGGCGGATGAAGTTGCCTTCCTTGGACAGCACTTCGCGCGCCGCACCAAAGTCGATCATCACGGCCTTGTTGTCGTCGGTGATGAAGATGTTGGCCGGCTTGATATCCAGGTGCAGCATCTTGTGCTGGTGCACGATGCGCAGGCCGCGGAGCACCTCGTCGAACAGCGAGCGGATGGTGGACTCGCGGAACACCTTCTGCGTCTTCAGGTCGCGCGCGGTGATGATGAAGTCCTGCAGGGTCGCGCCCTCCAGGTAGTTCATCACCATGTAGACGGTTTCGTTCTCGCGAAAGAAGTTGAGCACGCTCACCACGGAGGCATGCGAGATCTGCGCGAGCGCGCGCCCTTCTTCAAAGAAGCTCTTGAGGCCCAGGCGATACAGCGAGAGTTTTTCGGACGGCACCTTGGGCAGCAGCTCGCCCGGGGCGCGCGTGGCCAGGGACGAGGGCAGGTATTCCTTGATAGCGACCTGCTGGCCTTCGGTGTCGAGGGCCAGGTAGACCACGCCGAATCCGCCGGAAGACAACCGGCGCACCACACGGTAACCACCAATCGCGGTATCAGGTGGCAAGGGGGCCGGTTTGATTTTTGACATATTTTGCGAAGATGACTCGGGGG
>JAZKDA010000078.1:0-4372 GCA_040387815.1 Pseudomonadota bacterium | reverse complement strand
CTGTTGGCCTGCGCGAACATCATCAGCTCGACGTCGCTGGGGTTGCGGCCCAGGCCTTTGAACGCATCCACCAGGTAGTCGATCTCGTCGTCGGCCAGGGCCAGGCCGAACTGCTGATTGGCCCGCTCCAGCGCGGCGCGGCCGCCGCCCAGCACGTCGACATGCTCCATGGGCTGGGGCGCCAGCTCGGTGAACAGGCGGTGCGCGGCGGCCCGGTCGGACAGCACGCTTTCGGTCATGCGGTCATGCAGCAGGGCCGCGATGGCCTCACGCTCGGCGGCATCCAGCGGCTTGGCCCGCGACAGCAGGCCCCCCTTGAGGTCGACCCGATACTCGACCACCCGCTCGAGCCGGCGTACGCCAATGCCGCAGTTGTGGGCGATATCGGTCGCCTTGGAGGCCCAGGGCGAGACCGTGCCCAAGCGGGGAGAAACGATGAACAGTTCGCCTTCGGTGGCTGCGGGTGCCGCATCGCCGTAGGTCAGCAGGGCCTGAAGCTGCTGTCGCCGGGCGGCGTCGGGCGCCTGCTCGCAGGCGGCCAGGTGGACATAACGGGCCGAAAGCGCCTGG
This sequence comes from Pseudomonadota bacterium, assembly GCA_040387815.1. Lineage (GTDB taxonomy): Bacteria > Pseudomonadota > Gammaproteobacteria > Burkholderiales > Burkholderiaceae_C > Ramlibacter. Next base: position 3,802 of record JAZKDA010000078.1, on the reverse strand, counting down.
ACCCTCTCGCAGATCGCCTGCAGGCGGGGAAGCAGTTGCTGGATGCGAAACTCGCTGAGGGCGCAGCCGCCTTCGAACTCGGTGATGTGCACGGTCACGTTCTGGCCTGGGGAAAGCCCGCGATTTTACCGTCCGGGTCGCCCTGCCCCGAACGGGGCAAAAGGCCTCTGGGATAATCCCCGTCCATGAGCATCACGTACAAGGACGCCGCAGGCATCCAGGGCATGCGCACCGCCGGCCGGCTGGCCTCGGAGGTGCTGGACCACATCACGCCTTTCATCAAGCCTGGCATCACCACCCGAGAGATCGACCAGCTTGCCGCCCAGTGCATGCACAAGCAGGGCTCCATCTCGGCGACGCTGGGCTACCAGCCGGCCGGCTACCCGCCCTACCCGGCCTCCCTGTGCACCTCGGTCAACCATGTGGTGTGCCACGGCATCCCCAACGACAAGCCGCTCAAGAAGGGCGACATCGTCAACGTCGACGTCACCGTCATCAAGGACGGTTGGTACGGCGACACCAGCCGCATGTTCATCATCGGCGAGGCCTCCATCGCCGCGACGCGGTTGGTCAAGCTCACGTACGAGGCCATGTGGCACGGCATCGTGCGGGTCAAGCCCGGGGCCCGTCTGGGCGACATCGGCCATGCCATCCAGCAGTTCGCCGAGGGCCACGGCTTCTCGGTGGTGCGCGAGTTTTGCGGCCACGGCATCGGCCGCACCTTCCATGAAGAGCCGCAGGTGCTGCACTACGGCAAGCCAGGCACCCTGGACGAACTCAAGCCCGGCATGACCTTCACCATCGAGCCCATGATCAACCTGGGCCGGCGCGACGTCAAAGAGCATGGCAACGACGGCTGGACCATCGTCACCCGGGACCGCTCCCTTTCCGCGCAGTGGGAGCACACCGTGCTGGTCACCGAAACCGGCTACGAGGTCATGACGCTTTCGGCCGGCAGCCCGCCGCCGCCCGCATTCGTCCACGGATGACCGCTGTCGCGTTGCCGGCTTCGCTCGCCGCGCTGCGGGACGACTGGCGCGCCCGCAAGGCCGCCCTGCTGGCGCCGCTGCGCAGCGGCAACTCGACGCGCGGTATCCAGAAATTCCTTCAAAGCCTGACCCGTGAGGCCGACGTCACCTTGCGCGCGCTCTGGCAGGCGGCCGGCTTCAATGGCGATCTGGCGCTGATTGCGGTGGGTGGCTACGGCCGCGGCGAGCTGTTCCCCGCCTCAGACGTGGACGTGCTGATCCTGCTGCCCGACGGCACAGCCGCCGACCGGGACGCCGACCTGAAGGCGCGCCTGGAGGGCTTCATCGGCCAATGCTGGGATGTCGGCCTGGAGATCGGCTCCAGCGTGCGAACCGTCACCGAATGCGTCGCCCAGGCCCAGGCCGACGTGACGGTGCAGACTTCCTTGCTCGAATCGCGGCTGGTCGTGGGTAACGCCGCGCTGTTCCGCGAATTCCACCGGCGTTTTTTGATCACCCTCGACCCGCATGCCTTCTTCGTCGCCAAGACGCTCGAGATGCGCCAGCGGCACACCAAGTTCGAGAACACACCCTACTCGCTGGAGCCCAACTGCAAGGAGTCACCCGGCGGCCTGCGCGACCTGCAAGTGATCTTGTGGGTGGCCAAGGCGGCCGGCCTCGGTCGCAGCTGGGACGAGTTGGCGCGCAAGGGCCTGGCCACGCCCTTCGAAGCCCGCCAGATCAAGCGCAACGAAGCGCTGCTCAGCCTGATTCGCGCGCGCCTGCACCTGCTGTCGGGACGCCGTGAAGACCGGCTGGTGTTCGACCTGCAGGCCACGGTGGCCGAATCGTTCGGCTATGCCAACAAGTTCGGCGAGAACGGCCGCCTGATCGAGCGCGCCAGCGAGGCGCTGATGCGGCGCTTTTACTGGGCGGCCAAGGCCGTCAACCAGCTGAACCAGATCCTGCTGCTCAACATCGAGGAGCGCCTGAACCCCAGCCAGCACGCGCCGATGGCGATCAATGACCGGTTCTCGATCAAGGCCGGCATGGTCGAGGTGGCCTCGGACGACCTGTACCAGCGCCACCCCGAGGCCATCCTCGAGACCTTCCTGCTGTTCGAGACCACGGTCGGCGCCCAGGGCCTGTCGGCGCGCACGCTGCGGGCTCTGTACAACGCCCGCGGCCTGATGGACGGCGCCTGGCGGCGTGACCCGGTCAACCGCGCCACCTTCCGCGCCATCCTGATGCAGCCGGTGGGCATCACCCACGCGATGCGCCTGATGAACCAGACCTCGGTGCTGGGGCGCTACCTGTGGGTGTTCCGTCGCATCGTCGGACAGATGCAGCACGACCTGTTTCATGTCTACACCGTGGACCAGCACATCCTGATGGTGCTGCGCAATGTGCGGCGCTTTTTCATCCCTGAGCACTCGCACGAATACCCCTTCTGCTCGCAGCTGGCCGGCGGCTGGGACAAGCCCTGGATTCTCCACACCGCCGCGCTGTTCCACGACATCGCCAAGGGCCGTGGCGGCGACCATTCCGAACTGGGTGCCCGCGAGGTGCGCAGGTTCTGCCGCGACCACGACATCCCCAAGGAAGACTGCGCGCTGATCGAGTTCCTGGTGGGCCAGCACCTGGCCATGAGCCGCATCGCCCAGAAGGAAGACCTGGGCGACCCGGACGTGATCCAGGCCTTTGCCAGGCGCGTGGGCAACGAGCGCTACCTTACCGCGCTGTACCTGCTCACCGTGGCCGACATCCGCGGCACCAGCCCGAAGGTGTGGAACGCCTGGAAAGGCAAGCTGCTGGAAGACCTGTACCGCGCCACCCTGCGTGTGCTGGGCGGGCGCGCGCCCGACCCCGACGCCGACATCGAGGCGCGCAAGCGCGAAGCCATCGCCCAGATGGGCCTGCTGGCCCTGCCCCATGACGCGCACCGGCAATTGTGGGAAACGCTGGACGTGGGCTACTTCATGCGCCACGACGCCGGCGAGATCGCCTGGCACACCCGCCACATCACGCGCGCCCTGGCCGGGCTCGACGGCGAAGCCGGCCGGCCCCTGGTGCGCGCGCGGCGGTGGGCGAAGGCCTGCAGGTGCTGGTGTACACGCCCGACCAGCCCGACCTGTTCGCGCGCATCTGCGGCTACTTCGACCAGGCCGGCTTCAGCATCCTGGATGCCCGCATCCACACCACGCGCGACCGCCACGCGCTCGACACCTTCCAGGTGGTCAGCAACATGCTGCCCGAGCACAACCGTGAGCTGATCAGCATGGCCGAATCAGACCTGGCGCTCACACTGGAGAAGGCCGGCCCGCTGCCGCCGCCCAGCCGGGGCCGGGTATCGCGCCGGGTCAAGAGCTTTCCGGTGGCGCCGCGGGTCAGCCTGGCCCCAGACGAGAAGGCACAACGCTGGCTGCTGTCGATCTCCGCCAGCGACCGCGCGGGCCTGTTGTATTCGGTGGCCCGGGTGCTGGCGCAGCATCACATCAACCTGCAATTGGCCAAGGTGTCCACCCTGGGCGAGCGGGTCGAGGACACCTTCCTCGTCGACGGTGCGGAGCTGCAGCAGAACAAGCGGCAGATCGAGATCGAGACGGAATTGCTGCAGGTGCTGGCGGCCTGAGGGCCTGCCCTCTCAACAGCTTCGGTCGGCGCAAGTGATTGGCAGCCTCGGTCGTGCAATGGCGGGCCGCCGACGGCATACGGCGGACAACTCTTCAATTCGGTTTCCGTAGGAATTGACACCCACCGGGGTGGTCGATCGGCCCACCAAAAACATAATCCCTAAATACTCAAACTATTCAGGGAGTGTGTTCTTATGGTCG
>JAZKDA010000077.1:31713-33222 GCA_040387815.1 Pseudomonadota bacterium | reverse complement strand
AGGGCTACGTGAAGCTCGACGCCAACCACCACCTGTGGAGCAAGTCGCGCATCGCGATGGGCATGCCCGACGCCACCTTCAAGGTGGTGGCCGAGTCGCCCGACCTGATCAAGCCGGACCCGTTCCCCAAGGGTTACCAGTAAGCCGCGCGCCACGGGCCGGTGCGCCGGCCCGTGGGCGTCTTGACACACACACGGACATCTACTCTGGGGAGTTGCTGCGATGACGCTGGCAGAAATGTTGAACATCGGCCTGATGCAAGGCTTCGCGGGGCTGAGCCTGTTCTCGGTGCTGCTCCTGATGGGCCTGGGCCTGGCCATCATCTTCGGCCAGATGGGCGTGATCAATATGGCGCATGGCGAGTTCATGACGATTGGCGCCTACACCATCTACCTGGGCTCCACACTGACCGGCGACCTCGCGCCGAGCCTCATGCCCTACTACTTTCCCCTGGCGATACTGGCTGCCTTCGGGTTCGCCTTCATCGCCGGCTGGCTCGTGGAATGGGGTCTGATCCGCCATCTGTACAAGCGGCCGCTGGACACGCTGCTGGCCACATGGGGCATCAGTCTGGCGATCCAACAATCGTTTCGCAGTTTCATCGGGCCCAAGGAGGTCAGCCCGACGCTGCCCGATTGGCTGCTCGGCTCGTGGGCGCCGGCGCCGGGGCTGGACATCCCGATCAACGGCATGTTCGTGCTGTTCCTCACCGCGGTCGTCACCGCGGGCGTGCTGATCGCCCTGCACAAGAGCCGCTGGGGCCTGCGGGTGCGCGCCACCGTGAGCAACCGCACGATGGCCAACGCCACCGGCATCGACACCCAGCGAACCGACCGGCTCACGTTCGCGATCGGCTGCGGCATCGCCGGCGTGGCCGGGGCCGCGTTCACCACCATCGGATCGACCGGCCCCACCTCGGGCTCGCTCTACATCGTCGACGCCTTCCTGGTCGTCACCTTCGGCGGCGCCGCCAGCCTGCTGGGCACCGTGGTGTCCGCCTTCGGCATCGCGCAGACGCAATCGATCAGCGAGTTTTTCATGGCCGGCTCCATGGCCAAGATGCTGACGCTGTCGCTGATCGTGCTGATTCTGATGGTGCGTCCGCAGGGTCTGTTCGCGGTCAAGGTGCGTCGCTGATCAATGCCGTCCAACAGGGAAAGCCTTCCATGAATCTTCTCAAAAACTGGATCAACCGCTACCACTTCGGCAGCCTGCTGCTGCTGTTGCTGCTGCTGGCGGTGGTGCTGCCGCTGACGCTGGACGTGTTCCGTCTGAACCTGGTCGGCAAGTACCTCACGTACGCCTTCGTCGCCGTCGGCCTGGTGATGGTGTGGGGCTATGGCGGCGTACTGAGCCTGGGCCAAGGTGTCTTCTTCGGCCTGGGCGGCTACGCCATGGCCATGTTCCTCAAGCTGGAGGCCTCGGACCCCGAGAGCACCAAGATCCAGTCCACGCCGGGCATTCCGGACTTCATGGACTGGAATCAGATCACGGCCTTGCCGATGATGT
>JAZKDA010000077.1:22994-31703 GCA_040387815.1 Pseudomonadota bacterium | reverse complement strand
CGATCGCCCACCAGTCGAGCACCGGAAACTGCGCGTTGATCAGGCGTTCGGCAAAACGCTTCAGCTCGCGCGTCTCGGATTCGATGCGGTTGTAGCTGTGCACGACCGAAACGTTGCTGATCGAGTCCGACACGTGGGAGAACACGGTATGATAGTGGCTCTCGACCGATGCCTGGCCTTCACGCGTGCGGTTCATCACGGCCTTGCCGATGATGTGGGAGCCCTTCAAGAGCCTGCCTTTCGCGCTGTTCGCGGTCGTGGGCATCCCGGTGCTGCTGGCATGGATCGTGAGTTTCGCGATGTTCAAGCGGCGGGTCGGCGGTGTCTACTTCGCCATCATCACACAGGCCGTGGCCCTGATCCTGACCGTGCTGATCATCGGACAACAGGGCTATACCGGCGGCGTCAACGGCATGACGGACCTCAAGACCTTGGCCGGCTGGGACACGCGCACCGACAGCGCCAAGGTCATCCTTTACTACGTCTGCGTCGCGCTGCTGGTGGCCAGCATCGTCCTGTGCCGCTGGATCCAGACCAGCAAGCTGGGCACCCTGCTGCTGGCCATGCGCGACAAGGAAGACCGGGTACGGTTCTCGGGCTACGACGTCGCCAACTTCAAGGTATTCACCTTCTGCCTGGCCGCCGCGCTCTCGGGCATCGGCGGCGCCTTGTTCAGCCTGCAGGTGGGCTTCATGTCGCCCAGCTTCGTGGGCATCGTGCCGTCCATCGAGATGGTGATCTTTGCCGCCGTCGGCGGCCGCATGAGCCTGGTCGGCGCGGTCTACGGCACCTTGCTGGTGAACGCCGGCAAGACCTTCTTCTCCGAGAGCTTCCCCGACCTGTGGCTGTTCCTGATGGCCGCGCTGTTCATCGGCGTGACCATGGCCTTCCCGATGGGCCTGGCCGGCCTATGGGAGGAGCGGGTGCGCCCCTGGTGGCAAGGCCGGCGCCAGGCTGTGCGTGCAGCCGCCCTGCATCGCGCCGCGGTGAACCGAGGGGAAGTGCGAGGCACCGCGAGCGCATCCCGGATGGAACCCGGCGTGCTGGCCCACGAGACGAGCCACGGTCACGCCTGACAAGGGAGCCATTCCATGAGCAATACCGATTTCGCCCTGGCGGTGGAGGACCTCACCGTGTCCTTCGACGGCTTCAAGGCGATTGACAACCTGACCCTGTACGTGGACCGCAACGAGCTGCGCGTGATCATCGGGCCGAACGGCGCGGGCAAGACCACCTTGCTCGACCTGATCTGCGGCAAGACGCAGGCCAGTGGCGGCAGCATCAAGTTCAACAACACCGAGCTGACCCGGATGGCCGAGCACCGCCGGGTGCGCCTTGGCATAGGCCGCAAGTTCCAGACCCCGTCGATCTACGAGAACCTCCCGGTGTTCCAGAACCTGGAGGTGTCGTATCCCTCAGGCCGCTCGGTGCTGGGCGCACTGGCGTTCCGCTGCGACGCCACGGTGCGCGATCGGATCGAATCGGTCGCCGCCGAGATCGGGCTGAGCGAGAGGCTCAAGGACGAGGCAGGCCTGCTCAGTCATGGTCAGAAGCAGTGGCTGGAGATCGGCATGCTGCTGATGCAGGAGCCGCAGCTGCTGATGCTGGACGAGCCCATCGCCGGCATGAGCGCTCGCGAGCGCGAGCTCACCGCCGAACTGCTGCAGCGCATCTGCCGCAACCGGGCCGTGATCGTCATCGAGCACGACATGGAGTTCGTCAAGCGCATCGCCCACAAGGTGACCGTCATGCACCAGGGAAAGATCCTGGCCGAAGGGCCGATGGAAAAGGTGCAGGCCGACCCGAAGGTCATTGACGTGTATCTGGGCCATTGACCAGGGGAACACCATGCTCAAAGTCACCAACCTCCACGTCGCGTACGGCCAGAGCGAGGCGCTGCACGGCATCTCCTTCGAGGGCCGCGAAGACGAGACGATCGCCGTCATGGGCCGCAATGGCATGGGCAAGACCACGCTGTTCAAGAGCTTGATGGGCGTGCTGCCCACCAAGAGCGGAACGATATCCGTGGCCGGCCATGACGTCACCCACGAGCCCAGCTTCCGGCGCGTGGCCAAGGGCATTGCCTATGTGCCGCAGGGCCGCATGATCTTTCCGACCCTGTCGGTCGAGGAAAACATCCAGACTGGCCTGGAGAACGCCACGCGCCGGGTGATTCCGGAGGAAATCTATGCCCTCTTTCCGGTGCTGTGGGACATGCGCCGGCGCAAGGGCGGCAACCTCTCGGGCGGACAGCAGCAGCAGCTGGCTATCGCCCGTGCACTGGTCACCAACCCGAAGGTGTTGCTGCTGGACGAGCCGACCGAGGGCATCCAGCCGTCCATCATCAAGGACATCGCCAAGGCGCTCAACGAGATCCGCAAGCGCCGGCGAATCACCATCGTCGTCTCCGAGCAGGTGCTGTCCTTCGCCATGGAAGTGGCCGACCGGATGTTCGTCATCGAGGGCGGCCGCTTTGTGCACGAGACCACGCGCGCCGACACCGACACGCACCGAATCAAGTCCTATCTCTCCGTCTGACTTCACATTTCTTCATCCGCCCACACGAGGAGCTTTTCATGGCCGTTGAAACTCTGATCAAGGTCGATCTCAAGCAGTCGCCGTACGAAAACGAGAACATTCACAACCGCTGGCACCCGGACATCCCTATGGCCGTGTGGGTCAACCCCGGTGACGAGTTCAAGCTGGAGACATACGACTGGACCGGCGGCGCCATCCACAACGACGACAGCGCCGACGACGTGCGTGATGTGGACCTGTCAACCGTTCACTTTCTGTCGGGGCCGGTCGGCGTCAAGGGCGCCGAGCCAGGCGACCTGCTGGTGGTCGATCTGCTGGACGTCGGCGCGCGCGACGACAGCCTGTGGGGCTTCAACGGCTTCTTCAGCAAGCAAAACGGGGGCGGCTTCCTGACCGAACACTTCCCGCTGGCGCAGAAGTCGATCTGGGACTTCCATGGCATGTTCACCAACAGCCGCCACGTTCCGGGCGTTAACTTCGCCGGCCTGATCCACCCCGGCCTGATCGGCTGCCTGCCCGACCAGAAGATGCTGGACATGTGGAACAGCCGTGAGAACGCGCTGATCGCCACCGACCCGCTGCGGGTGCCCGGGCTGGCCAACCCGCCGTCGGCGGGCACCGCCCACATGGGCAAGCTGCAGGGGAACGGGCGGGCCAAGGCCGCCGGCGAGGGGGCGCGCACCGTGCCGCCCCGAGAGCATGGCGGCAACTGCGACATCAAGGATCTCTCGCGCGGCTCGCGCGTGTTCTTCCCGGTCTATGTAGAGGGTGCTGGCCTGTCGGTGGGTGACCTGCACTTCAGCCAGGGCGACGGCGAGATCACCTTTTGCGGCGCCATCGAGATGGCGGGCTGGGTGCACATGAAGGTCAGCCTGATCAAGGGCGGCATGGCCAAGTACGGCATCAAGAACCCCATCTTCAAGCCGAGCCCGATCACCCCCAACTACAAGGACTACCTGATCTTCGAGGGCATCTCGGTGGACGAGGCGGGCAAGCAGCACTACCTGGACGTGCACATTGCCTACCGGCAGGCCTGCCTGAACGCCATCGAATACCTCAAGAAGTTCGGCTACAGCGGCGCGCAGGCGTATTCCATCCTGGGCACCGCGCCGGTGCAGGGGCACATCAGCGGTGTGGTGGACGTGCCCAACGCCTGCGCCACGCTGTGGCTTCCCACCGAGATCTTCGACTTCGACATCAACCCGACCGCCTCGGGGCCGCAGAAAATCATCACCGGGTTGGTCGACCTGCCGATCTCACCCGACAAGTGAGCGCAGCACGCCATGCCCACATACGACTACCGATGCACCGGCTGCGGCGACTTCGATGCGCTGCGACGCATTTCGGCGCGCGACGAGCCCTGTCCCTGCCCCGACTGCGGCCAAGCCGCAACCCGGGTGCTCGGCACGGCGCCCCAACTGGCCTGCATGGCCGGCGAGACGCGCCAAGCGCACGAGACCAATGAGCGGGCCCGGCACGTGCCTCGGTCCTCGCGCGACGCGGCGGCGGGCGCCTATGGACGGCTGCGCCATCCCTCCGGTTGCGGCTGCTGCTCGAGCACACCACGCCGCGGCGGCACCGTCACCGCAGCTGATGGCGCGAAATCGTTCCCGGCCAAACGGCCCTGGATGATCAGCCACTGACTTTTCTTGCAACGGAAAACACCGGGAGCCCCCAGCCATGATTCACGGCGATATCTCGAGCAGCAAGGACACGGTCGGCGTGGCCGTCGTCAACTACAAGATGCCCCGCCTGCACAGCAGGGCGGAAGTCCTGGACAACGCCCGCAAGATCGCGGACATGCTGGTGGGCATGAAGGCCGGCCTGCCCGGCATGGACCTGGTGATCTTTCCCGAGTACAGCACCCACGGCATCATGTACGACGCCAAGGAGATGTACGACACGGCGGCCACGGTGCCCGGCGCCGAGACCGAGCTCTTCGCGGCGGCCTGCCGCAAGGCCAAGGTGTGGGGCGTGTTCTCGCTGACCGGCGAGCAGCATGAGGAGCACCCGTACAAGGCGCCCTACAACACCCTGATCCTGATGAACGACCAGGGCGAGATCGTCCAGAAGTACCGCAAGATCATGCCCTGGGTGCCGGTGGAGGGCTGGTACCCGGGCAACTGCACCTACGTCAGCGATGGACCCAAGGGCCTGAAGATCAGCCTGATCATCTGCGACGACGGCAACTACCCGGAGATCTGGCGCGACTGCGCCATGAAGGGTGCGGAGCTGATCATCCGCTGCCAGGGCTACATGTACCCGGCCAAGGAGCAGCAGATCTTGATCAGCAAGGCCATGGCCTTTGCAAACAACTGTTATGTGGCCGTCGCCAATGCGGCCGGATTCGACGGCGTCTACAGCTACTTCGGCCATTCGGCCCTGATCGGCTTCGATGGACGCACGCTCGGTGAGTGCGGCGAAGAGGAAATGGGCATTCAATACGCCGCGCTGTCCAAGAGCCTGATCCGCGATTTCCGCAAGAACGGCCAGTCTGAGAACCACCTGTTCAAGCTGCTGCACCGAGGCTACACCGGCATGATCAATTCGCGCGAGGGTACCCAAGGCGTGGCGCAGTGTCCCTACGACTTCTACACGCGCTGGGTCAACGACCCGGAAGGCACGCGCCGGGCGGTGGAAGCCTTTACTCGGCCGATGGTGGGCACCGAGGAATGTCCGATCGAAGGAATACCCAATCCGGGCAATGCCGGACACCGCTGACATGGATCCCCTGGCACCGTGGCGCCTGGAAGCGGCGCCGCACTACCACCCGGTGGGCGGCCATGAGGCCGGCTTCATGGCCGCGGCCAGCGTCCGGATCCCGATCCTGTTGACCGGTCCCACGGGTTGCGGCAAGACGCGCTTTGTCGAATCGATGGCGTGGCGGCTGGGGCGTCCGCTGGTCACCGTGGCCTGCCACGAAGACCTCAGCGCCGGCGACCTGGCGGGCCGATGGCTGCTCGACGGCGGCGCTACCCGCTGGCAAGACGGCCCGCTCACGCTCGCAGCGCGGCACGGCGGCATCTGCTACCTGGACGAGATGATCGAAGCGCGCAGCGACGTTCTGGTCGTGATTCATCCGCTGGCCGACAGCCGCCGGGTGCTGCCGCTGGAGCGCCATGGTGAACTGGTGCGCGCCCACCCGGACTTCCTCCTGGTGGCCAGCTACAACCCCGGCTATCGCGGGCTGCACAAGTCACTCAAGCCATCGACCCGCCAGCGCTTCACCGGACTGGCCTTCGACTATCCAGCGCCGGCCGTTGAAGCGGCCATCGTGTCGGTGGAGGGCGGCGTGGAGTTCTCCGTCGCCGAGCGGCTGGTGGCGTTGGCGATTCGCACGCGGCGGCTCAAGGAAGACGGCATCGATGAAGGCACATCGACCCGCCTGCTGGTCCATGCGGCGCAGCTGCATCGCGCGGGCCTGCCGCTGCGCGATGCATGCCGGCAGGCCTTGGCTGCGCCATTGACTGACGACGCGGAGCTGTCGGCGGTGCTGACCGGCCTGATCGATGCCGCCTTCGAATGAGCCACCGGCCGCGGCGCCCGCGAGCTGGGGCGCCTGGCTCCACGCCTTGTGGGGCCATCGGGCGCAGTTGGTGCCGCTTGCAACGCCGCCCGAGGCCATTGATGCGGCCAGACCCATTCTCACAGGCCACTGCGACGGCGAACGCGTGCTTCATCTGCCGCTCCAGGCGGGACGGGCAACCGACCGCCAGTGGGGCATTGCGGCAGCGGCGCATGCGGCGGCGCATTGGCGGTTCGGCGGGCCGCCGCAGCCACGCGCCGGACTCAAGCCGGTTCAACTCGCGTTGCTCGCAGTTCTGGAAGATGCGCGCGTCGAAGCGCTCGCCATGGCCCAGTTGCCAGGCCTGCGCGCACTGTGGCTGCCGCACCATTCGGGCGGCGATGCCCCGCAAGGCACGGGCTTCGAGGCGCTGCTCTCGCGGGTCGCCCGCGCCCTGCTTGATCCGCGGACAAGCGATCCGCATCCCTGGGTTCGCCGCGTCCGCGCAGCGTTCTTCGACGCCGGCCATGGCGACTTGAGCGCGCACACACCCGAGGCGGTGCGCGCTCTGGCGTCACGCCTGGGCAACGAGGCCGGGCAGATGCGATTGCCCTTCAACCCGGGTTCGTACGGCGTGCATCCGGCCTACCGCGACGACAACTCCTGGATGTGGCTTCCCGATGAGGCGCCGGCATCGGATACCCGTCTTGGCGCTGACCGGAACCCCGCTGTCGAACCCGGCCAGCATGTTCCGTCGGCCGACGATGCCCCGCGACCGCTTGGGCCCGAGGCGCCGCTGCGCCTTTACCCGGAATGGGATGCGCGCATCGGACGTTACCGCCGGGACTGGTGCGGCGTGCGCGAGCGGCTTGCGGGCGGTCCGGCGGTCCGGGCCGCCTTGCCATTGCCGCACGCCGGTCTGGAGCGCCAGTTGCGCCAAGGGCTGGCGAAGCTTTGCCACGGACCTCGTCAGGCCCGCGGACGCGCACCGTGGGGCGACGAGTTCGATTCCATGGCCCTGGTCGATGTGCTCGTCCGGCGCAACGCCGGCCAGCCCCCGGCTCCCGACATCTACCGCCGCATCGTCATGCCACACAGCCCGCTCGCCGTCCTGCTCCTCGTGGATGCCTCTCTTTCCACCGGTCAAGCCCCAGTGGGCGGATCGGCCCTGCTCGATGACCTGTTGGCGGTGGCCCTGGCCACGGCGCAGGCACTTGAATGGGCTGGACATTGCGCCGAGGTGATGAGCTTTTGTTCCCACGGGCGCCAGCGGGTCGAGGTGGGGATCCTGAAGGGCTGGGACGAGGCGGCCGATGCACGCTCGGTGATCGAGCGTTGCCTGGCGCAGCGCGCCGCCGGCTCGACCCGCATGGGCGCGGCACTGCGCCATGCCGCCGCCTCGGCGCGCAGCCGGGCCGCGCCGGCTGCCCGGCGTCCCATGGTGTTGATGCTCAGCGACGGCGCCCCGCATGACATCGACGAGGCGGATCCACGGTACTTGCCGGGGGATCTCAAGCGTGCGGTCGGCGAGGCGCAGCGCAGCGGGGTCGGCGTGCGCGCCTTGCTTGTCGAGTCCGAGCAGGGGCAGGTTGACGGGCGACTCGCGCAACGAAGTTTCGGCCCGGGAGCATGGGCGGTGATGAAGGACCTGCGGACCCTGCCGGCGCTGGTGGGCCGCTTGCTGCAAGCGGTGCCTTGAGACTCAGGAACAAGGCGCGGAGGAATTCAAGCCGCCGCCCGTGTGCACCCGACCTGCCGCCAGCTCATGGCCGTCAGCTTCAAGGCCCGCGACACGAACACCGGATTGCCCACCACATAGCGTTGGAACAGGCGCCTGGGCTCGAGCGCCAGCCGGTAGGCCCACTCCAGCCCGAAGCGCCGCATCCACGCCGGCGCGCGCGAGGTCTTGTCGCCCAGAAAGTCGATGATCGCCCCGCCGCACACGATGACGCAGGGGTAGCCCAGCGCCGCGCGCAGCACCACGGCCACCTCCTCCTGCCGGGGCATGCCCATGCCCAGCACGATCAGGCCGGGGCGGTGCATCGTCGCCAGCCGCACATAGGCGGCCGTGTCATGACAGCCATGGGCCGCCACGCAGGCCGAGCCCGGCGCGATGCGCAGCGAGACCGTCTGCCGCGCCCGCGACAGCCATGGGTCCTGGGTGCCGAACAACGCGATGGTCTGGCCCGCATGCCGGCGCATGATCTTCGGAATGAGGTCGGTGCCGTTGAGGTTCAGCCCTGGCCGCTGGTTCAGCAGGGTCATCAGCAGCGCCATGCCGATGCCGTCACGCAGCACCACGTCAGCGCATATGAGCGCCTCGAAAAAGCGCCGGCTGGTGGCGGCGCTGTTCATGGCATGGGCATTGACGAAGGCGACCACGACCGGCTCTTGTGGTGGATCGGCCAGCCAGTCGAGCAACTGGCGCTCGCCACGCGGCGAGTGCACGCGCGCGATCACCCGCACCAGGTCGTTCCAACGCGGCAGCCAATCGCCGCCGCAGGGGTCGGCGCACAGCCTCATGTCTTGCCGGATCCGTTGAGCACGGCTCCCACCAGCACCACCCCGAACTGCCGCAACTGGGAATCGAGCGAGGAGACCGCGTTGACGCTGCTGCTGTCGCGGCAAGCCACGATGAGGGCGGCGCCGGCCTTGACCGCCACGGT
>JAZKDA010000077.1:18522-22984 GCA_040387815.1 Pseudomonadota bacterium | reverse complement strand
ACGCGGCCGGTGTGTCCACCAGGATGACGTCGTAGCTCGAACGCAAGGATGACAGCAGACGGGACAGGCCGTCGCGCGCGAGCAGCTCCTGCGGATTGGGAGGCGTCACGCCGGCCGGCAGCAGGGACAGGCCCGGCACGCCTTTGATCTCGACCACCGAGTCGATGCCGCTGCGCCCGGCCAGCACGGACGACAGGCCGACGCGTCCGGGGATACCGAAGATGCGATGCTGCCTGGGGTTGCGCAGGTCGGCGTCGATCACGAGGGTGCGCTTGCCCAGTTGGGAGAACAGCACCGCCAGGTTGGCGGTGATGTAGCTGCGGCCCTCGCCCTTGCCCGGGCTGAGCACGGCCAGGGCGCTATGGCGGGCATCGTTCTCGAACCACCGCAGCATGAGCTGGGTGCGCAGCGAGCGCAGGTGCTCCACCGCCGGGTTGTCGGGTTGCCAGGCGGCGATCAGCTCGGGGCTCAGGGCCGACTCGCGCGGCAGCGTGATGTGGCCGAACTGCACGGCCAGCGCCAGGCGCACGTCCTGCGGGGTGAGCAGACCCATCTCGATCCCGGCTTCGCCATAGAGCTGGCCGGTGCGCTCCTGGTACTCGTGGATGCGCTCGGCGTCCTCGAAACTGATGCGGCCGCCATCGACGAGCAACGCGCCGATGGGCAGGTTGGCCTCGCGCGTGACGGTCAGGGCGTGCTCGGGCTCTCGTGGCATCGCAAGGACGCGGCTGTTCATGTGGCACTCCCGTGGGACAAGGCAAGTCGGCGGCGGGCGCCGGGCAGCGCCGCGTAGGCGCTGTTGGAAGCCGGCACGCTGGCCAGCACCGGCAACTGGGTGGCCATGATGACGTCGTCGATCGAGCGAACCCGGCGATTGAGCAGCTCAAGCAGCAGTGCCCCGGCGAAGGCCAGCGCCAGACCGGCCAGGCCGGCGACCAGCAAGGCCTGCTTGCGGCTCGGGCCGTTGGCGGTAGAGGGCTCGGCCGCCGGATTGAGCGGGCGCACGTTGGTGGTGGTGACCACCGACTGCAGACGCATCTTGGCGGCGTTGTCGGTGACCTGCGTGTAGGCCTGTTGCGCCACCTGAACATCCTGGCGCAGCAGCGACATCAGGCCGCGGTCCTTGCCGACCGCAAGAACCCGGGCGCGCTGGGCATTGAGTTGCGCCAGGAGCTCCTGCTCCCTTGCGCGGCCGGCCTGGAAGCTGGTGTCGATCGAGGTGACGATGGTGCGCGATTCGGAGGCAAGACGCGAGCGGGTGGACGCCAGTTCGGCTTCGAGGCGCTGCATCTGCGGATGGCGTGGGCCCAGCGTGGCCGCGGCCTGCTGAAGCTGGCCCTCGAGCCGCGCGACATCGGCCTTGAGGCCATTGACCAGGGGACTTTGCATCACGTCGGCAACGGTGTCGCGCTGCACACCGCGCCGGCTTTGCGCGTCGGTGTTGAAGGCCTGCACCTGTGCCAGTTGCGTGGCCAGCGTGGTCAGGCGCGCCATTTCATGGTCGCCCATGTCCTCGCCGACGATGCCGGTGCGCTGCTGGAACTCGGTCAGCTTGGCCTGCGCCTGCTCGAGCTTCTGGCGGGCCGCCGCCACCTGCTCGTCGAACCAGACAGACTCCTGCTTGGCCGGGTTGGTCTTGAGGTCGAGCGCGGTTTCGACATAGACACGGGCGAACAGGTTGGCCACGCGCGCCGCCTCGGCGGCGGTGCTGCCGGTCCAGCCGATGTTGATGATGTTGCTCTCGCGCGCCGGCTTGATGCTGAGATTGTCCTGCAGGGCCTTCAGGCGCTCGCGGCGCTGGCCTTCGGGATCGGTCGCGACCAAGGGCTCTCGCAGCGCCTGGGGCGGATCGGCCTTGAGGGCATCGAGCACGCGTTCGGCGACGCGGTCGCTGCGCGCCACGTCCATCTGGGTGGCCATGTAGGAGGTGAGCAAGGCCGGCGAGTAGCCGCCGCCGATCTCGTTGGCCTGCACGTCCACCAGCACCGGCGCGCGGGCGGTGTACTCGCGCGGGGTCAGCAGGATGTAGCCGGCGGCGAGCACCAGTGTGGCCAGGAGGATGGTCAGCGCGGTGAGCCACCGGGCGCGCAGGATGGTATAGAGCTGGTAGGGGGTCATGGTCTTGGCCGCGTGATCAGAAGATGCTCTCGCGCACGAAGATCACGTCGTTGGGCTGCACCAGGTCGGTGAGCTTGGGCGTGGTCTCGACCACCGCGCCGTCGGGGCCGGGCCGGTGCAGCCTCAGGCGGTTCTGGCTGCCGCGCGGTGTGATGCCGCCGCCAGCGGCCAGGGCCTGCATCACGGTCATGCCGCGTTCGACCCGGTAGGGGCCGGGGCGCTGGGCCTCGCCGTAGATATAGAACGTGGGCGCGCGGTTGACGAACAGCGTGTCGCCGGCCTGCAGGACGATGTCGTCGTCGGGCCGCGCGCGCGTGAACAGCGAAGGAATGTCGATGACGCGGCGAAACTGCTGCCCGCCGCGCGTGCCGGTGACCACCAGCACGTCGTCGCCTTGCGGGGTGGTGCCGCCCGCGGCCGCCAGCATCTCGCTGGCGCGCACGTTGGAGGTCTCCAGGGCAAAGCGCCCGGGCTTTTGCACCTGGCCCAGCACCGCGATCTGGTTGCCGCGCACCTGCAGCAGGTTGAGGTTGACCTGCGGCGAGCGCAGGAACCCGCCCTTGACCAGCGCGTCGGCGATCTTCTTTTCGGCCGCGCCGATGGACAGGCCGCCCAGTTGCACGGTGCCGATCAGCGGATAGCTGATCGATCCGTTCTCGGAGACGCGGGCCTCGACGGTGAGGTCCGGGTTCTGGAACACCTGAATCCGGATCGAGTCGCCGGCGCCCAGCCGGTATTCGGGCCCGGCGGCCGGCCCGCTGGGCGCCACCTGCGCCGGCGTGGGCCGGGGCGGCGGAACCTGGGCCTGCGCCGCCAGGGCGCAGGCGGCCACGGTGGCCACAATGGAAAGGCGAAGCTGCTTGGTCATGAGGGTCTCCCTGAGCGATGAATTAGTTATGTACGACCCGCAACCCGCCACTGACAATGGCTAGAACGTGAAGCGGGCTCCCAGTGACAAGATGGTGGCTTTGTAGTCATAGGCGGCCACGTTCGAGCTGCGGCGTTCGCTGCGCAAGGCGGTGGTCACCAGAAGATTGCGGCGCGGCTCCCATTCGAAGGCGGCGGAGGCGGCGTTCACGCGGTCGGAGCGGCCCGCATCGATGGTGCCGCCGCCGGCGACGTCCCAGTCGCGCGTCTCGCGCTGATAGCGCAAGCGCACGGCGGTTTTCTCGGTGGGCTTCCAGACCGGCTCGATGAACAAGCGGTTGGCGCGCACCGAACCGCCGTTGCCGAATTCGTAGCTGCCCAGCTCGCGCGAGAAGCCACCGGCCAGGCGAGTCTTGGCGGTGATCTCCCAGCTGGCGCGCAGGCTGCCGATGGTGCCGCTGAAGTCGCGCTGGGGCGCTGCATCGTGCTCGCGGTCGAGGCGGCCGATGCGCCCTTCGATGAGGGTGCGAACCGACACCGGGTAGCGGGCCACCAGGGCGTACTCGCGCTCGGTGAAATCGTTGCCCACGCCCACGTTGTCATAGCTGCCCTTGCCATGGCGGAACTCGCCGATCAGCGAAGTGCCCGAGGGCAGTTCCCGGCCGATGCCGAAGGTGGCGCTGTTCACGCTGGGTGTGGCCTCGAGCGAGCGCGGGTTCTCGCTGACGCTCTGGCGATGGGACAGGCCCGCCTGGGCCAGCCAGCCGGCACCGGTGGTGTAGGTGCCTTTGAGCACCTCATTGCGCTCGGTGCGAATGAACGATTCGGTCACGCCGCCGGTGGCGTTGGTGAGGTCGCGGTTTTGCCGCCGGTCGGCGCTCAGCACACCCCGAAAGCTCGGCGTGATCGCGAAGTTCCAGGCGGCGTTGTAGTTGAGGGTGCTGTAGTTCAGGCTGCTCAGGTCCTGGTGCTTGAAGGTGGCGGCCTCGACGTCCAGCAGGATGCGTTGCAGGCTGATCTGCTTGTCATAGCGGGCGCCGACCGATGCGGTGGCGATGGTGTCCGCCACCTTGCTGGGGGCCCGAACCACGTTGGAATCGCGCTCTATGCCCGCCCCTGCGCGAAACTGCAGTGTGTCGCCGGTCTCGCGGTTTTGCGCCTGCGCGAGCGATCCGACTGCCAGGCAGATGGTGGGTATCAGCGCGATCTTCAGTTTCTTCTTCACTTCGTTCCTCTTTATGGTTGTCAGCCCTGTCCTGGGCCAGGCTCGCCCTTCGTGACAACCACGCCCCAATGGTGCTCAAACGAGGCCACCACAACAATGGCTCATTCGGGCTAGCGCGCTGGTGCGGCCCTAATACGCCGCGCTGTCACGAAAGACGAGCTTGATCGTACGGAAGATGATGTGAAGGTCAAGGCGAAGCGACCAATTCCTCAGGTAGTCAAGGTCGTAACGGATGCGCCCTTCCATCTTTTC
>JAZKDA010000077.1:0-18512 GCA_040387815.1 Pseudomonadota bacterium | reverse complement strand
GCCATTGACCTGCGCCCAGCCCGTGATTCCGGGCTTGACCTTGTGGCGCACCATGTAGCTTTTGATCAACGAGCGATAGAACTCGTTGTGCGCCACCGCATGGGGGCGCGGCCCGACGATGCTCATCCGTCCCTGCAACACGTTGATGAATTGCGGCAGCTCATCCATGGATGTGCGCCGGAGGATGCGCCCGAGCGGGGTGACGCGGTCGTCGTCGGCGCTGGCCTGCCGGATCACGTCGCCGTCTTCCACCACCCGCATCGAGCGAAACTTGTAGACCAGTATTTCCTGCCCGTCCAGCCCGTAGCGGCGCTGCCGGAAGATCACCGGCCCAGGGGAGGTGAGCTTCACGGCCAGGGCGATGCCTAACAACACCGGCGAGATGAGCAGCAGGATCAAGGACGCCAGCACGATGTCGCTGCCCCGCTTGAGCAGACCGGCCGGCCCGCGGAAAGGTGTCTCGCAGACCGAGATCACCGGCATGCCGCAGACCGAATCGGGCCGGCCCTGGATCAGGTCGGTGACGAACATGTCGGGCACGAAGTACACCGAAGCCGTGGTGTCTTTGAGCGCGTCCAGCAACTCCTTGATGCGCGGCTGCGAGGCCATGGGCAGCGACAGGTAGATCAGCTGGACGCGGTGAATCTTCACAAACGCCGCAATGTCCGACAGCCGGCCCAGATAGCGGTGCGCGGCGTTGCGCCCATGGCGGCCGTCGGCACGGTCGTCGAAGTAGCCCACCAGTTCGATGCCGGCATCGCGCTCGCCGGCCAGCCGGTCGGCCAGAACGACACCCTGCTCGTTCAGGCCCACCACCACCGCCCGCAGCGGCGGCCCCTGCAGCCGCACCAGGTGCGGCGCCGCCCGGCGCAGCGCCCAGTGCGCCAGCAGTTGCGAAGCGGGCGCGAACCACAGCCAGTGACCCACCACCGAGGCCGGCAGCGACGACAGATAGCCGGTGGCGAAGGCGGTGGCCAGCAGCAGGCCGGCGATCCAGGCCCAGTCGACCAGCACGGTCGACACCACCCGGCGCGCCGGCGCGCGCAGCAGGCTGCGCCCCGGGTACGACAGCGCGAAGGCCAGCACCGAAGCGACCAGCCAGATCGGCGTGAGCGCCCCCTCGAACCACCACACCAGTGCCCACAGCGAGAACACCCGCATGGCCGGCTCCACCAGCACATCGAGCTCGCGCAACAACCGGCTCTCGGCCGGCACCGACCAGGCCGCCGGTCGGTGCACCGATGCCAGCAGGGTAGGCGCTTCACGCATGGGAATGCAGCCGAGTGAGCTTGGCCACCGCCTGGGCGCGGTTGGTCACATCCAGCTTGGTGAAGATGCTCTTCATGTGGTTCTTCACCGTGAACTCGCTGATGCTCAGGATCGAGCCGATCTCGGGGTTGGTCTTGCCCATGGCGACCCACACCATGATCTGCCGTTCGCGCTCGCTCAGTGCCGTCAGGGGGCCGCCCACCAGCGCCGTCATCTCCTCGCGCTCGGTGCGCGACGGAGGCGCCTGGCGGGTCGGCGCGACGCAGGGCATGCCGCGCAGCGCCATGTCAATAAAGGGCATCAGCATCTTGAGCACTTGCGGTGAGCTCCCCGCGGTCCGCGGCCGACCGCTCAAGGCCGCGAAGACCCGCTCGCCGCCCGTACGCGCATCGCGCGCGCCGTGAACCACCGCCGTGCGCATGAAACTGATCGCATGGCCTGGGGCCCAGCCGTTGTCGGGCGCGGCAAACAGATCGGCGCACCCGCGCACGTCGACCTGGCATGGCGCGTGCTGCGCGGCAGCCCAGCAGTCGCGCAGGTAGCTCATCAGTGGAAGCAGGCGCGCAGCACGGCATTCGAGCGTACGCAGTCCGGGCAGGCTGGACACCAGATCCATCTGCACGTCGCCACGCTGAAAGTCGCCCCAGGCCGTGATCAACAGCTCATGCGGCAGGATCGCCTGCACGTCATCACGCAACCAGCGCCACAGTTCGGCGTGACTGCGCAGGCCCGCGCCATGCGTGGCCACGTGAAGGAAGGCCCGTGCGTCGAAGTCGGGGGCCGTGCCCGTGTGCGCGGCGTTCATCGCGCGCTCCCCGCTGTTTCCGGCTTCTGGCGTTCAGTGATCACGTCTATCCCTCGTGTATTGTGTGAAACCGCACATTCCGGGCACCCCTCGGAGTCGGTGATGGGTGATCCTGCGTCAGCAGGACAGGCGGGCGGTGTAGTCCCCCGACGGACAGGGATGTCGGTGGGTGGCGTGGTTCCGGATGGGCATGCCGTTCTACACTGAGCAGCCGATGGCCCGCTTTCGGCGCAATGCCTCTGACCATGTCCGCCGCACCCCTTGCCTGCCCACCGCCCCCGATCGGCCGAGCCCACGCCCGGCGGCTGCGGGAGGTGTACCGCTCAGCCGGCTGGCCCTGCCAGGACGGCATCGAACTGGAGCTGTTGGCGGCCGGGCTGCTCGAGCGCGCGGTGCGTCAACCCGGCGGCCACGATGTGGTGCGCCTGACCGATGCCGGCATCGCGCATGTGGCGGCTCAGATGGCCGGCAACCGGGCCGCGCTATCCCAGCACGAGGCGCTGGTGCGCCTGGTCGCGCGCGAGATGGCCCGCGCAGGCCGCATCGCCTGGTGCGGCCTGGGTCTGCGGGCGCAGGTACCGGTGAGCGCAGAAGGACCGCCGGTGTGGTGCGTGGCCCGCCCCGATGTGTTTTCGATCCGCAACACCACGGTGGCCGAGTATGTCGAGCCGATCGTGCATGAGATCAAGGTGCAACGCTCGGACCTGCTGGCCGACCTGCGCAAGAGCGCCAAGCGCGCCGCCTACCTGCACCTGGGCGAATGCTGGTACGTGCTTGGCCAGGACCGCCGGGGCCGCGCCGTCGCGCAGCCCGAGGAGATTCCGCCCGAATGCGGCGTGCTGCTGGCGCAAGGCGAGCGATTGGTGCTGGCGCGCCCGGCGATCCGGCGCGAGCGCTGCGCCCTGCCCTTCGGCGTGTGGATGGCGCTGGCCAAGGCCGCGCCCTTGCATGGCGGCGAAGACGACGACAGCCAGGGCCGGCTGGGCGATGCGACTATGGAAGATGAGATGGGAGCAGGGTCTTGATGATGCTCATCAGTTTGCCTGCGCTGACTGGCTTGGTCAGGTAACCCTCGGCGCCCGCCTCGATGGCTTTTCTTTCGTCTTCCGCCGCCCCCATGGCCGTGAGAAACACCACGGGGATGATTCGCGTCACCGGGTCGCTCTTGAGCTGCCGGCAGACCTCGTAGCCGTCCATCCCCGGCATCTTCACATCGAGCAGCACCAGGTGCGGCACGACGCCGGTGGTGGCGAGCACCAGGGCACGCTGGCCGTTGTTGGCGACCTTCACGTTGAAATTCTTCCTGAGCAGATCGCTGATCAGCATCAGGTTTTCGGGCGTGTCGTCGACCACCAGGATCGTGGGTTTTTCTGCCTCGTCGGAAACTGCTTGCATGGCCTGACCGTGTAAATGTGATGAGGATTGTGTCAGACCCTGACACCCGCCCGCTCACTTGCGGCCGAGCTTACGCGAATCCTGTCACCTGCCGCCCCCTCGTCACGCGGGCGGACGGTGCGGATGGGGCTTGGCGCCGCCTTCCTCGGGCTCGTCGGGCAATCCCTGCGGCAGGAATTCCGGCTCAATCGGCAGGCGAGACGTGTTGGGCTGGTCCGACGGATCGCAGCCGCCGTCCTCGTCGGCCTGGGGTTCATTGGGATGGGTGGCCATGCGTGTCCTGTGAGGGGCCACTAGCTTTCATCATGTGAGATTCGCTGCGCTTCGCGCCGCATCACCATGCTGGGTTCGTGTGTGAAGGGCAAGGTCGGCAGGCCGATCAAAGCCTGCAGCCGGGCGTGCGCGCGGTCCATGTCGGCGCCGATCATGGCCAGCGCCACTTCATGGCCCGGCTCGTTCCTGGCGATCTCGAGGTAGGCATCGCGAAAACGCTCGTAGTCGGCCTCGGCGCGTGAAACGTCCTGCTGGGCCGCGGCAAGGCGGGTGTGTTCGGAACGGCTGTGGCGCATGAAAGGCTTTCCCTGATCTGCGGGAGAAAGCCCATGCTAGGTCGCACGCGTGCGGCATGTGTATGGCGCTTGAAACAAACGCGTCGAGTTACAGGTGGCCTCAGATCAGCTCGATCTTGCCCATGCTGATGGCTGCACTGACCGGTGTGAAGCGGCCCTCGGTATCCACTCTCACTTCCAGCGCATAGGCAATGCTGGTCGGCTTGATGGCATGCGTTGGACGGCCCGGGTCCAGGCTGGGCCCTTCGAGGACTTGCACCTGGTTGAGTTGCTGGATCATTTCTGCGCGCACCAAAACGCTGCCGTCCGGCCGCTTTTGAATCGTCCAGTGCTTGTCGTTGAGCTGGGCTCCTCCCGCGTCCAAGCCGGCCTGCGCCATGGGTATGGCCAATGAATCGTCATGCAACGTCATCGGCTTGGAGAACGCTGTCAACAATAAGGGGGCGAAGATGCCTTGGGCGCATGAGGTGACTGCCATGAGCATTTTTCTGTTGTGTCCCAACAGCCGGCTCAACGCCTGGGCCCCTTCGACGGCCTCCTCTCTTGAAACTGACTTGCCGCCGCTTCCGCTCCAGCGCGTCAAGCTTGTCTGAGAAGAATCCGAGTCCTCAAAAGTGAAGTGCGCACGGGCAACGTCTTTGAGAAACACGTTGGTGACGCCAAGACGGACCCCGTTCTCGCGCGCCTCGCTGTAGTCCGCGTCCGTTTCGGGCGCGCCGTCGTCGATGGCGGCCTCGCCGGCCTGGCACTCGTCGATCTTTGCCCTCAGATCCACCAGTTCCGCCCTGAGCGCCTCCAATCCAGCAGACGACGCTTGCGGCCGTGAATCATCGAGCGCGCGCTTGATCGACGTCAGAACCGCGGGCTGGTCGCCCCCCTGTTTGAGTGCGCCGTTCACACCGGCCAGGAGCGACGCACGGTGCTTCAGGTCCAGTCCGGAGACGATCCGGGCTGCTGCGGCCGTTGTTCGGTCGTTTGCGATGCCGCGCGCCTCAAGGGGCTGCGCCGCAGTGGCGACCTTGGCAAGCATGTCGCGGACGGCGGCGCGCTCCGGACGGGGTCTGGCCAATTCCCGGCTCAAGGAACCCAGCGCCCGAGAGACGCTTTCCTCCGCTCTGCGGCAGGCAAAGTCGGTTCGGGCGTAGCCAGCCTGCACCCACTGCACGAGCCGGCCAGGCAGACTGCGAATGCTCGCCAGCCACCCGCCCGCCGAAACCCGGGGCGCACCGGCCGGCACCTGGCGGACCTCGTGCTCGCCCAGCTTCCCCGTTTGGGGCGTCGCCACAGCGCCCGAAAGATGCGACGGCGCCGAGACGCCAGACGTCCGATCAACCATGGGGCACACCCTTTCTGCAAATGAAAGTACCCACATCATAGTGATTCAAGGCCAGTAACCATCAACAAAATACATTCGTTCGTTGAAGTGACGAATGGTCGGGGCATCATTGCCTCATGCCCTTGTTTCGCGCATCACCGCAATGCGGCGCCCTGCTCCAATCCACCGACTGGGCCGCCACCGACCTCGGCCCCCTGGACGGCTGGCCGCAAAGCCTGCTCACCGCGGTGAGCATCTGCCTGAATTCGCACTTTCCGATGTTCGTGTGGTGGG
The DNA here is from genome assembly GCA_040387815.1 of Pseudomonadota bacterium. Classification (GTDB taxonomy): domain Bacteria; phylum Pseudomonadota; class Gammaproteobacteria; order Burkholderiales; family Burkholderiaceae_C; genus Ramlibacter. Next base: position 12,865 of record JAZKDA010000077.1, on the reverse strand, counting down.
GCCCTTCCCTGGTGAGCATCTACAACGATGCCTATGCCCCCATGCTCGGAAATCGCCATCCGGGCGCTTTCGGCCGGCCGGCGAAGGAAGCCTGGCAGGACATCTGGGACGTGGTCGGCCCCCAAGCCGACACGGTGATGCGCACCGGCGAGGCGACCTGGAACGAGCGGGTGCCGCTGGTGATGGAGCGCAAGGGCTACACCGAGGAGGCTTACTTCACCTGGTCGTACAGCCCCATCTACATGGAAGACGGCCGTATCGGCGGCATGTTCTGCGCTTGCCGCGAAGAGACGGACACGGTAAACGCCGAACGCGAGCGAGACCGGCTCATCGCGCAGGCCCAGGACGCGGCCAGGACGCTGTGGCAGTGGTTCGACAACGCCCCCGGCTTCGTCGCCCTGCTGCGTGGGCCGACCCATGTCTTCGAGATGGTGAACAAGGCCTACCTGCAGTTGGTCGGTCACCGCGACGTGCTGGGCAAGACGGTATCCGACGCCTTGCCCGAGATCCGCGACCAGAATTTCCTCGACATCCTCGACGGTGTCCTCAAGACGGGCCAGCCCCTGGTCGGTGTGGGAGTGCCCTTGCTCATGCAGCCGGTGCCCGGGGGGCCGACGGTCGAACACTTCATCGACCTGGTCTACCAGCCCGTGGTCGACCGCGACCAGCGGGTCACCGGCATCTTCGTCCAGGGGCACGACGTCACCGACCAGGTGCGCGCCACGTTGGCCCTGAAGGAAGCCGATCAACGCAAGGACGAGTTCCTCGCCACGCTGGCGCACGAGCTGCGCAATCCGCTGGCGCCGATCCGTCAAGCGGCCATGCTGGCGGGCATGGAGCACGCGTCGCCGCAGCGGCGAGACTGGGCCCTCGATGTGATCGTGCGCCAGGTACGCAACATGACGACGCTGATTGACGACCTGTTGGACGTCGCGCGCATTTCAAGGGGAAAGATCGAGCTTCGGCTGGACGATGTGGACTTGCGGGAGGTGGTCACCGCCGCCATCGAACCCGCGGCGGCCGCGCTCGATGCCAAGCAGCATGTGCTGCGCGTCGACCTGCCAGACACGCCGGTGCGGGTTCGGGTCGATCCGGTGCGCATCGCGCAGGTGCTGTCGAACCTGCTGTCCAACGCGGCCAAGTACACCGACGCGGGCGGGCGCATCGCGCTGCGCGGCGGCGTGGAGGGCCACGATGCTGTCCTGCGCGTTCAGGACAACGGCATCGGCCTGGCGCCTGCGGACCAGGAGCGCATCTTCACCATGTTCTCGCAGGTGAAATCGGCGATCGACCGCTCGGACGGCGGCCTGGGCATCGGCTTGGCGCTCAGCCGCGGGCTGGTGGCGCTGCACGGCGGAACGATCGAGGTGCGCAGCGACGGCCTGGGGTGCGGCGCCGAGTTCATCGTGCGCTTGCCAGGCGCGGCGCTTCAAGCTCGCCCAGCGGGTACTCAAGCGACGACGACGGGCCGATAAGGGCATACAGGTCCTTGGGGTCAGCCAGGCGCGGCACCAGGTCAAGGGGCCGGCCCAGGCCCAGCGCGGTGGCGGCGTCGTGCAGGTAGCGCAAGACGGAAAAATCCTCCAGCGCGAAGCCGACCGAGTCGAACACCGTCACCTGCAGATCGTGGGTGCGGCCCGGCGCCCGGCCGGCCAGCACCTCCCACAACTCGGTGACGGGAAAGTCCGCCGGCATCTGCTGGATGTCGCCTTCGATGCGCGTCTGCGGCGCGTACTCCACGAACACCCGGGCCCGCCGCAGTACCTGCGCGTGCAACTCGGTCTTGCCCGGGCAGTCGCCGCCGATGGCATTGATGTGCATGCCAGGCTCGATCATCGCTGGCGTGAGGATGGTGGCGCGGGTCTTGTCGGCGGTGGCGGTGGTGACGATGTGCGCGCCGCGCAGGGCCTCGGCGGCGCTGGCGCAGGGCACCAGGCGCAGGCCGCTGGCGCCCAGGTTGCGCATGAGCCGGGCCATGGCGGCGCGGTCCACATCGTGCAGACGAAGCACGTGGATCCCCAGCAGACGCTGGAAGGCCAGGGCCTGGAACTCGCTTTGCGCGCCGTTGCCGATCAGCGCCATCACACGGCTGTCGGACCGCGCCAGCGCCTGCGCGGCCACGGCCGACATGGCGGCGGTGCGCAGGGCGGTGGCCAGGGTCAGTTCACTCACCAGGCGAGGCAGGCCCGTACGCACGTCGGCCAGCACACCGAAGGCCATCACCGTCGGCAGGCCGTACCGGGTGTTGCCCGGGTGGCCGTTGACGTACTTGAAGCTGTAGGTGCTGGCGTCGCAAATGGGCATGAGCTCGATCACGCCGGCGTCAGAGTGGCTGGCGACGCGGGCCGACTTGTCAAACCGCGGCCAGTGCAGGAAATCCTCGCGGATGTTGTCGGCGATGCCCTCGATGCATTCGGCCAGGCCGCGCCGGCGCACGATGGCCGCCACGTCGGCGACGTCGAGAAAAAGTGTGGAAGCAGCGGGGGCCATAAAGGCAGTTTCGGCAGCCCCCGCGGCAATGAGAATCGGCAAGAATGGGGCCGTCTGGCCATTTTTCCGCCGTTTCGGGAGGCTTAGATGCCGACTCGCTCAATCGACGACACCGACCAGAGGCTGATCGCCCTGCTGCGCCACGACGCCCGCATGAGCGCGGCCGACCTCGCGCACAAGCTCGGGGTGTCGCGCGGCACGGTGACCAACCGCCTGCGAAAACTGGAAGACCAGCAGGTGATCGTCGGCTACACCGTCAAGCTGCGGCCGCAGGCCGAGCCCGGGCGCATTCGCGCCTGGATGGGGATTCAGGTCGAAGGCAACCAGACCCGGCGCGTGATCGCCAGCCTGCTGGGCGAGCCGGGGGTGGCGGCCCTGCACGACACCAATGGCCGCTGGGATCTGCTGGCCGAGATCGAGGTCCGCTCGATGGCCGAGTTGTCCGAGGTGCTCGAGCGCGTCCGCCTGATCGGCGGCATCCGCAACTCAGAGACCAGCATCCACCTGGCGACGTATCGCTGATCAATCAACCTTCACTGTCCGAAGCCTCAGCGCGTTGGCGATCACGCTCACCGACGACAGCGCCATGGCCGCGGCCGCCACCACCGGCGACAGCAACAGCCCGAAGAAGGGATACAGCACACCAGCGGCCAGCGGCACGCCGGCCACGTTGTAGACGAAGCTCAGGAACAGGTTCTGGCGGATGTTGCGCATGGTGGCGCGCGACAGGCGGCGCGCCCGCACGATGCCCATCAGGTCGCCCTTGAGCAGCGTCACCCCCGCGCTCTCCATGGCCACGTCCGTGCCCGTTCCCATGGCGATGCCGACCTCGGCCGCCGCCAGCGCGGGGGCGTCGTTCACACCGTCGCCGGCCATGGCCACCACGCGGCCTTGCGCACGCAGGCGCTGCACGATGGCAGCCTTGTCCTGCGGGAACACCTCGGCCTCCACCTCGGCGATGCCCAACTCGCGCGCGACCGCCTGCGCCGTGGTGCGGCCGTCGCCGGTGAGCATGACGATGCGCACGCCCGCTTCGCGCAGCGCCTGCAGCGCCGCGGGTGTGGTGGGCTTGATCGGGTCGGCAATCGCGACAAAGCCGGCGAGCCGGCCGTCGAAGGCGACGAAGATCACCGTGGCCGAGCGCGCACGTTGCGCTTCGGCGGCGGCGTTCAGCGGCGAGACATCGACGCCGTGCTCGGCCAGAAAGCGGGCCGCGCCGCTGACCAGCGCCACACCATCGACGCGACCGACCACGCCCTTGCCCACCGGCGAGTCGAAGTCCGTGACGTCGTGCAGCGCCAGCCCTTGTTCTTGCGCCGCCGCCACCACCGCCATGGCCAGCGGATGCTCGCTCGCGCGCTCGACGCTGGCCAGGCGCCGCAGCAGCTCGTCGGCCTTGAAGCCCGCCGCCGGCTCCACATGCACCACGCGCGGACGGCCTTCGGTCAGGGTGCCGGTCTTGTCCACCACCAGAGTGTCGACCCGCTCCATCCGCTCGAGCGCCTCGGCGTCGCGGATCAGCACGCCATGCTGCGCGCCGCGCCCCACGCCGACCATGATGGACATGGGCGTGGCCAGGCCCAGGGCACAGGGGCAGGCGATGATGAGAACTGCCACCGAGGCAATCAGCGCATAGGAAAAGGCCGGGCTCGGCCCCCACAGCATCCAGGCCGCGAAGGTGAGCAAAGCCACCGCCACCACGGCCGGGACGAACCAGCCCGCCACCTGGTCGGCCATGCGCTGGATGGGCGCGCGGCTGCGCTGGGCGGCCGCCACCATGTGAACGATCTGCGCCAGCAGCGTGTCGGCGCCGACCTTCTCGGCCCGCATCACGAAGCCGCCGGTCTGATTGATCGTGCCGGCCGTCACCTTGACGCCCGGCGACTTGGCCACCGGCATGGGCTCGCCCGTCACCATGGATTCGTCCACCGTGCCTCGGCCCTCGACCACCTGGCCGTCCACAGGCACCTTCTCACCCGGTCGCACGCGCAGCAGCTCGCCGACCTGCAGCGTGTCGATGGCAACGGTCTCGTCGCTGCCGTCGGCGCGCACGCGCACCGCCGTCTTGGGGGCGAGGTTCAGCAGCGCCTTGATCGCACCCGAGGTTTTCTCACGGGCGCGCAGCTCCAGCACCTGCCCCAGCAGCACCAGCACCGTGATGACGGCGGCGGCCTCGAAGTAGATGGCCACAGCGCCGTGTGCGCCGCGCAACTCGGGCGGGAACCAGCCAGGGGCGAGTGTGCCGGCCATGCTGTAAAGCCAGGCCGCGCCGGTGCCCAATGCGATCAGCGTGAACATGTTCAGGCTGCGGTGGCGCACCGACGCCACGGCCCGCACGAAGAAGGGCCAGCCGGCCCACAGCACCACGGGCGTGGCCAGCACCATCTGGACGAGGTTGAATGTTTGCGGCGCCAGCAGGTGGCCGAGGTCAAGCACATGCCCGCCCATCTCCAGCACGACCACCGGCAGGCTCAGGACCAGGCCGATCCAGAAACGCCGCGTCATGTCGCGCAGCTCGGGGCTGTCGCCGGCCTCACCACTGGCGATCACCGGCTCCAGCGCCATGCCGCAGATGGGGCAGTTGCCGGGGCCCTTCTGCCGCACCTGCGGGTGCATCGGGCAGGTGTATTCGGCGGCCTCGGCGGTGTTGCCCCGACCTGCGGTCACGACGGGGCCGCCCGACGCGGTCGGCGTCACGTTCAGCGCGGCATGATGCGCGTGATGCGCATGACGGTCGTGAGCTTCACTTTGCATCGCTGCACTCCTGAGGTTGGCCGGCCAGTGTCAGCGGCGCGGCACGGCCGCCTCGCGGTCGACCATCATTCGCATCATCTGCTCCATCATCGCCATGCGCCGCTCCATCTGCTGGTGCATGCCCATCATCTCGGCCATGCCGCTACCCATGCTTGCGCCCGTGGCGTGGCCTGCGCTCATGTGACCCATCATGTCCATGCCCGATTGCATCAGTTTCATCTGTTCGTCGAGCAAGGCGCGGCGCTCAGCCGGTGTGGCGGCCGCTTGCATGCGCTGACGCATGTCCTGCATCTTTTTCATCTGCTCGCTGAGCGCATCACCCGGTGCGGCTGGAGGCGCCACCCCTTGGACCGGCGCAGTGCCCGGCGGGTGGTGAGCGGAATGGTCCTGGGTCGTGGGCTGGGCCGATGCGCAGGCCGCCGCCAGACTCAGGATGATCATGGAAAAAATCGATTTCATAGTGCACCTCACCTTCAGCCGCAGCATGGGGTGCGAGCGTGCTCGCTCGCTTGACCCAGGTCAACTTGGGCAGCCTCGCGCGTTCCGCCGCAGCAGCCACCCGGGCGCGCGTGAGCGTGGGCACAGCGGCCGCAGCTCATGTCATGGACTTGAACAACGATCACTGTGAACTCCTGTGACGAAAAGACAGGTTCACAATAAGCCTTGCCATGATGGCAAGGTCAAGCCTTTTTTGACGTAGGGCTATCTCTACGGCAAACGCCTGCGTAGGAACGTGCTTAGGACACAAGCATATCGTTGACTTGCATACGAGATCGATCGTAGGATTGACCGCGAATGTGCACCCAACAAGTCAGGAGACCGAATTGAACGCTGTCGACGAATATGTCGCCGCCCTGCAGGCGCGCGACTGGGCCCGCATGGGCAAGACTCTCACCGAGGACATACAGCGCGAAGGCCCCGAAGGGGCCGAATCCGATGCGATTCAAGGGCTTGCCGGCTATCTGAAGTGGTCCGCCGACCTGCTGGACCCGCTATACGCCTTCAGCTGGACGCCCACCCTCACTTTCAAGGATCCGACAGGCCGCTACGCCCTGGTGGAAGCCGAGAGCCGCTATGAGCCCAAGAAGGGTGACACGCCTTTCGGCTATCGCTTGGCGGTGGTGTTCCGGCTGAATGCGGCCGGGCTGATCGAGCACGTGAGCTACTACTGGAAAACGCCGCGCCAGCGCCTGGCGTGGGACACAGTGGAGGGGCATGCGCAAGCCGGAAAGGCCTAGAAATTTTTCACCGCGCCGTGAAGCCGCCGTCGGCCGCCAGCACGGTGCCGGTGACGAAGCTGGCCCGCGGCGAGAGCAGGAACAGCACGGCCTCGGCGATCTCCTCGGGCTTGCCGAGCCGGCCAACGGCGTGCAGGGCGATGATCGGGTCGAGCTCTGAAGACGGGAGCCGGCGCAGCAGCGGTGTGTCGATGTAGCCCGGCGCGACAGCGTTGATCCGCAGGCCGCGCGCTGAATAAGCAAGAGCGGCCGTGCGCGTCATGCCTGAGACTCCATGCTTGGCCGCCGTGTAGGCCGGGGAGGTAGGCGAGCCGACCAGGCCCAGCACCGAGCTGATGTTCACGATGGCCGAGGCCGGCTCGCGCAGCATCAGCGGGATCTGGGCACGCATGGCGTAGAACACGCCATTGAGGTTGATGTCGACCACGCGATGCCAGTCTTCCAGCGAGGCGTCGGCCAGCGGCGCGCGCGTGGCACCGCCCACACCGGCGTTGTTGACCGCCATGTGCAGCGCGCCGAAGTGCGCCGCCACCTCGCCGGTGACGCGCTCGACCGCCGCGGCATCGCTCATCTCGACGCACCAGGTGCGCGTCTTGGCGCCGGTGGGGTCGGCCTCGCGGGCGGCTGCCTCAACGCCGGGGCCATTGATGTCGAGCATCGCGACGCGGGCCCCGCGCGCGAGCAGCAGCCGGGTGGTCGCCAGGCCGATGCCAGACGCTGCGCCGGAGACCAGCGCGACCTTGCCTTCGAATTCAGGGGTGTTGTTCATCGTATGAGTAGCCATGCATATGGTTAACTGGCGCACGAGCGTAACCGCCGCTCCGGCAACCGTCAATGCAGCCGCCAACCGAGCTAGCGCGACATCGCCCGCCGCGCCGCGTAGCTCGCCCCATCCACCCCCAGCACCAGCACCAGCACCGCCAGCAGCACCGTGCTGGTCTGGGCCATCTGGAACAGGCCCAGGTGAAAGGCCAGCATCTGGCCCAGGCCACCCGCGCCGACCACGCCCAGCACCGAGGCGGCGCGGATGTTGTTCTCCCAGCGGTACAGCGTGTAGCTCACCAGCTGCGGCAGCACCTGCGGCAAGGTGGCATACAGCAGCACCCGGCCCTCGCCCACGCCCCGCGCGCGCAGTGCGAAGCCCGGGCCTTCGGGCGCGTTTTCAATGGCCTCGGCGAACAGCCGCCCCAACACGCCGGTGGTGTGCAGCGCCAGGGCCAGGGTGCCGGCCAGCGGGCCGAGGCCGGCCGCCACCATGAGCAGGGCCGCCCACATCAGCTCGGGGACGCTGCGCAAGGCATTGAGCACCAGCCGGCTCGCGCCGCGCCAACGGGCCGCGTCGCCCGCGTGGGTGCGGCTGGCGGGCAAGGCCAGCAGCAGCCCGAACACGACAGCCAGCAGCGTGCCGATGATCGACATGGCCAGCGTCTCCAGTGTCGCGGGCAGCAGGCGCGCCAGGAATGCGGCGTCGACCGCCGGGGACGCCAGTTCGGCCAGGAAGCGCCCCATGCGCGCCGGCGCGTCGCCCGCGACCAGACGCGCCCATTGCAGGTCGAGCGAATGCAAGCACAGGCCCACCAGCGCCAGCAAGGCGAGCACGAACAAGAGACCTTTCAGCCGGGCCGCGCGCAGAGCGTCGGGAAAGCGCGGGGCCTCGTGGTCGGCGGGTGGGGTGCGGCCTTGCATGAACGTTCAGGCCAGGTGACGCCGCAGCAGCGCGCTCAGACGGTCGGTGAGCGCAACCAGCAGCATGAAGACCGCCAGCAGCGTGCAGACCTCCGAGCCGCTGAACATCTTCATGGCGTTGTCCAGCTGCTGGCCAAGCCCGCCGGCGCCGACAAAGCCCAGCACCGCCGACGAGCGGATGGCGCATTCCCAGCGGTACACCGTGTAGCTGGTGAGTTCGGCCGCGTTCTGCGGCAGCAGGCCGTAGAAGAAGGCCTGCAAGCGGCCCGCACCATTGCGCAGCAAGGCCGCACCGGCAAACGCCTCGCCGCTTTCGAGGATCTCGGCGTAGACCTTGCCCAGCATGCCGGCATAGGTGAGCGCGATGGCCAGCACGCCCGCGGTCGGCCCCAGGCCGACCACCCGCACGAACACCAACGCCCAGATCAACTCGGGCACGCTGCGCAGCACCACCAGCAGCGCGCGCACGCTCCACCGCACAAGCCCCGGCCCTAAGGCCATGCGCCCGGCCAGGCCCGACAGCGACAGGCCACGCACAGACAGCAGCGCCAGCGGCACTGCCAGCACCAGGGCCAGGCTCATGCCCGCGGTGGCGATGGCGATCGTGCGCCAGGTCTCACGCGCCACCAGCGCCAGGAACTCGGCATCCAGTCGCGGCGTGAGGAACTCGCCCAGAAAACGCAGCGCCGGGCGCAGGCTGTCGGGCGTCAAGAGCAGCCAGGGCCGGAACTCGGCCACCATCAGCAGCGGCCACAGCAAAGCGGCGGCGGCCAGACCCCAGAACACGCGCCGGCGCAGGGCCGGGTCGCGGCGCGGCATGGGCAAGGATGAAGCGGCGGCACCCATGGTCAGCGGCAGTACACCACCGCCGGGTCGGGGGCGGGCCCGGCGCCCTCGTCCGGCGCGGCCCCGGGAGCGGACCCTTCGAGCTCGTCGAGCCGGCCTTCGTAGAGCGCCCGCAGGTGCTCGGGCGTCACCGCCTGCGCTGGCAGGTCGAAGGCGAGCGCGCCGGCGCGCAGGCCGATCACCCGCGGGAAGTGGCGCAGCGCCATCGGCACGTCGTGCAGGGTGCACAGCAGGGTGGCGCCCTGCTCGCGTGCGGCGCCGGTGAGCGAGGTCAGAGCCTGGGCGGCGCGCGCCGGGTCGAGCGCCGACAAGGGCTCGTCCACCAGAAGCAATTGCGCCCGTGCCACCAGCGCACGCGCCAGCCCGACGCGCTGGCGCTCACCGCCGGAAAGCCGGTCGACGCGGTCGAACAGTTTGTCGGCCAGGTCGAAGCGGGCGAGGGCCGCATCGGCCTCGGCCAGGGCCGTGGGCACCAGCAGGCTGCGCAGGCTCTCCCACAGGCCGATGCGCGGCAGGCGCCCGGCCAGCACGGCGGTGACCACGCGCTGGCGGGCCGGCAGTGGCGGCACCTGCGGCGCGAGAAAGAGGTCAGCGCGCAAACGCCGCAGGGCGCGGGTGGACAGGCGCCACGGGTCGCGCCCATCGAGCACAAGCTGGCCGGCCGACGGGCGCAGCGCGCAAGCGGCGGCGTGCAGCAAGGTGGTCTTGCCGGAGCCGGAGGGCCCGATCACGGCGACCTGCTCGCCCGCGCCGACAACCAGGTCCAGCGGGCCCAGCGCGGGGGCGGCGTCGCGCGGGGCCGCGGGGTGGCGCAGCGCCACACTGTGCAGTTCGAGCTTCAAAGGTTCGGGCGCCCGCGGGCTATTTCACCAGGCCGGCGTTGCGCGCGGCCGTCTCGATGCCGCGGTAGTTCTCGGCCCGCGTGGGCAGGAAGCGGGTGGCGCGCTGCAGCTCGAGAATCTCGCGTCCGGCGGGCGTGGCGGGCGTCAGATCCAGGAAGGCCCGCGTCAGGCGTTCGCGCTGGGCCGCCGGCATGTCGGCATGCACCGTCCAGTTGTAGTCGTAATAAGGCGGCGTGGTGAAGAACACGCGCACCTTGGCGGCATCGACCTTCTTGTCGGCCACCAGTCGCTCCCACACCGAGATGTTGAGCGCACCGGCATCGACCTTGCCCGCCGCGACGGCGGCCACGGTGGCATCGTGCGCGCCGGAATAGGCCACGCGGCGCAGGTCCTTGTCGGGGTCGACGCCCGCGGCCAGCAGGAAGCTGCGCGGCATCAAATGCCCCGACGTGCTGGACTGCGAACCGAAGCTCAGCGTCTTGCCCTTGAGGTCGGCCAGGCCGCGGATGTCCGCTTCGGTCGTGATGAACACCGAGCGGAACTTCTCATCCTCCTCGCGCTGCACCAGCGGAATCATCTTGCCGCCCGAGCGCTGATGCGCCTGCACGAAGGTGAAGCCGCCGAACCAGGCCAGGTCCACCTGCTGGTTGACCAGCGCTTCGACGGCGGCGGCGTAGTCGGTGACGGGGGTGTAATCCACCTTGGTGCCCAGCCGCTGCTCCAGGTAGCGCATCAGAGGCCCGGCCTTGCGGGCCAGCTCGGTGGGCGATTCGTCCGGAATGGCGGTGACCCGAAAGGCGCGGCCCTGCGCATGAGAGGTCAAGACGGGAATGCCGGCAAGCGCGGTGGCCGCCAGCATGACGCGACGGGAAACAGTCGTTGAATGTGTCATGAGAAGTTGGATGAACAAGCGCCGCTGTGGAAAGGCAGCGGCTGGCAAGAATTAGAACCGATCGGCCCGGCGCGTTCAGGCGCAGCTGCGAAAGCCCGCAAGGATGTCGTGCCGGTGCGGCTCGAAGAAATTGCGGTAGCGCGGGTGCGCCATGCAGGCCGAGGTGGCCGCGCTGGCGCCGCGCAGCACAGCACGTGTGCCGAACCAGGGCAGCGAATAATCGCGATAAGGGTGCGGCCGGAAGCCGACATAGGGCGCAAAGGCCGACGCGGTCCACTCCCAGACAGCGCCCCAGTCAAAGCCCGGCGCGGTGAGCGCGGCGCATTCCCATTCGGCCTCGCTCGGCAGGCGGCGGCCGGACCATCGGCACCAGGCCTGGGCTTCGTACTGGCTCAGATGCGAGGCGGGTGCGGGCCCTTGCGGAAACTGTGGGTCGGCAGGCCGAGCGGCCTGGCGCCAGGCCCAGCCTTGATCGCTCCACCAGCGCCGATCTGCATAGCCGCCGGCCTGTACGAAGGCCTGCCAGCCGCTCCAGGACACGGGCTGTGCGTCGATCTCGAAGGCCCGCAGCGGCACCGGATGCGCCCGCAGTTCGTTGTCAAAGGCAAAGCCGGGGCCGGCGCTGCCCAGGTGCCACTCGCAGGCCGGGACCCGAAGGGTGTCGGCCACCGCCCGCGCCCGGGGGATCTGGGGCGCCGGCGCCTCGGCTTCGAAACCGAGCGCACGAGCCATGTAACAGGCGGCCTCCGCATGCATCGCCTCGTGCATGCAGGCCAGACGGAAGAAATAAAGCGCGGCATCGTCGGCATCGGGCGGCAGCGAATCCAGCAGCCGCAGGGTCTCGGCGCGCACTGACGCCAGCCAATTGAGCGTGGCGTCCAGCGAGGGCAGGCCCAGGCGCCAGCGGGTGTCGTGGGCCACCCGGCTGGAGTCGTAGAAGGTGTCGCCGCCTGCCAGGTCGCAAGCCGGGCGCGGCGCGTCGGGGTCGGCAAGGTCGCCCAGGCGCCGCTGCGGGTTGCGCGCGATCCACCACTGCTCGAACCAGGCCACATGCCCCAGCTCCCAGCGCGGCGGGTTCAGGCCCGAAGCCACCGGCACCGCCAGAGACGGCCCGAGCGCCGCTTGATAGGCCGCGGCCAGACGCAGGGTGCGGGCGCGCTCGGTCCGCAGCGCCGCGCGAACATCGTCGCGTCCACCGCAGCGCAGGCGCTGTGCGGCATCGAAAGCGCGGCCGGCGCGCCCGGGCGCGGGCGCGGGCGCGCTATAACCGGGCGGTGAAAAAGCGTCCATTGATCGTGATCGTAAGCCCCGCCCCGCCGGGCGCCAACAACGGCAATGCTCAAACGGCCGCGCGCTGGCGGCACCTGCTGGCACCCACGCACACCGCCCGCATCGTGCAGCACTGGTCGCCGCAGGACGACCAGGGCGAGTCGGTCATGCTGGCTTTGCATGCGCGCCGCTCGGCGGATTCGGTCGCCGCCTGGGCGCAGGCGCGCGGGCGGCGCGGACTCGCGGTGGTGCTGACCGGCACCGACCTCTACCATGATCTGGCCATCAGTGGCGAGGCGCGTCAGTCGTTACAACTTTCGCAACAGTTGGTGGTCCTCCAGCAACTGGGCCTGAAGGCGCTGGCCGCCGAGCATCGGCCTCACGCAAGGGTGATTTACCAATCGACGCCGGCGCGCCGCATGCTCGACAAGACAGACCGCTGGCTGCGCGTGGTGATGTGCGGCCACCTGCGGGAGGTCAAGAGTCCGCGGACCCTGTTCGACGCGGCGCGGCTGCTGGCCGGGCGCCGCGACATCCGCATCGATCACATCGGCGACGCGGCCGAGCCGCACTGGGCCGACCAGGCCCGCGCCACCGAGGCGGCGGCGCCGGGCTACCGCTGGCTCGGCGGCCTGCCGCACGGCCGCACGCGCCAGGCGATCCAGCGCGCCCACCTGCTGGTGCACACCAGTGCGATGGAAGGGGGGGCCCATGTGATCATGGAAGCGGTGCGCAGCGGCACGCCGGTGCTGGCCTCCCGAGTGGATGGCAACGTGGGCATGCTGGGGGCCGACTACGCCGGCTACTTCGACTGGGGCGACGCCCAGGGCCTGGCCAGCGCGGCCATG
>JAZKDA010000076.1:0-9781 GCA_040387815.1 Pseudomonadota bacterium | reverse complement strand
ACCGCGCGCGCCTGTCCACCGAAGGCCAGCTGTACCTGTGCCTGTTTGCGTCGCAGGGGCATGATCTGCGCTCACTGGTCCGCGGCGGCGCGACCGACGAGCAGCTGGCCGGCGCCATCGCCGCCATCTGGCAAGGCCGCGCAGACCGCTATTCGCAGCTGCGCGGGCAACTGCAGCCCGACACCGGCGAGGGCCGGCGGCGCGTCGAAATGAGCTACATCGGCGGCTAGCCTGCGCGCCTTGGCATGAGGCATTGACACCACCATGATCGACACCTCCCTCATCACAGGGCTCATCCTGGCCGGCGGCCGGGGCACGCGCATGGGCGGCGTGGACAAGGGCCTGCAGAACTTCAACGGCCTTCCCCTGGCTTCGTATGCCGTCACGCGGCTGGCGCCCCAGGTGTCGGGCGTCATGATCAACGCCAACCGCAACCTGGCCGCGTATGAAGCCTATGGCGTGCCGGTGTGGCCCGACGTGCTGCCAGACTACGCCGGCCCGCTGGCGGGCTTTCTGACCGGCCTGGAGCGCTGCGAAACGCCCTACCTGATGACGGTCCCCTGCGACACGCCGCTGTTTCCGCTGGACATGGTCGAGCGCCTGGCCGCCGCGCTGGCCGCGCAGGATGCCGAGATCGCCATGGTCAGCGCGCCCGAGCAAGACGGCCGCCTGCGCACCCAGCCCGTGTTCTGCCTCCTCAAGCGCGAGCTGCTGGAGAGCCTGGTGCGTTTCACAGAAGGCGGCGGCCGCAAGATCGACGCGTGGACGGGGCAGCACCGCACCGCCATCGTGCCCTTCAACCTGCCGGGGGATGACCCGCGCGCCTTCTTCAATGCCAACACCCTGGCCGAGTTGCGGCAGCTGGAGCAGCCGCTGTGAAGTCACTGGACGAGATTGCGGCGCAGCTGCAGGGCTATGACCCGCAGGCCCTGCGCGCCGATGCCGTGGGCGAGTTTCTGGCCCGCCTGGCAGAGCCCGTGACCGGCCGAGAACGCGTCAGCCTGTTCGAAGCCGCCGGCCGGGTGCTGGCCGACGATCTTGTCTCGCCCCTGAGCGTGCCGCCCCACGACAACTCCGCGATGGACGGCTTTGCCTTTGACGGCGCGCAGCTGCGCGCCGACGCGCCGCTCGAGCTGACCGTGGTGGGCACGGCCCTGGCCGGCAAGGCCTGGGTGGGCACCGTCGGCCCCGGCCAGTGCGTCAAGATCATGACCGGCGCGATCATGCCCGCGGGCCTGGACAGCGTGGCCCCGCAAGAGTTGACACAAGCCGCTGGCGAGGGTCGCATCCGTATCCCGCCCGGCCTCTTGCGCGCCGGCGACAACCGCCGCCTGATGGGCGAAGACCTGATGCGGGGCCAGCCCGCGCTGGCCCAGGGCACGCGCCTGGGCCCCGCCGCCTGCGGCCTGATCGCCAGCCTGGGCCTGCCCGAGGTCGGCGTGCTGCGCCGCCTCAAGGTGGCCTACTTTTCCACCGGCGACGAGATCCTGTCGCTGGGCGAGGCCCCGCGCGAAGGCGCCGTGTACGACAGCAACCGCCACACCGTGCGCGGCCTGCTCACGCGCCTGGGCTGCGAACTCATCGACCTGGGCGTCGTGCGCGACGAACCCGCCGCGCTGGAACAAGCCTTCACCCGCGCCGCCGCGCAGGCCGACGCCATCATCACCAGTGGCGGCGTGAGCGTCGGCGAGGCCGACTTCACCAAAGTCATGATGAAGAAGCTGGGCGACGTCGCCTTCTGGAAGATCGCCATGCGCCCCGGCCGCCCCATGGCCGTCGGCCGCATTGCCTCAGGCAGCCGCGCGGCGGTGCTGTTCGGCCTGCCGGGCAATCCGGTGGCGGTGATGGTCACCTTCCTGGCCTTCGTGCGCCCTGCCCTGCTGCGCATGATGGGCGCCCAGCCCGAGCCCGCCGTGTATCTCAAGGCCCGCAGCACCGAGCGCCTGCGCAAGAAGCCCGGCCGCACGGAATACCAGCGCGGCATCGTCCGGGCGGCGGCCGATGGCACGCTGCGGGTCAGCATCACCGGCAACCAGGGCTCGGGCGTGCTCAGCTCGATGGTGCAGGCCAACGGGCTGATCGTGCTGCATCACGGGCAGGGAGATGTGGGGGTGGGCGATGAGGTGGATGTGATGATGTTCGAAGGGGTGGTGTA
Source organism: Pseudomonadota bacterium (assembly GCA_040387815.1). GTDB lineage: Bacteria > Pseudomonadota > Gammaproteobacteria > Burkholderiales > Burkholderiaceae_C > Ramlibacter. The sequence goes on along the minus strand of JAZKDA010000076.1, from coordinate 7,626 downwards.
GCGCGGTGGCGCCAGGCGCATGCGCGTCACCGCGCCAGATGATGAGCAGCCTACGCCTCAGGTCTTCGCGGCCGTCACCCCGCTCAACAGCGTCTTGAGCTCCTCGGGAAGCACCGGCTTGACCAGGTGCGCGTCGAAGCCGGCCGCCTGCGAGCGCTGGCGGTCCGTTTCCTGGCCCCACCCGGTCAGGGCGAACAACGCCATCGTCTTGCCCCAGGTCTGTTGCCGGATGCGGCGGCATACTTCGTAGCCATTGAGCTTGGGCATGCCGATGTCCAGCAACGCCACATCCGGCCTGAACGCCGCCGCCACCTCCAAGGCCTCAGGGCCATCGTAGGCGATCGCCGTTTCGTTGCCCATCGTCCGCAGCAACAAGGCCAGGCTGATGGCCGCGTCCTTGTTGTCGTCCACCAGAATGCGGCGCCGCAAGGGGGCGTGGACCGGCTGGGCATCGTCCTGTTGCCGACGACTGTCGTCGAGGGACTCGACGACCGGCAGGCGCACGACGAAGGCGCTTCCCCTGCCGTCGCCATCGCTGCGGGCCTGAACCGAGCCGCCGTGCAGTTCGACCAGACGCCGCACCAGCGACAGACCGATCCCCAAGCCGCCCTTGGACCGTTCCAATGAACGATCGACCTGCGTGAACATTTCGAAGACCTTGCCGAGCATGTCGGCCGGAATGCCCACGCCGTTGTCCTCGACAGTCACCACCGCGTCGCTTCCCTGCCGCTCGGCGGTCAGCCGGATGCGACCGCCTCGCTCGGTGTACTTCGCGGCGTTGTTCAGCAAGTTGGAGAACACCTGCGCCAGCCGGGTCATGTCGCCGTCCAGGTAGATCGGCACGGGCGGCACGGCGAGGCTCAGGGTGTGGTCCATCCGCACGATCAGCGGGTGGCTCGTTTCCGCAGCGTTGCGCAGGACCGCGGAAACCTCGACCCGTTCCCGCCTGAGTTCGAGTTTGCCCTGGCTGATGTAACTCAGGTCAAGCAAGTCGTCGATGAGCCGCACCATGTGCCCGACCTGCCGCTCCATCATGGCGCGGGCCTGCTCGACGGCCTCGGCATCGTTTCGCGCCAGCTTCATCACCTGCAACCCGTTGCGGATCGGGGCCAGCGGGTTGCGCAGCTCGTGCGCCAGCGTGGCGAGAAACTCGTCCTTGCGAACGTCCTGCGCACGCAGTTGGCCAACCAGCCGCTCCCGCTCGTGCTCGGCCCGCTTGCGGGGGGTCACGTCTCTGGCCGCACCGAACCACTCCAGGATCTCGCCGTCGCCGTCGAGCAGCGGAATGGCCCGGGAGAAAGTCCACCCGGGAGTGCCATCGAGGCGCACGACCCGGTGTTCCAGCTCGAACACGCCCTTGGACCGAATCGCGGCATCAATGGCAGCCATGACCAGCGCCTGGTCGTCCGGGACAATGTGATTGAGCAACCAGCTTCGGTTCGGCTCGCGTGTGTCTGCGATGAACTCCCGCCCTTTCAGATGGCGCATCTCGGTCCAGTCGGCATTCATCCGGTAGGTGACATCCGAGGAGGCATTCACAAGCGCGCGGAACCGCTCCTCGCTGGCCCGGATCAACTCGTTTGCCTCTTGCCGGATGCGGGTGATCTGCAACAGCGCCCCGAGCTGAGCCAACAACTCCGTGGCACTGAATGGCTTGACCAGGTAGGCGTCGGCCCCGGCCTCCATGCCCTCGACCCGGCTCTCCTCGCCCGCACGGGCCGACAGCAGGATCACCGGCACCCCGGCCGTGAGGGGGTCGCTGCGCAATGCCTTCAACAGCCCGAAACCGTCCAGCCGGGGCATCATCACGTCCGCCAGGATGAGGTCGGGCATCCGCTGCCGCACCGCCGCGAGCGCCGCCTCGCCGTCCGGCACGGTCTCGACCGTGTAGGGTCCATCGAGCAGGCGCTCGATGTAGCGCCGCATGTCGGCGTTGTCGTCGGCCACCAGCACGCGGGGCGCGGCAGCGCCGGTCCGCTCGGATGGCAAAGCGCGGCCCGGCGGATCGTCGCGAACTATCGGCGGGGTCGCGGCGCCATCGTCCGGCTGCGCGGCGTCAGGCAGCCAACGCAAGGCTTCTTGCACGAAAGGACTCGCACCCGCCGCCGCATGCGTCGCCATGCGGCCATCCGCCACTTGGTCCGACGGAAGGTGCCCGGCTCCTAACGGAATCGAGATGCGGAAGGTGGTGCCGCGCTCGGCCTCAGTGACGCCCTCGCTGCCAGCCACGCTTTCGGCGCTGATCGTGCCGCCATGCAGTTTGACCAGCTCCTGCACCAGCGCCAGTCCGATGCCGCTGCCCTCGTGCGTTCGTCCCCGTGCGTTCTCGACCCGGTGGAAGCGCTCGAACAGCCGGGGCATTTCGGCAGCGGGAACGCCCGTGCCGGTATCGCGCACGACGAGTTCGGCGGCATGGTCAGCCTGCCGCAGCGTGACGACGATCTCGCCCTCGAAGGTGAACTTGAAGGCGTTGGACAGCAGGTTCAGGACGATCTTCTCCCACATGGGCCGGTCCACGAACACCGGCTCGCGCAGCGGCGGACAATCCACCCGCAAGGCCAGCCCGGCCCGCTCGCAGGCTGATCGGAAGTTGCTGGCGAGATCGGCGGTGAACTCGGCAAGGTCGGTCGGCTCGTATGCCGCGCGCACCCTGCCAGCTTCGATGCGCGAGAAGTCCAGAAGGTCGTTCACGAGGCGCAGCAGGCGCAGGCCGTTGCGGTGAACCACTTGCAATCGCTCCCGGTGCATAGGCGCCGACTCTTGCGGTCCGGCCAGGGCGTGTTCCACCGGCCCAAGCATCAAGGTCAGTGGCGTTCGGAATTCGTGACTGATGTTGGAGAAGAAGGCCGTCTTGGCCCGGTCGAGTTCGGCCAGCGCCTTGGCCCGTCGCCGCTCGTCCTCATAGGCACCGGCATTGGCGACAGCCATGGTCAAGCCGGAAGCCAGGATGTCGTAGAAGCTGCGGTAGGCCTCGTTCATCGGCAAGCGGGGGCTGATCCCGGCAATGAAGATGGCGCAGGGACGCTCAGACCCTGGCGCAATGATCGGCAGCACCAGCGCACCATTGGGTAGCCCGGGAATGAGGCCGGCCGAAGTCCGGGCGATCCGCTGCCTCACATCGTCCACGGCCAAGGCCGATCCCGTCCGGACAACTTCCTCCAGGGGCCAGACAGCTCGCGCATCGCCCGAGCATGCCGCGCGCAGACTGGCGAGGGCATCGGCACTCAGGCCGCTCGCACCGACCAGCCGGAGCTGTTCCAGATCGGGTTCCAGTGCGTACAGCACAACGAAGGGCAGGTCCAAGTCGTACTCGGCGAAGGTCTCGGCGGACAAGGCGAGAACTTCGCTGACCGACTTCGCCTTGCTCGTATGGGCGGCAAGGTCACGCACGGTCCGTGTCCTGCGCTCGCTGAGCATATTGCTCGTCATCTCGATGACGGGGTGAAACAGGCCGCCCACCCGGCCGGTCTCGTCCCGAATGGGACTGAACGAGAACGTGAAAAAGCACTCCTCCAGGAACCCGTGCCGTTCGAGAAAAATGTGCTGGGTTTCCAGGAAGGCCTTGTCGCCCGCCAAGGCGCGGTCGTGCGCCTCGCCGATGACCGGCCACGCCTCCTTCCAGCACTCGGAGAAGTCCTGCCCCATCGACTGCGGATGCTTGCCACCGCAAATGACGCGATATGCATCGTTGTAGAGCTGGACGAGGTCCGGCCCCCAGATGACACAAATGGGCAGGTCCGAGGCCAGGCAGATGCTCACGGCCGTGCGCAAGCTCTGCGGCCAACGGGCCACCGGACCGAGTGAGGTCTTTGACCAGTCCATCGACTGGATCAAGTCGCCCATCTCTCCGCCCCCCGCGAGGAATGCCAGGGGGTTGGGTTCGCTGGGCCTGTCGCCTGGATTCATGGACGCCTTGGAGGTTCGGGGCTGGCGCGACAGCAATGCGGCGGTCCGGCTTCGACGGGTCCTGCGAGTCCAGTGTAAGTGTGGTTTTCCCCTTGCCCGACTCCTTAGACGAATGTCCCCACCCATGGCCACCTCAGGCTCGTCCAAGTGAACTCATCAGGAGAGGGTCGTGATTGAATGGCGATACTCGCCACGCCGCTGCAAGCGTACGAGGCCAGGCACTTCCCAATCACCGCGCCCGATCTGGTGGAAGCCATCAAATTCCGTATGGACCAGAGCGGCCCGGCCATCACGAACCGTTAGCCGATGCTCGGCAAGAGCAACCGTGTGTATGTGGTTCTGAACCGCAAGCGACCACGGACGCTGGCCATGATCCACAGGCTGCGCCACAGCCTGGGCATCCCGGCAAATGTTCTGATTGCGGAAACTGCTGTCGGGTGATTCCGGTGATCATGAGGTCGCAATTTGCGACCTCATGCTGCTTGTGCCCCAAGGTTACGGGTTGTCAGTTCCCTGCAGCAATTCGAATATTTCGGTGCTCAGCATCGAGATCCGTATGCGAACGGCCCGCCCCTTTGCGTCAGTCACTTTTGCTTCACTGCTATCGGAGTCGAGTCAAAGTCCTCGACTCACTGTCTCCGCCGTCTATCTAGCCAGTAAGTGTGACGCCAGTAATATGCGAGTGTCTCGTCGGCCGGGTATGTCTCACCACTTTCAAAGATGTCGATCTCCTTGTTGATCGGTCTCCATCCGGGATCCCTGGGGTAATTCGCTTCCGGCGGATGCGCTTCCTCAACAAATCGCAATTCCGATACGCCATGGCTGAGGCAGTTCATCTGACCCTCGAACAGGCTTACCTTATTTGGCCCCATCAACTCGAAAGGAGAAAGAAGCGCAAAAAAATCATCCTGCCACCAGCAGAACGGACAGATTTCATCGCTACCAGGGCCCTCGTCGAAGACCTGCCGACCGCAGCATGGGCATGGGTACTTACTGCTCACTCTGAATACCTCCCGAGAATTCGCGCCCATCGAAGGGCGCGATTCAATTTCTCCAGCCTCGGCGAATCGACTTTGTTCCCCCACTTTGCATCTCTTCCCTCCATGTCCCAGTATCTTTCCTTTGAACCGGGCCTATAGAACGTCTTCGTCGAACCGTCGGGGTTATACGATCCGAAGGTGTTCGTCGCACGATCATAGATTCGTAACGTCCCGTCCTTGTCGATACGAAACTCTGTGGCTGGGTTGTTGAGCCCACGCTCTCGAAAATGTTGCGCCTGTTTCGCATACTCCTCAGCGGAGGTTGCTCCGAATGAACCGCCATGGCGCACAAAATGGTTGTCCAGCGTTTCTGGTCGGCCCCAACAATTCCCGTGCGCGCACTCATTGAACAGGTAGCCAAACGCCCCCGTCACCGCCCCATCCTCGAAGCGCCCGCCTCCAATTGAACTGCCGACGCCGCCCAGCACAGCGCTCTTGGTCACGTTGGCCGCGACGCTTCCAAGATCCCCGATGGCCGGCCCGGCGAACTCCGCGAACCCCGCCGCCATCGCACCCGCCTTGCAGTGCCCGCCACCCGCCGCAGCGCTGATGCAGCCGGCCGCTGAGTGGGCCAGCACCTTGCCAAAGCCGCCCGCCGCACCGGGGACGAACTCGCCCACCCCGAAGAACAGCGCCCCGCTGAACGCCCCGTTCACCGCGCCCTTGAGGCTGCCGCTGCTGATCGCCCCCGACAGGAACCCGGCCACCGCCGCATTGGCAATGCCGGCGGCCGCGGCGCTGCCGCCGAAGGACGCCGCCGTGAAGAGCTGCCCCGCCCCCGCGAAGTTGCCGATGACGGCCGGGCCGAAGTACACCGCCACGACAATCGAAACCGCCGTTCGAAACAGCTTCTTGAAGCTGAAGTACCCGCTCGGATCGGTGTAGGCCAGCGGGTTGTTCAGCACATAGGCATAGCGGTTGTGGCTTTGCAGATCGCGCGGTGACTGGATGAAGGGGTCGGCGCTCATGAAGCGGCCGATCAGCGGGTCATACACCCGCCCGTTCATGTGGATGACGCCGATCTCGTCCAGATGCTCGTGCATCGTGTAGCCGCGCTCGGTGGCCCAGCCGATGATGCTGTCGCTGGCGTCGGGCATGCCATCGACATGGCGGCGTTTGCCCCAGGGGTCATAGGCCAGGCGTTCGACCAGTTGGCCGCCCTCGTCGGTCATCGCCGCGATGCTGCCCAGGTGGTCGTGGTGGAAGTAGCGGGTGGCGATGGGTTTCTGACCTGCCAGCGCGCCCGTGCGCGTGACAACCATCGCGAACACCATGCCGCCGGCCTGCAGATAGTGGCGGTGCTCCGTCAGGCCCGAGTCCTTGACCTCCTTCTCGTAGCTCAGGGCCTGCTCGCCCTCGCCATGCAGGTACCAGGTGCTGCCTGAGCTGAGCGCACTGGGCGCGCTGCCGGCGATGCGCACCTGCTGGCGAATGCGCTGGTGCTCGGGGCCGTAGACGAAGCTGAGCGTTCGGTCGGCGCTGGCCGGTGGGCTGCTGCCCTGGGCGAAGTCGCTGTAGCTGAACTCCCGGGGCTTGTTGAAGCTGGTGTAGCTCTCAAAGCGCAGGCTCTGGCGCTGGCGGGCGCGGTCCTGGGAGACGGTGTAGACCAGGTTGCCGTTGCCCAGGGTGACGGTGTCGCTGGGTCGGGGCGGCATGCCCGGGGGCGGTGGCGGCGCGCCTGCGGGCTGGGCGAAGCTGTCGTCGAAGGCATAGGCCAACGCCCGGGTGCCGGTGAAAGGCAGGCTGGCGCCAGGGGGTGCGTCCAGCGTGACATTGGTCAGGCGCGTGGGGCGGGCCGGGTCGTACCAATAGGTTCCGACATCGCTCTTGTAGCGGATGTTGCCCCGGGGGTCATAGAGGATCTCGGTGGCCTGGGGGGTGGTGAGGGCCCCGCCGGTGACGGTGTACAGGTTCAGGCGGTTCAGGCGGTCGTAGGCAAAGCTCTCGCGGGTGCCCACGCCGGGGGAGGTGTCGGCGCGCGAGGTGAGGTTGCCGAGGCTGTCGTAGCCGTAGGACTGGCTGAGCACCGCGCCGGCCTGCTGGTGGCGCAGGCGCCCGGTGGCGGCGTCGAAGCTGCGCAGGGTCAGCACCCGGCCCTGGCGCAAGTGCGTGATGTGGCCCTGGGGGTCCATGGCCAGGACTTCGTAGGTGACGGGGGCCGCCGGCGGTGCGCTGGTCGCCGGGGTGGTCTGCGTCTGCGTTCGCGCTGCAGTGCCAATGACCTTGCGCAGGAAGCCGCCCTCGGTGTACTCATACCGCGCCTCCAAGTCGGTGGGCCAGCGCTGGCTGGCGATGCGGCCGGTGGCCTCGTCGTAGGTGACGCTGATGACCGCCGGCTGCGCCGGGTTGTCCAGCACGGTGGAGGTGCTTTGGGGGCGGCCCAGGCTGTCGTAGTGGTGCAGGCGCCGGTAACCGTTGTCTGTGACCGCCTCGCACAGCTTGCCGATGCTCTTGCCGCAGGCGCTGCCGTCAAAGCGCCGGTCGTGGCTCCAGCGGCTGATGAGATCCGGCTCGCTGCGCTGGACCAATCGGCCCAGGGTGTCGTAGGCCTGTGTCGTCGTCTGCCCCAGCGCATCGCGCTGCCACACCAGTTCGCCAAAGGCGTTGTGGGCGTACTGCCACTGGCCCATGGCCGGGTCTTGCATGGCGATCTTGCGGCCCCGCTGGTCGTAGCGCAGGC
>JAZKDA010000075.1:0-3453 GCA_040387815.1 Pseudomonadota bacterium | reverse complement strand
TGAAGGTGCTGGCCGACGTCGGCCTGCTGGGCATGCCCAACGCCGGCAAGTCGACGCTGATCACCGCCATCTCGAACGCGCGTCCGAAGATCGCCGACTATCCCTTCACCACGCTGCACCCCAACCTGGGCGTGGTGCGGGTCGGGCCTGAGCAGAGCTTCGTCGTCGCCGACGTCCCCGGCCTGATCGAAGGCGCGTCCGACGGCGCGGGCCTGGGGCACCAGTTCCTGAGGCACCTTCAACGCACCCGCCTGCTGCTGCACCTGGTGGACATGGCGCCGTTCGACGACGCGGTCGATCCGGTGGCGCAGGCCAAGGCCATCGTGGCCGAGCTCAAGAAGTACGACAAGGCGCTGTACGACAAGCCGCGCTGGCTGGTGCTCAACAAGCTGGACATGGTGCCGTCGGCGGAGCGCGCGGCGCGGGTCAAGGACTTCGTCAAGCGATTCAAGTACAAGGGGCCGGTGTTCGAGATCTCGGCACTCACGCACGAAGGCTGCGACGCGTTGATCAAGGCCGTGTTCCAGCACCTGGACGCGCAGCGGATCGCCGCGCAGCCGCATGTCGAGGTCGACCCCCGCTTCGCCGGCGAGCCCCCTGCGAAATGACCGACGCCAAGGCACACATCTCCGCCCAGAACGCACAGCTGCTGCGCAACGCGCGGCGCATCGTGGTCAAGGTCGGCTCCAGTCTGGTCACCAACGAGGGGCGCGGCCTGGATGAGGGCGCCATCGGCGAGTGGTGCAGACAGTTGTCGCTGCTGGCGCGGCAAGGGCGCGAAGCGATCATGGTCTCCAGCGGCGCGATCGCCGAGGGCATGAAGCGCCTGGGCTGGACAAGCCGCCCGCATCAGCTTCATGAGTTGCAGGCCGCGGCGGCGGTGGGCCAGATGGGTCTGGCCCAGATGTACGAGACCAAGCTGCGCGAGAACGGCCTGGGATCGGCCCAGGTGCTGCTCACGCACGCCGACCTGGCAGACCGCGAGCGCTACCTCAATGCCCGGTCCACCTTGCTGACCCTGCTGGGGCTGCGGGTGCTGCCGGTGATCAACGAGAACGATACCGTCGTCAACGACGAGATCAAGTTCGGCGACAACGACACCCTGGGCGCGCTCGTCGCCAACCTGGTCGAGGCCGACGTGCTGGTGATCCTGACCGACCAAAAGGGGCTGTACTCGGCCGACCCGCGCAAGGACGCGTCCGCCACCTTCGTGCATGAGGCCCATGCCGGCGACGCGGCGCTCGAAGCCATGGCCGGTGGCGCGGGCTCCGGCATCGGCACCGGCGGCATGATCACCAAGATCCTGGCGGCCAAGCGCGCCGCGCGCTCCGGCGCATCCACCGTGATCGCCTGGGGGCGCGAGCGCGATGCGCTGCCGCGCCTGTTCGCCGGCGAGGCCATCGGCACCCTGCTGGTGGCGCCCACGCAAAAGAGCCAGGCGCGCAAGCGTTGGATCGCCGACCATCTGCAACTGCGCGGCGCGGTGCGGGTCGACGATGGCGCGGCCGCCAAGTTGCGGGAAGAGGGCAAAAGCCTGCTGCCCATCGGCATGGTGGCCGTCGAAGGCGAGTTCTCACGCGGCGACGTGATCGCCGTGCGCGACGCGGCCGGGGCCGAGGTGGCCCGCGGCCTGGCCAACTACGCCAGCTTCGAGGCGCGGTTGTTGTGCCGCAAGGCGTCGGGCGAGATCGAGAAACTGCTTGGGTACGTGGCCGAGCCGGAGATGATCGACCGCACCAATCTGGTGGTCACGCGCTGACATCGGCGAGCCCGTATCAGGCGTCGCCGGCCCGCCCCAGGTGCAGCCCGGCCTGCGGGTCGGGTTCGAAGGTGGCGCCCGGCGGCAGCTCGAACGCGCCGCCCGGTGGCATGACGGGGTAGCCATCGGCGTGGGGTTCCCCGTCGCGGGTGCGAACGCCACCGCGCAGGTAGCGGTTGCGATGGAGATCGTGGCGGGGCAGGTAGCGTGCCAGCTCTGTCAGCGCCATTTCATAGACGCCACGCTTGAACTCCACCACCACATCCAGCGGGACCCAGTAGTCGTTCCAACGCCAGGCGTCGAACTCGGGGTGGTCGGTGGCGCGCAGGTTCAGGTTCCAGTCGTGGCCCGTCAGCTGAAGCAGGTACCAGATCTGTTTCTGGCCCTTGTAGTGGCCGCGCGCGTCGCGGCGGATGTAGCGGTCAGGTACCTCGTAGCGCAACCAGTCTCGGGTGCGGGCAACGATGCGCACATGCTCGGCATGGAGCCCCACCTCCTCGTGCAACTCCCGGAACATCGCCTGCTCGGGCGTCTCGCCCCGGTCGATGCCTCCCTGGGGGAACTGCCAGCTGTGGGTGCGTATGCGCTTGCCCCAGAACACCTGGTTTTTCTGATTGAGCAGGATGATCCCGACGTTGGGCCTGAAGCCGTCCCTGTCGAGCATAATCAAACCCCAATTCTTGAACTGAGTCCATTATGCATGCCGATGCGCATGCGGCAAGTGACTCGGCTGTTCCTCTCCCCCCGTTTTGCGCTGCCGATGAAAGCCTCCCAGTTCCTCATTTCCACCCTGAAAGAAGCGCCGGCTGACGCCGAGGTGGTCAGCCACCGCCTGATGACCCGCGCCGGCATGATCAAGAAGCTGGGCGCGGGCATCTACACCTACATGCCCATGGGCCTGCGGGTGATCCGCAAGGTGGAAGCGATCGTGCGCGAGGAGATGAACAAGGCCGGCGCGGTGGAGTGCACCATGCCCGTGGTGCAGCCGGCTGAACTATGGCAGGAGACCGGCCGTTTCGGCAAGATGGGCGCCGAGCTGCTTCGCATCAAGGACCGCCACGACCGCGACTTCATCGTGCAGCCCACCAGCGAAGAGGTGGTGACCGACATCGCGCGCCAGGAGTTTCGCAGCTACAAGCAGCTGCCCAAGAACCTCTATCAGATCCAGACCAAGTTCCGCGACGAGCGGCGCCCGCGTTTCGGCCTCATGCGCGGCCGTGAGTTCATCATGAAGGACGCCTACAGCTTCGACCGCGACCCGGTGTCCGCCAAGGCCAGCTACCAGGTCATGGCGCAGGCCTACCGCCGCATCTTCGACCGCTTCGGCCTGCGCTACCGCGCCGTCGCTGCCGACAGCGGCGCCATCGGCGGCGACCTGTCCGAAGAATTCCAGGTGATCGCGCACACCGGCGAAGACGCCATCGTCTACTGCCCCGACAGCGATTACGCCGCCAACATGGAAAAAGCCGAGGCCCTGGCGCCGCGGGGCCCGCGCCCGTCCGCCGCGCAGGCGTGCACAAGAACGCCGACGCCCGGCAAGAGCACCTGCGCCGACGTCGCCCAGCTGCTGGGCGTGCCGCTGTCCACCACCGTGAAGTCGCTGGTGCTGGCCACCGACCAGACCAACGACGCCGGCGCCATCGTCAAGACCCAGGTCTGGCTGCTGCTGCTGCGCGGCGACCACGACATGAACG
>JAZKDA010000074.1:541-4193 GCA_040387815.1 Pseudomonadota bacterium | reverse complement strand
AACACGCCGTGCATCGAGGTGCGCTCGGCGAAGTGCTTGGACAGGTAGGCGCGCATCACGTCGATGACGAAGGCCGAGGGCTCGTGCGTCGAAAACATGGGGATCTGCGCGCGCTCGCACATCGACACCAACGCGTCCGGCGCAACCTGGCCGTCGGTCAGCACCAGCACCGGCGGCTCGAGCGTCACGATGCGGGCGATGCGGCGCGCGCAGTCTTCGCTGGTGGCGTTGGTCAGGTACGCGACCTCGCGCTCGCCGATGATCTGGACCCGGTAAGGGTGGATGTAATTGAGGTAGCCCACCAGGTCGGCGCCCGAGCGGGCGGCGCGCACGGCCAGCTCGTCGAAGCGGCGCTCCGAGGCGCCCAGGCCGGCCACCCACTCCCACTTCAGCTTGGCTCGATGGTCCTCGAACAGGACGTCGGCGCTGACGACGGTGGGCTTCACCCTGGTTGACGGCCCGTTTAGCCTGGCTGCGCCGGATGCCAGTTGGCGATCAGCGCATGCAGTTCGGCGGCACTGGCGCTGGACTTGATGCTCTCGCGCAAGGGCGCGTCGCTCAAGAGCTCGGCGATCTCGGACAGGATCTCCAGGTGCTTCTGGGTCGCCGCCTCGGGCACCAGCAGGAAGATGAGCAAGTTGACCGGCTGCTCGTCAGGCGCATCGAAGCCGATCGGCTGACTCAGCTGGAACAGGGCCGCCATCGGCGCCTTCAGCCCCTTGATCCGGCCATGCGGAATGGCCACGCCATGGCCCAGGCCGGTGGAGCCCAGACGCTCTCGCGCGAAGAGGCTGTCGGTGATGAGGGCACGGGACAGGCCGTGCAGATTCTCGAACAACAGCCCGGCTTCTTCGAAGGCTCTCTTCTTGCTTGTGGCATCGATGCCGACCAGCACTTGAGCCACGGGCAGTATGGAGGCGAGGCGGTTCATGGTTGGGGAGTGGATTATGCACCCGGCCCCGACCGGGGCAATCCGAGGGCCAAGTGCCGTCGGAGCCACGCGACACAACAAAAAAGCGCCCGCAGGCGCTCTTGACGATGCCACCGTGGTGGCAAGGGTTCTCGCTTACATCAGCCGCTTGGCCGTCTCATGGTGGTGGTCTTGCATGCGGGTCTTGTGCCGGCCGACCTGGCGGTCGAGCTTGTCGACCAGCTGATCCAGAGCGGCGTAAAGATCCTCATGGGAACTCTCGGCGAACAAGTCGTTGCCCTTCACGTGAATCATGCATTCGGCGCGCTGGCGGCGCTCCTTTTCTCGGATGTTGTCGATCGTCAGCAGGACCTTGATATCCACCACCTGATCGAAGTGCCGGGTGATCCGGTCAAGCTTCGTGGTCACGTAGTTACGCAGCGCGGGCGTGACTTCGAGATGGTGACCGCTGATCGTCAGATTCATAAGGAATCTCCTGTGGTTGCAGGGTTGAAAAGGCCAACTCGGAAAACACCGCGATGGCCGCGTGGGAATCCTCTGTCGAAGTCACTATGCGCCCAGGCCCGGTGAAATTCAATCCATTTCGGTAACCGACCCGAGCCCAAAGGCGGGTATTTGACAGGGGTCAAGCCGGCCCCAAAAGCATCAAGCCCCGCCTTCCGGGGGCGCCGGAGGGCGGGGCTGGATGCGGGTGCGCGCGAGGAAAAGTGGCCTAGCGCCAAGTTCCCACGACCGGTGCGCGCCACTTGGTCGCAGAGCGGGCATGAACTTCCCAGCCACGGCGCGCCGTCGGTCGCAGCGCGGCGCCCGGCCGCTCGAGGTTGCCGTGTTCGCCCCGGTCTACTGCGGGTTTATCCTTAGGCATGTCGGCGACGCGGCGCGCAACCTTGGTACTTTCGAGTGACATGATAGGGTCTCGATGCGTGCGCAATCAGCTGCCGACGGTGTCGCCGCCCTTGCGCTGGGGTTTCTGGGGATCTTCGGTGGCAGGCCGATGCACCTGTTTGCTCAGGAAAGGCCAGGCGTGACCCGGGCGTGCACGACCCGCAGGCGCCGGGCCATCCTTGGCGGCCGCACTGGGGCGCCAGGCCGGACGGCTGGCGTTCGGGTCGTTCGCGCGCTCGATCATGGCGGGGCACTCCTGCTGGGCGTCCCGACAGGGTTGCCAGGAGACGAAACCACTTTAAACAGGCACGGCTCAACAGGTATGTCGGACGGCTTGTCCCAGCGCTGTAGGACTGTGCCTGCGGATGGGGTGGCCGGCGCCGGCGAGCTATTGCCAGGTACGCTGGCGCGGCTCTACCATGGCCTGATGCCACGCCCATGAGCCTCGACTCCATCTTTCAAGCCGTCCAGAACCCTTCAGCCAGAGCGACCCGCGCCCTGGTGCTGATGGGCGGCGGGGCACGCACAGCCTACCAGTGCGGCGTGCTGCGCGGCCTGGCATCCATGCTGCGGCTCCAGCCAGGGCCGGACCGGGGCTTTCCTTTCCAGGTGCTGGTGGGCACCTCCGCCGGCGCCATGAACGCGGCCTTCCTGGCGAGCACGGCCACCGACGGGCTGGGGGCGATCGACCAGCTTGACCGCTTCTGGCACGATTTACGCAGCGAAGCGGTCTACCGGCTGGAAATGCCGCGCTGGGCGAAGGCCTTCCGGCTGGCCGCCGCGCTGCGGCTGTGGGACCACGCCCGCCGTCACGGCGCGGTGCTGGACACCATGCCGCTGGTAAACACCCTGCACCGCAATGTCCAGTTGCGCGGGATCGACGAGGCGCTGCAGGCCGGCGACCTGCACGCGCTGGCCGTCACCGCCTCCAGCTACACCACCGGCGTGCACTGGACCTTCTGCCACACCACGCACGACCGCTTCCATGACACCTGGGACCGCCCCGGTCGCCGCGCCACCTTCCAGCCGCTGACCATCGAGCACTTGATGGCCTCCAGCGCCATCCCTTTTCTGTTTCCCGCCACGCCGCTGTGGGTGGACAACCGGCGCGAGTTCTTCGGCGACGGCTCCATGCGCCAGATCTCGCCGCTGTCGCCGGCCCTGCACCTGGGCGCCAGCCACATCCTGGTGATCGGGGTGGGCCAGCCCCAGCGTGCCGGCATGGGCGGCGCCACGGCGACCGAGCCGACCTTCGGCGCCATCGCCGGCCATGTGCTGGCCAGCGTATTCCATGACACCCTGCAGGCTGACGTGGAGCAGGCCCAGCGCGTCACCGCCACCTTGCGCCAGCTGCCACCGCAGGCCGCGAGGGCCTTGCCCTACCGGCCGGTGGAGGTGCTGGCGCTGCATCCCTCACAGTCGCTGGACGCGGTCGCGGCCGATCACCTGGAACTGCTGCCGGTCGCCACCCGCCGCGCGCTGGGCGGAACGGCCGCCCTTCGCAAGGGCGGGCCGCTGGCCAGCTACCTGCTGTTCGAGCCAGCCTTCGTGCAAGCCCTGATCAAGCTCGGCGAGCAGGACGCCTATGCACGCAAAACCGAGTTGCTGACCTTTTTGGACGCGTCCGGCGCGACCGTCGCGGCATAATCGCCGCATCTCATCCACCTCAGAGATTTCGCCTTGGAAACGTACCCGAGTCGGTAGCTTCCACGCCCGTGCGCGGCGTTGGAAGCACCCCCCTGCCCCAGCCGCCAACCCGCATCGCCACGGAGTGAGCCCATGCTCAATGTTTTCACGCTCGCCAACGGTCGCCTCCTGCAGCGGGAGATCGAATCG
>JAZKDA010000074.1:0-531 GCA_040387815.1 Pseudomonadota bacterium | reverse complement strand
AGACCCGACGCCCGACGAGAAGCGCTGGGTCAAGCAGTACTTCAATCTCTCCATCCCCGATGACGCGATGGACGAGGACATCGAGGAGTCGGCCCGTTTCTATGAAGAAGACAACGGCGACCTGCACATTCGCAGCGACTTCCTGATCGCTGGCGACGACGAGCCGCGCACGGTGCGCGTGGCCTTCATCCTGAACCTGGTCAACGACACGCTCAAAAGCCATGGCGTGCTGTTTTCCATCCACGACGAGGATGTGCCGGTCTTCCGGCTGCTGCGCCTGCGCGCGCGCCGTGCCCCCGGCCTCATTGAAGATGCCAAGGAGGTGCTGCTCAAGCTGTTCGACGCCGACGCCGAATACTCGGCCGATACGCTGGAGGGCATCTACGACGAGCTGGAGCTGGTGAGCAAGCAGGTGCTGTCGGGCGACGTGACCGACGCCAAGGCCGGCGAGGTGCTCGGCGCCATCGCCCGCCAGGAAGACTTGAACGGCCGCATCCGCCGCAACGTCATGGACACCCGCCGCGCGGTGAG
>JAZKDA010000073.1:0-41445 GCA_040387815.1 Pseudomonadota bacterium | reverse complement strand
CCAACGGCACGGCCGTGCTGGGCCTGGGCGACATCGGCCCGCTGGCGGCCAAGCCGGTGATGGAAGGCAAGGCCGTGCTGTTCAAGAAGTTCGCCGGCATCGACGTGTTCGACATCGAGGTGGCCGAGAAGCACGACCTGGACAAGCTGGTCGACATCATCGCCTCGCTCGAGCCCACCTTCGGCGGCATCAACCTCGAGGACATCAAGGCGCCCGACTGCTTCTACGTCGAGCGCAAGCTGCGCGAGCGCATGAAGATCCCGGTCTTCCACGACGACCAGCACGGCACGGCCATCGTGGTCGGCGCGGCCATCATCAACGGCCTGAAGGTGGTCGGCAAGGAACTGAAGAACGCCAAGCTGGTCACCTCGGGCGCGGGCGCCGCGGCGCTGGCCTGCCTGAACCTGCTGCTCAAGCTCGGCCTGCCGCGCGAGAACATCTTCGTCACCGACCTGGCCGGCGTGGTGTACAAGGGCCGCACCGAACTGATGGACGAGGACAAGATCCAGTTCGCCCAGCCCACCTCGGCGCGCACGCTGTCGGAAGTGATTGAAGGCGCCGACATCTTCCTGGGCCTGTCCGCCGGCGGCGTGCTCAAGCCGGAGATGGTCAAGAAGATGGCGCCCAATCCGCTGATCCTGGCACTGGCCAATCCGAACCCCGAGATCTCGCCCGAGGACGCCAAGGCCGTGCGGCCCGACGCGATCCTGGCCACCGGGCGCACCGACTACCCCAATCAGGTCAACAACGTCCTGTGCTTTCCCTACATCTTCCGGGGCGCGCTGGACTCGCGCGCCACCACCATCACGGTGGAGATGGAGATCGCGGCGGTGCACGCGATCGCCGAGTTGGCCCAGGCCGAACAGAGCGAAGTGGTGGCGGCGGCCTATGCCGGCCAGCAGCTGGCCTTCGGCCCGGAGTACCTGATTCCCAAGCCCTTCGACCCCCGGCTGATGATCAAGATCGCGCCGGCCGTGGCCCAGGCCGCCGCCGACAGCGGCGTGGCCTTGCGCCCAATCGAGGACATGGACGCCTACCGGGAGCGGCTGCAGAACTTCGTCTATGCCTCGGGCACGACGATGAAGCCGATCATCTCGGCGGCCCGCGGGGCGGCCCGCAAACGCGTGGCCTTGTGCGAAGGCGAAGAGGAGCGGGTGCTGCGCGCCGCGCAGATCGTGGTCGACGAACGCATCGCCCGGCCCACGCTGATCGGCCGGCCGTCGGTGATTGCCGAGCGGGTCGAGAAGTTCGGCCTGCGCCTGCGCGCCGGTGCCGACTACGACGTGGTCAACGTCGAGCAGGACCACCGTTACCGCGACTTCTGGCAGACCTACCACGCCATGACCGAGCGCAAGGGCGTCACCGCCCAGATGGCCAAGATCGAGATGCGGCGCCGGCTCACCCTGATCGGCGCCATGCTGCTCCAAAAGGACGAGGTCGACGGCATGATCTGCGGCACCTGGGGCGTCACTTCGTTGCACTTGCACTACATCGACCAGGTGATCGGCCGCCGCGCCGGCTGCCAGACCTATGCCTGCATGAACGGCCTGTTGCTGCCGGGCCGCCAGGTGTTTCTGGTGGACACCCACGTCAACTATGACCCGACCGCCGATCAGCTGGCCGAGATCACCATCATGGCGGCCGAAGAAATGGTGCGCTTCGGCCTCAAGCCCAAGGCCGCGCTGCTGTCGCACTCGAACTTCGGCAACAGCAACCAGCCCAGCGCGGTGAAGATGCGCCAGGTGCTGGACCTGATTCGGGTGCAGGCGCCGTGGCTGGAGGTGGACGGTGAAATGCACGGCGACGTGGCATTGGACGGCGCCGCCCGCGCCAAGATCATGCCGCGCAGCACCCTCATCGGCGACGCCAACCTGCTGGTGTGCCCGAACATCGATGCCGCCAATATTTCGTACAACCTGCTCAAGACCGCGGCCGGCGGCAACATTGCCATCGGCCCGGTGCTGCTGGGCGCGGCCAAACCGGTGCATATCCTCACCGCAAGCACAACAGTTCGTCGCATCGTGAACATGGCGGCCCTGACTGTGGCTGACGCAAACGCGAGTCGATAACGGCTGTCGCGGACTCGCGCGATAGCGCGTACTCACTAAACAATCTGACGGCCGAGGCAACAAAGCCCTGGCCGGCTGCCCAAAATCTGGGCAGCCGCTTGCCTTTTGGCGTGGGATGCCTCACACTCGCGGTCTTGAAATTCCGGGTTTACCCGGACAGTGGCGTCCAACAAGGCCACCCCAAGAAGGTCCGTTTCATGTCGCCGATTGCCGCCGTCAAGTTTGCGCTCACTAGCGCGATTTTGGCAGTGACCTTCACCGGTATGGCCGCAGCAAGGCCGCCGGTCGAAGCCCGGTCAGCCACCGAGGCCAGCGTTTCGCTGGCGCAGCTGCCACGGCAAGCACGTGAAACCTACGAACGGATCCGCGAAGGCGGCCCGTTTCCTTTCGACAAGGATGGTTCGGTATTCGGAAATCGCGAAAGGCTGCTGCCGCTGGAGAAGCGGGGCTACTGGCGAGAGTACACCGTCAAGACGCCAGGATCACGCGACCGGGGGGCCCGGCGCATTGTGTGCGGAGGCCCTCCCAGGACGCCGCATGCGTGTTTTTATACCGCAGATCATTACGCCAGTTTTCGCAAGATCGTGGAGTGAACCCGAATGAAGCGGGACTATTTTTTGAACATGGAAAGAGCAGCGGAGATGGATAAATCCCTTCGCCCACAGATCACTGAGCCGCCGCTCAGGGGCGTGCGCACCAACATAGTGCAGTCGATCCGCGCCCACCGTGTGCCGGAGCTGCAGGACGCCGCCAGCGCGCTCGGCCACCACTTCCTGTATGCGAACTTGGCCACGGCCCAGAGCAAGCAGGACGTGCTGGACTTGCTGGCCCAGCAGTTCATTTTGCCGGCGCACTTCGGCAAGAACTTCGATGCCCTGTATGACTGCATGACCGATCCGGTCCACAAGTCCGGCCCGCAACCGGGCTTCATCGTGGTCTTGGAGCAGATCCCGGCCAATGCCAAGTTCGACAAGGAAGCGCGCGAGCAGCTTCTGGACATTTTCCGAGACACGGCCGACTACTGGGGAGACCGGAAGATACCGTTTAGGTGCTTCTATTCTTTTCTGTAGCCCGTTCTGCACACACCAGCCAAGCAGAACGGGCGAATGAGGCTCAAGGCACCGACACCCCCGCGGCAGCGGGTCCGGTCACCGAAACAGGCGAGAAGATGCCCACCGACAAACTGGTCGACGTGTCTCCGCTGGCGCTGCGCATGAGCAGCCCTTTCAATGCGGGCTATTGGCTCGCGGCGGCCTGACCGCGGTCTCCCCCGCCCAACCAAATGGCCCGGAAGTTCCGGGCCATTTTTTTGTCTGCCGCAGCGCCTAGGGGGTCGACGCCCGCGCCGCTGAGGCCACTCCCGCAGCGGGGGCGAGGCTGGCCGCCAGCGCAACAAATTCGTCCGGCGGCACCTCCTCGGCCCGGCGCTGGGTGTCGAACGCGGCGGCATGGCCGTGCTGCTCCAGCCACTTGCCCAGGGTGTGGCGCAGCAGTTTGCGCCGCTGGCTGAAGGCCACCTGCACCACCTCGGACAACAGCGCAGCATCGACCGGCGCCGGTGTCGCACGCGGCACCATGCGCACCACAGCGCTGTCGACCCGGGGCGGCGGCTCGAAGGACTCGGGCGGCACGAACAGCACGTTTTCCATCGCGTAGCGCCACTGCAGCATGACCGACAAGCGGCCGTACGCCGCGGTGGCGGGGGCGGCGACCATGCGGTCGATGACTTCCTTTTGCAGCATGAAGTGCTGGTCGGCCACGCAGTCGGCCACCGGCAGCAAATGAAACAGGATGGGCGTGGAGATGTTGTAGGGCAGGTTGCCCACCACGCGCAGCTTGTGGCCGGCAAGGGCGTGCAAGCGGGCAAAGTCGACACGCAGCACATCGGACTCGACCACCTCCAGCTGGGGGTGCTGGCGCAGGCGGGCGGCCAAGTCGCGGTCGAGTTCGATGACGGTGAGCCGCCCCAGACGCTCGACCAGGGGCTGGGTCAGTGCCGCCAGGCCAGGGCCTATCTCGACCATGGCGTCGCCGGGCCGCGGATCGATCGCACGAACGATGGCGTCGATGATGGCGCCGTCCGCCAGGAAGTGCTGGCCGAAGCGCTTGCGGGCAATGTGTTTCACCGCTCGCGCCGCGTCACTGTGGCGGCTCGCGATACTCCACGTAAGCGCGGCCACGCACGTCGATCGCCCACTGGATGTAAGCCTCTTGCTCCTTCTTTTCTCGCAGCTGGTTGCGGGCGATCTCGCGCAGCTCGCGCGGACCGAGCGCCTGCTCTCGCCGCTCGACCAGCTGGATCAAATGCAGGCCGAAGCGCGATTGCACCGGCGGCGACACCTGGCCCGGACGCAGTGCGTTGAGCGCCTCTTCGAATTCCGGCACGAAGGTGCCTGGCCCCGCCCAGCCGAGGTCGCCGCCATTGCGCGCGCTGGCATCCTGGGAGTGGTCGCGGGCGAGGTCGGCGAAAGTGGCCAGGCCGTTGTCGATGCGGCGCTTGAAATCCTCCAGCCGCTGGCGGGCCGCCGCCTCGGTGAGCTGGGCGTTCGGGCGCAACAGGATGTGCCGCGCATGCTGCTGGACGACGACCGCGCCGGCGCTGCTGGGCTGGCGCTTTTCGACGAGCTTGAGCACATGGAACCCGGCACCCGAGCGCACCACCGCGCTGACCCCGCCCACCGGCAGGCGCTGCGTCGCCTCGACGAACAACGGCGGATAACGGTCCGCCGGCCGCATGCCGATGACACCGCCCGTGGTCGCGGCGCCGGGGGCGTCGGAAAACTCCCGCGCCAAGGCGGCAAAATCCTCGCCGCGCTGGGCCCGCTGCTGGATGCGCTCGGCCTTGGCCTGCAGCTCTCGCGCCAGCGCGGGGGCGGCGTCTTCCGGGACCGCCACCAGGATGTGCCCGAGGTTGAGATCCTGCGGGCCGGCGGCCGCCGCCGTTTCCTGCTCGCGCAAGAACTGCTCGACTTCGCCTTCGGTGACCCGCACCCGCGGCGTGACCTCGCGATCGCGCAGTCGCGCCAGGATCAGCTCGTTGCGCAGATCTTGCCGGAACGATTCGACTGAAATGCCTTCGGTGGCCAGCCGCCGATGCAGGTCGGCCAGCGTGACCCGGTTCTGCCGCGCGACGTTCAGCTCGGCCGCATCGACCATGGCCTCGTCGACCCGGATGCCGCCCTGGCGGGCCAGCTGCAGCTGCGCCCGCTCGGTGATCAGCCGATCGAGCACCAGGCGCGCGAGTTGTTCGCGCGGCGGCGGGCGCGTGCCCTGTTGCTCCAGGTCGCGCTCGATGCGGCCCAGGCGCGCCCGCGCCTCGTTGTTGGTGATGGGCTCGGAGTTGACGACGGCGACGATGTAGTCGGCCTGACGGGTCGCCTGAGCGGCTGCCGGTGCGGGCGCGGGACGCGCGGCAGGGGCGGGGGCGGCACCAGGTCCCATGCGCAGCTGGGCGTAGGCCGGAGCGGCCAGGCAAAGCATCGTGGCGGCGGTGGCCAGCCACAGCGCGGCGCCACGGAAGCGGGGAAGGTCGCGTGCAATCATGGCTAGTCGTAGTTGGTAAAACGGCTCGGTGGCGCCACCTGCTCCCGCAGGAATTGGTAGCGTGGAATATTGGTCCTGAGGGTGCCCAGTGCATTGGAGCCCACCCGCGTCAGCCCGAGGAACTCGATCTGAAACAGGATCCGCTTGTTGGCGGTGGCCTGGCCGGCCTGCAGCCGCTCGATCACCACGCGCCCGATCCAGCAGCAGCCGTCGTATTCGAGGCCGATGATGGTGTCGACCAGTTGCCGGTCCTTCAGGCTCCAGTTCAGGCGTCCCACACTGTACCAGCGGCCCCCGCCCTGCCCCCGGCCCGCGCCCAGGTCTTGGCCGCGGTCACCCCACAGATCGTTCAGCGGCCATTGCCAGCCGATGTCGATCTGTTCGCTCAGGCCACGCTGGTAGCGGTAGGCGGCGTTGAGCACCCGGTAGGGGCTGGGGTTGTAACGGGCGCCGAAGGTCGCGCGCTCGGACAACCGGGTCTTGGGGTTGTACTGCGCCGTGGTCTCGGCGGCCCAGTGCGGCGTCCAGTTGACCGAGGCGCCGACCAGCAGGTCTGACAGCCGATCGACCACCGGCGCTTCACCCGGCAGTGTGACCCGCTGGTTGACGAAGCGCAGGCGCTGGGCGATGCCGGCACGCACCAGCTCGGCGCCGGAGGCGGCGTCCTGCAGGCGGCTGGTCAGGCCCAGCGTGAGCAGGCGGTTGTCGGAGATGCGGTCGTGGCCGACGTAGGCGTTCTCGGTGTAGATGGTCGCGAAGTTGAAGTCCTGGCGGCCCGAGTCGTAATTGGGCAGCAGGGCTTGATCGCGGTAGGGCGTGTCCACGTAGAACGCGCGCGGCTCGAGCGTCTGCACCAGCGAGCGGCCCAGCAGCGTGGTCTGGCGTTCGAAGAACAGGCCGCTGTCCAGGCTGAAGGTGGGCACCGTGCGCTGCGCCGACCGCCGGCCGTCGGCCAACGGCGCATCGAACTCGTATTGGGTGGTGTGCAGCTGCAAGCGCGGCGTGAAGAACCAGCCCGGCGCCTGCCATGGTCGCGACAGCTGGGCCATGGCGTAGGAACGCTGCGCGTTGGGTTGCAGCGTGCGGCTGCTGTCCGACTGGAAGCGGGTGTAGTCGGTCTCGACGTACGCGTTCAGGCCAAACCCGAGGTTGGTGCGGGTGTAGCGGCCCTGCAGCTGGGGCAGGCGGTCGTAGGGCGGCACGATCGGGGCCGACACGTCCTGCAAAGTCTGCCATTTGAGGGCACGGGCCGTGACACCGAAATTGCCGAGCGCCCAATTGAGCTGCCCGTCGCTGGTCAGGAGCCGCTGGGTCAGCGAGGTGACGGTGGTCGTGCGTGAGAAATCGCGCCAGTGGTCGTCGTCGCCGACGCGGTTGAGGTTGAGGTTCAGGCCCAGCGTGCCAGGGACCAGCCCCTGCAGTGGCTGCGCGTGGCGAAGCGAATAGGCCCAGCGATCGCGGTCGCGCAGGCGGTCGCTGGGCATGTAGCTGGCCCGCAGTTCGCCGTTGTAGCCGGGCTCCAGGTAGCGGAACTCACCGGCCAGATCGATGCCTCGGCGCGACATGAGGGTCGGGTACAGCGTGGCATCGCGGTTGGGAGCGATGTTCCAGTAGTAGGGTTGGGTGTACTCGATGCCGCTGGTGTTGTTCAGCGCGATGTTGGGCGGCAGGAACCCCGACTTTCGCTTGTCCGACAGCGGGAAGCTCATCGAAGGCAGCGGCAGGATCGGCACGCCAAAGAAACGGATCACCGCGCCGCGCGCGACGCCGACTTCGGTCTCGTTGTCGATCGTGATCTGATCGGCCGTGAGCACCCATTGCGGCCAGCCGGTCGCGTCCGGCTCGCGTTCGCAGGTGGTGTAGGTGGCGCGCCGGATCACCGCCCGATTCGGGTCGAGGAAATCGATGCGGCTGGCGGTTCCGTAGGCGCCGTTGGCCAGGAAGCGGTAGCTCGGCTCGGTGAAGAAGCCCTCGAAGGCCTCGACCTTGAGCTCCAACTCGGGGCCTTCGAAGACGTTGCCGGCACGGTTGATGCGCACCTTGCCGCGCGCCTTGGCCAGGTCGTCGGGCTGGTAGTAGTCGATGCGCTCGGCGCGGATCACCACGTCGGCACGCCGCAGCACGGCGTTTCCTTCGACCTGCGTGTCGAGCTCGGTGCGGCCGCCGATGCGATCGCCCTCCACGAAAGTCGGCAGCTGGCCGCGTTCGGCCGATGGCAGCTGCTCCGGCAGGCGCGGACTGCTTCGCAGCGGCGCCGGCGGCGACGCATCGGTGCCCGCCGTCTCCTGGGCCTGCGCCGGCAACACGGACAGGCCCAGGGCCAGCATCGCGACCGGGCGCAAGGCAAAGTGACGAAGGCAGGCCCGCAATGGGTGCGAATGCATGGGTGGGTGGGTGCGGTCCGGTCGGACCGTGCTGGGGTGACGGGGTGGCGTTTGTAGAATCAATTATCCATGAGCGATGCCGCGCCCCCCACTTTCCCGCCCCACGCCGACGATGCGGCGACCCCGTCCGTCACCTGGGCCGACGCCGCGCGCGAAGCCGCGTTCCACCGCTGGCTGGGCAGCCAGGCCGCACGCCATCGTCTGCTGCCGGCCAGCCTGCGGCCCGCCTCGGCCGACGCGAGCTTTCGCCGCTACTTGCGCGTCGACACCGAGGCCGGCGCCAGCCTGATCATCATGGACGCGCCGCCGGACAAGGAAGACTGCCGTCCCTTTGTCCATGTGGCCCGGCTGATGGCCGACGCCGGCCTGCTGGTGCCGCGCGTGCTGGCCTGGGACGAGCCGCTGGGCTTCATGCTGCTGGACGACCTGGGCTCGCACACCATGATCGAGGTGGTCGACCGCGACCACCCGGCGGCCAACCAGGGCTTGTACCTGCGGGCCGTGGATGCGCTGGTGGCATGGCAGCTGGCCAGCCGCCCCGGCCAGCTGCCGTCCTACGATGAGGCCTTGCTCACCCGCGAGCTGCAACTGTTTCCCGACTGGTACCTGGCGCGCCACCGGGGCGTGGCGGTCGAGGGCGCCCTGCGCGAGACGCTGGACAGCCAGTTCCGGCTGATCACCCAGCGCAACCTGGCCTCGCCGACGGTGTATGTGCACCGCGACTTCATGCCGCGCAACCTGATGATGCCGCGCGAGCCCGGCGAGCAGCGCCTGGGCGTGCTGGACTTCCAGGACGCCGTGCATGGCCCCATCACCTACGACGTCGCCAGCCTGATGCGCGACGCTTTCCTCAGCTGGGACGAGGAGTTCGTGTTGGACATCACCGTGCGCTACTGGCAGAAGGCCCAGAAGGCCGGGCTGCCGGTGGACGCCGACTTCGGCGAGTTCTGGCGCTCGGTCGAGTGGATGGGCCTGCAACGCCACCTCAAGGTGGCTGGCATCTTCGCCCGCCTGACGCTGCGTGACGGCAAGCCGCGCTACCTGGCCGACGCGCCGCGCTTCATCGGCTACATCCGCGCCACCGCTGCCCGTTACCGCGAGCTCACGCCGCTGCTGCGGCTGGTCGACCAGGTCGAGGGCACGCAGGCGGCCACGGGGTATGCCTTTGGCCGCCTCTGAACGCCGTCGGGCGGGCCTGTGACCATGCCCCGTCTGCACTGCCCCGCCGCGCTGTCCGATGGCTTGTCACTGGACCTGCCGCCCGGCGCCGCCCGCCATGTCCAGGTGCTGCGGCTGCAGCCGGGCGATGCGGTAACGCTGTTCAACGGCGAAGGCGGCGAGTTCGACGCCACGATCGAGCGCATGGGCCGCAGCGACGTGGCCGTGCGTGTGGGCGCCTTCCACGCTTTGGAACGCGAGGCGCCCCGCGCGGTGGTCCTGGCGGTCGGCATGCCCGCCAATGAGCGCATGGACTGGCTGGTGGAAAAGGCGGCGGAGCTCGGCGTGGCCGGTATCCAGCCGCTGCTGGCCGAACGCAGTGTGCTGCGGGTCGCCGGCGAGCGCGCGGCCAGGAAGCAGGCGCACTGGCAGGCCATCGCGATCGCCGCCTGCGAGCAGTGCGGCCGCAACCGGGTGCCTGCCGTCGCACCGGTGCAAGAGCTGGCCCGCTGGTGCGCCGACCCCGGCCTGCCCGCGCTGCGCCTGGCGCTGTCGCTGGCGCCGGACGCCAGGCCACTGATCACGTTGGCGGCGCGAACGCCGGCCGAGCCGGTGTTGCTGCTGTCCGGCCCGGAAGGTGGGCTGAGCCCCGCTGAACTCGCCTTGCTCGCGTCGCGCGGCTTTCTGCCGGCATCGCTGGGCCCACGTGTGCTGCGCGCCGACACCGCGCCCCTGGCCGCCCTCGCGGCGCTGACCCTGACCTGAGGAACCGATTCCATGAACCGCAACCTCTGGCTTCTCTCGGTCCTGCAAGGGCTATTTCTCACCAACAATGTGGTGTTCATCGCCATCAACGGCCTGGTCGGGCTCGCCCTGGCCCCCATGGGCTGGATGGCCACGCTGCCAGTCATGGGCTATGTGGTTGGCGGCGCCCTGTCCGCCGCGCCGGTGGCGCGCACGCAGCAGCGCTTGGGCCGCCAGCGTTCGTTTCAGCTCGGCCTGCTGGTGGGCCTGCTGTCGGCCTTGCTGTGCGGCTGGGCCGCGGTGACAAGCAGCTTCTGGCTGCTGTGCGCCGCCACCGTCGTGGCCGGCTACTACAACGCCAACGCCAACCTGTACCGGTTCGCCGCGGCCGAACTCACCGGCCCCGAATCTCGCGAGAAAGCGGTGTCGCTGGTGATGGCGGGCGGACTGATCGGCGCGATCGCCGGGCCCAACCTGGCGGCGGCCACGCGCGATCTTTTTCCCGTGGCATTCGCCGGCGCCTACCTCGCCCTGGCCGCGGTGGCCCTGCTGGGGATGATGCTGATGGCCTTTGTGCGCTTTCCGCCGGTGGTTGTGGTGCGCGGGCCGGCGCTGGGGCGCCCGCTCGGTCAGATCATGCGCCAGCCGGTCTTCATCGTTGCGGCCGCCACGGGCGCCCTGAGCTTCGGCGTGATGAACCTGCTGATGGCCGCCACGCCGCTGGCCATGCAGGCCTGCCGCCTGCCGTTCTCGGATGCGGCGCTGGTACTCGAATGGCATGTGATCGGCATGTTCGCGCCAGGCTTTTTCACCGGCCATCTGATTCGCCGCTTCGGCGCCCTGCCGGTGATGGGCGTGGGCATCGCCCTGATGGCCGGCTGCATCGTGGTGGCACTGGCGGGCGTCGAGCTGCACAACTTCGTGGTGGCGCTCACGCTGCTGGGCGTGGGCTGGAACTTCCTGTTCACCGGCAGCACGACGCTTTCGATGACGGCCTACGCGCCCGAGGAGAAAGACCGGGCCCAAGGCGCGCTCAACTTCTTCGTGTTCGCCACGCTCGCGGTCAGTTCGCTGGCTTCGGGCGTGCTGGTCACGACCCAGGGCTGGCAACTTCTGAACTGGGGATCGATCGTGCCGGTGGCGGTTTGCGCGGTGTCGATGATGTGGCTGGCGCATGTCCAGCGCCGGTCGGCGGTCGCCGCGACGCCGTAAGCGGCACCCGCTGGTCCAGCCACTGCCGCAGGATCTCGAAGACCGGTTCGGCGTCGGCCTCGTTGAACACCTCGTGGTACATATCCTCCAGGCAGTGCGCTGTCACCAGGCCCGGCGGCGCCGCCTTGGCGAAGGCGCGGCTGGCTGCCGGGTCGACCAGGACGTCGCTGCCGCCATAGAGCAGCAAGGTGGGCAGCCGCCAGCGCGACGCCCGCGACAGCACGCGCGGCCCGGACTGGGCGATGAAGTTGGCCAGCCGGCCCGAGATGCGGTTGTGCACCAGCGGGTCGGCCCTGTAGGCGTCGACCACTTCGGGATCGTGCGAGAGCGCCTCGGGCGTGATGCCATTGCGTACAGTGAGGTCGGGTGCGACCCGCGCGGCAGCGCGAAGCAGCAGCTTTTGCCACGCACTCAATAGGGGTGAGAACGCCGGCGACGACAGCACCAGGGCGTCGGCCCGCACGTCCCGCAGCAGCACCAGAACGCAGGTGACCAGCGCGCCCAGGCTGTGGCCCAGCACGACCAGCTTCTGACCCGGCGCCAGCCGGCGGCGCGCGCTTTGCAGGATGTCGTTGAGGTCCTCGATCAGGCGCATGGTGTTGGGCAGGCGGCCGCGCGCGCCGGCCGACTTGCCGTGGCCGCACTGGTCGTAACCCAGTACCGCGAAGCCCCAGCCGGTCAGCCGCCGCGCCAGGTGTTCGTAACGCCCGGCATGTTCACCCAGGCCATGGACCAGCACCACGATGCCGCGGCGGGCCATGCCCGGCGGGGTCGGCCAGAACTGCACGGCGATGTTCTCGCCGTCGCCAGCCGTGAAGGGAGACAGGGTGGAATCGCTTTCACGCATTCGAGCGGCGCCCCGGCCTCAGGGCATTCGCGCGATCACTTGCGCCACGGCGGCGGTCAGCCGCTTGGCATAAGGCACGTGCAGGAACTCGTTGGGGCCGTGCGCGTTGCTGCGCGGACCGAGCACACCGCACACCATCATCTGTGCGGTGGGAAAGCCGTCGCTGAGCATGTTCATCAGCGGGATGGTGCCGCCCTGTCCGATGTAGCCGCAGGGCGCGCCGAAATGCGCTTGCGATGCGTGCTGCAGCGCCTGCTCGAACCAGGAGGTAGTAGCCGGCGCATTCCAGCCGGTGGCCGCGCCGCCAGGCTCGAAGGTGACGCGGGCCTGATAGGGCGCGTTGTCCTCGAGCAGCGCCTTGAGCTCCTGCACGGCCCGCGCCGCGTCGACCAGCGGCGGCAGGCGCAGCGACAGCTTGAATGCGGTGTACGGGCGCAGCACGTTGCCCGCGTCCTGCAGCGAGGGCAGGCCGTCGGCGCCGGTGACCGACAGCGTGGGGGCCCAGGTGCGCTGCAGCAGCGCCTGTACCGGGTCGGTGGTGGTGGGCAGCGCAAACGCCGTGGCGCCGCCGCAGTCGTAGTGGGCCCAGGGAAAGCGCTTGTACAGCTCGTCGCCCAGGATGGCAGCGGTGGCGCGGGCCTGTGCCAGCCGATCGGGCGGCACCTCGCAATGGAAGCTGGCCGGCAGCAGGCGTCCGGTGCGGCTGTCTTCCAGCCGGTCGAGCACCTGCCGCATGATGCGGAAACTCGAGGGCACCAGCCCGGACGCATCGCCCGAATGCACGCCCTCGGTGAGGATTTGCACCTTGAGCGTGCCGCTGGCCATGCCGCGCAGCGAGGTGGTGAGCCACAGCTGGTCGTAGTTGCCGGCGCCCGAGTCAAGGCAGACCACCAGGGCGACCTCTCCAAGCCGGGGGCGCAGCGCGTCGACATAGGGCAGCAGGTCATACGAGCCGGACTCTTCGCAGGTCTCGATCAGGCCGACGATGCGCGGATGCGGCACGCCCTGCGCCTTGACCGCCTGGATCGCGGCGATGCTGGCGTACACGGCATAGCCGTCGTCGGCGCCGCCGCGGCCATAAAGCTTTCCATCTTCATACCGGGACGTCCAGGGGCCCAGGTCGCTGCGCCATCCGGTGAACTCGGGCTGCTTGTCCAGGTGGCCGTACATCAGCACGGTGGGCGCGCCAGCGGCGCCGCCACGGGTGCCCGCCACTTCGAAGAACAGCACGGGTGTGCGCCCGGGCAGGCGGACGATCTCCAGCGTGAGGCCCTCGACCTTCTGGGATTCCACCCATTGGGCGGCGTTGCGCACCACGGTCTCGATGTGGCCGTGGGCGACCCAGTCCTTGTCGAAGCCCGGTGACTTGGCCGGAATCGCGATGTAGTCCGACAGCTGGCCGACGATGTCGTCGTCCCACTGGCGGTTGACCTGGTCGAAGACGCGCGCGGCGTCCAGGGCGGTGGCGGGCATTTCCCGGTGCAGGGGTGCGTTCATGGTCGTTGGCTTGAGGGAGTCCGCTTGCACTTTACGCCTTCGCCGATGGACCCGCCACCGGATGGCGCGGGCGGCCCCGCCAGACGCACGTTCATTACGCCAGAGGTGGTAGGAGGCGGACGACGACGGCTTGCGCTGTGGGCGGGCAGCCCGTGACGGCCGAGCGCGCTCCAATGGTGCACAAAGAAATCAGGGAGTGTCTCAGCATGGCCTACGTCTTCGAATCGATCCCCGCACAACGCAATCTCATCGAGCTCGACAACCCACGCGAGCTGAGCTGGTGGATGAAGCGCATGGATTGCAGCGAGCAGCAGTTGCGCCAGGCCGTCGCCCAGGTTGGCCCCAGCGCGGCCAAGGTGGAACAGCTCCTGGACGGCAGCGACGTCATCGTGACGGTCTGAGCCGGCGGTTTCCCCAGTTCGCGCTCATCCGCGCGCAGCGCCCTGCGCCCGCCGCAGCCATCCCAGCCCAGCCCGCGTGGCGTCAAGGGCAGCGCCGCGCGCGGGGCGGTATTCGGCGCCTACCCAACCCTCCCACCCACAGGTGGCGGCCACCTCGTCGATGACCGCGAACAGGTAGGCGGCGTTGAGTTCGCCCACGTCGGGCTCATGCCGTTCGGGCACGCCGGCCACCTGGAAGTGGCCGATGCGGCCCGCTGGAAGGTACTGGCGGATCTTGCTGGCGACGTCGCCTTCGGCCACTTGGCAGTGGTAGAGGTCCATCTGCACCTGCACGTTGTCTTGCCCGATATCGGCCAGCAGCGCGTGGGCCTGGTCCTGCCGATTGAGAAAATAGCCGGGCATGTCGCGCGTGTTGATCGGCTCGATCGTCAAGCGCAAACCCTGCGGGCGCGCCTGCTGCGCGGCCCAACGCAAGTTGGTGACGTACGTGGCGTGCGCCTGACCTTGACTCGAGCCGACGGGCAGCAGCCCGGCCATGACGTGGACGCGCGGACAGTCGAGCGCCAGCGCATAGCGCAGCGCAAAGGCAAAGCCGGCGCGAAACTCGGCCTCGCGGCCGGGTACACAGGCCAGTCCCCGATCGCCGAGGTCCCAGGCTTTCGCGATCGCATCGGCGTCGGCGCCGCCGGGCGGGGCATTGAACAGCACCTGCCGCAGGCCGCAGGCCTGCAGGCGCGCGCGCAGCAGCGCCGGCGGCCAGGCATAGGGAAACAGAAACTCCACCCCCTCGAACCCGTCGCTGGCCGCCGCCTCGAAGCGATCGAGGAAGGCGTGCTCCGCATAGAGCATCGAGAGGTTGGCGGCGAAGCGGGGCATGGCCTTGCTCGGCCTCTCAGCCCCGCTCGAAGCGGAACACGGCGGTCGAGGCCAGCGCGTTGGGCAGCCAGCGTACTTCGCGCCCGTCCTGCAGGCCGAACGCATCGAGGATGGACAGCCGGTTGCGCGTGGCCAGCACCTCGAAGTCCTTGAAGGTGCCGACACGGATGTTGGGTGTGTCGTACCACTGGTAGGGCAGGCGTTTGGTCACGGGCATGCGCCCGCGCAGCACGGCCAGGCGGTTCGGCCAGTGCGCGAAATTGGGAAAAGCGACGATGCCGACACGGCCCACGCGCGCGGTCTCGACCAGCATGGTCTCGGTGTTGCGCAAATGCTGGAGCGTGTCGATCTGCAGCACCACGTCGAAGCTGTTGTCGTCGAACATGGCCAGCCCCTCGTCGAGGTTGAGCTGGATCACATCGACGCCGCGCCGCGTGCTGGCCAGCACGTTGGCGTCGTCGATCTCCACGCCGTAGCCGGTGCAGCCGCGCTCGCGCCGCAGCAAATCGAGCAAAGCGCCGTCGCCGCAGCCAAGATCGAGCACGCGCGAACCGGTGGGCACCATGCGAGCGATGGAACGCATCATCGTCTGATCGCTCATGGCTTGGCTCCCGTGTCCGGACCCAGGGCAATGCGCTCGAACCAGGCCCGCACCAGCGCCAGGTAGCGCGGGTCGTCGAGCAGGAAGGCGTCATGACCGTGCGGCGCGTCGATCTCGGCGTAACTGACGTGCCGGCGGTTGTCGAGCAACGCCTTGACAATTTCCCGGCTGCGCGCGGGCGAGAAACGCCAGTCGGTGGAAAAGCTCACGAGCAGGAACTTCGCGGTGGCCGCCGCCAATGCGCGCGTGAGGTTGCCCCCATGGCGGCGCGCCGGGTCGAAGTAGTCGAGGGCGCGGGTGATCAGCAGGTAGGTGTTGGCGTCGAAGTACTCGCTGAACTTGTCGCCCTGATAGCGCAGGTAGCTCTCGATCTGGAACTCGATGTCCAGCGTGGTGTAGCGGTAGCCGTCGCCCGCGGCGGCACCGACCGCGCTGCGCAGCTGCCGGCCGAACTTCTCGTTCATCACGTCGTCGGACAGGTAGGTGATGTGGCCGATCATGCGGGCGATCCGCAGGCCGCGCTTGGGCACCACGCCGTGCCGATAGAAGTGGCCGCCATGGAAATCCGGGTCGGTCACGATGGCGCGCCTCGCCACCTCGTTGAAGGCGATGTTCTCGGCGGTGAGGTTGGGCGCGCTGGCGATCACCGCCGCGTGGCGCACACGCCGGGGGTGGCGCAGCGTCCAGGACAGCGCCTGCATGCCGCCGAGGCTGCCGCCGAGGACGGCGGCCAGCGTGTCGATGCCCAGCGCGTCGAGCAGCAGGGCTTGCGCATCGACCCAGTCTTCCACCGTCATCACGGGGAAGTCGGCGCCATAGACCTGCCCGGTGTCGGGATTCACATGCATGGGGCCGGTGGAGCCGAAGCAGGAGCCGAGGTTGTTGACGCCGATGACGAAGAAGCGATCGGTGTCCACCGGCTTGCCGGGGCCGATCATGGTGTCCCACCAGCCTTCGGAGTTTTCCTGGCCTTCGTACACCCCGGCGACATGGTGCGAGGCATTGAGCGCGTGGCACACCAGCACCGCGTTGCTGCGCTCGGCATTGAGCGTGCCGTAGGTTTCGTAGGCCAGGTCGTAATCACGGATCGACGCCCCGCTTTGCAGGGCGAGCGGCGGATCGAAATGCATGGACTGCGCATGCGCAAACAGGGTCATGGCCACCAACAACAAAAAAACCGGCGACGCTAGAGGCGAGGCCGGTTGAAGTGGCTTCGTCTTTAGCAGAATTTATTAAAAGCGCCCGCAAGCGGAAGCAAATCGGCGCTGTCGGCGGCAGTATAGCGCCGGCCTTGAGAAGGCCTGAACACCGGCCTGGATCGAAGCGGGCCTGGACGGCAATTGCGTCACGCGTCGGCATCGACGTCGACGTCGATCACCCGTGCGTCTCGCAGCTCGCGCACCACGCGCGTGAGCATCTGCAGGGTGTGCACGCACACCTCGTCGTCCGCGATGAGCATGTCGTGAATGGCCGTGGTGGCCACCATGCGGCCCGATTCCGGGTGCACGCCGAAAGTGATGCCCGGATGCGTGCGGCACAGGTTCATCTCGAGTGCGACGCGATAGGCGGCCTCGCGCGCATGCGCGGGCGGCAGGCCGACGTCGCAGAAGAACTCGACGGCGTCGGTGTCCGGGTTGTGGCGCATCACGACGGTGGACTCGTTGAGCAGGAACCCGCCGTGGTCCAGGGCCTCGCGCGCCTGGTCCGGCCCCACCACGCGCTCGACGATGCGCGGCAGCATGTCCTGGAAGCGGCGGCGGCTTTCGCCCGCGAGTGCCTGCCCGTAGTCGGCAGCCGCCTGCGCCAGCGCATCGGAGATGCCCGGCGAACCGGGCTGGGAGAGGTCGATGCTCATCATGCGGATCTCCTGTGGTGCGCAGCGCCGCGGCCTGCTTACTCGCGATAAACCCCGGCCGGCTTGGCCGATGCCTTGCGCCGGGCCAGGACGGACGCAGGGACGATGTCGGCAACCAGATCGCGCCGCACCGGTTGGCGCCGCGCCTTTTCATCCTCGAGAGACCGCTTGACGCCTTCGACCGCCTTGGCCGCAACGGTGGTTCCCACACCCCAAGCCGCACCCAGGAAGGCATCGGTGACCAGGTTCGTGATCAGCTTGGCCTGCGGCGACTCGACCTTGAAAGCGACCGCGCGGCCCGAAAGCACCAGCGCCACGGCCTGCGCTCGATACAAGCCGCGTGTGAAAGCGGCCATGCTCGGGATGCCGATGCCGCCCTTGAGTCCCTTGCCAAGGTCTTTGAGGTAACCGCCAATCGCCGCCGAGCGCGGCTGCCGAAGGTTGTCGATGTATTTGCGCATGGCAGCGGCCTTCTCGGGCGTGGAGGCATCGAGCCACACCGGGTCCATCTGGGTGAGCCAATAGGGCAGCAAGGCGCGGTGCAAGCCCACGGCCAGCGTGCAGACCGCACCGCTGGCGATACGCGCCTTGGCCACTGTCTCGGGCAGCATGTCCTGGGTGACCAGGCCCGAGTCGACCAGCCCGTGGCCGACGGCAAACGACCAGAAGGCTGTCGATTGAATGCCGTCGCGCACGGGCTGTTGTTTGTTGTATTGCATGTCGAGCCGCCCTTCCGCCGAGACCGCGATGCCGGCCTCGGCCAAGCCGACGATGAGGGACTGAACCGAGTAACCCAGGGCGAAATTGACGGCGCTGGCGAGCGCCTGGGCGCGCGGCTCGGCAAACGAGAGAGGGTCCAGGGGCGGGTAACGCCCCATGACCAGCCCGACGGTGCCGGACAAGCCGAAGCCCGCCCAGAAAACGATCTGGCTGTGCACCACGCTGCGCACGACGTCACGCAAGCGCCCTTCGGCCACCAGACCGGGGAGCTCTTCTGCGGTGACATGCTCCTCCAGCAGCACCGCCATGGTCGACCAAGTCCGGTCGGGGGTCTGCCCGGCTGGCGGGATCGCGGCCGACAGGCGCTCGTGCAGGCACTTGAAGTCTTTCCGGAACTCGTCAACGCCGGCGTAGACGGTCGTCGCGGACCCCGACGGGCCCGGGGGGGGACGCACCACGTTGCCCTCGACTACCCGAATCGCGTCGTTGAGCATGTTCTGTTTGTCGATCGCCGCACCTGCGGGAAAGGCCTCCAGGAGGTTGCTGCCGGTGTCGGTGTGCTGACTCGCCCGCGCCTTGGGGCCCGGTGTGTGAAACGTCGTGGACTTCGATTCGGCGTCCGGCCGGTTGCGCGATGAGCGCTCGTGCGGGTTCGGGCTGAAATTCCGGTGAAACGAGCTTGCCAGGAGGTCGTCCGCGAGGGATCGCTGGATGCCATTCAAGTGAGCCCCGCCACCGGCCGGTTCACCCCCGGACTCTTCGAAGACCGGCGACAAGTCATGGCGCAGCGACTCGGGCGGCGATTTCAGCATGCTTGGCAGGTCGTGCGCCGCGCCCGCTCCGACGCTCGGCAGCGGTGACGGCCGCGCCGGCAAGCTCGGCGTGAGCATGCTCGGCGGCAAGGCCTTTGGCTCGGACCGTGGCGCCGGACCAGACGCCTGACCCTGGGCCCCTTGCTTTGGGTGCGCGGCCGCGGTGCCGTTGTGAAAGGCCGCTTGGCTTGCTGTGGTGAAGCTCATGAAATGAAAGGCGGCGCGCCAAAGTTAGTACTAAGGGTCAAAGAGTATAGGCACTCGACCCCTGAAAGCAACAACATCGGCTGAGCAGCCGTGGCGCGGGAAGCCCAGACCGACGTGAAAGCCACACGAAAAGCAAGACTTGCCGCATGAATTGGCCGATAATGCGGGCGGCCGTCCAAGACGGTCATTCATGCGGTGTTTGTCTGGTACGCGTCTTGAACGCAGTAGTCGAGTTTGTGATTGCGCTTTCGGCTCCATCGCTTTTTGCGTTTTTCTGAGGAGCCTTTGATGGGCAACAAACTCTACGTGGGCAACCTGCCCTATTCCTATCGCGACCAAGACATGGAACAGGCTTTCAGCCAGTTCGGCACTGTCTCCAGCGCGCGCGTCATGATGGAGCGCGACACCGGCCGCTCCAAAGGTTTCGGTTTTGTCGAAATGGGCAGCGAAGCTGAAGCCCAAGCCGCCATTCGTGGCATGAACGGCCAGCAGATCGGCGGCCGTGGTCTCGTGGTCAACGAAGCCCGCCCGATGGAGCCGCGCACTGGCGGCGGCGGTGGTTTCGGCGGCGGCGGCGGTGGTGGTGGTGGTGGCTATGGCGGCGGCGGCGGTGGCCGCAGCGGTGGTGGCGGCGGCTACGGCGGCGGTGGCGGCAGCCGCGGCGGCTACTGATCGATTCGTCGGTCAAGCAACAAGGGGCCCTTCGGGGCCCTTTTTTTGTTTTCAATCCGCCATGGCGGGGGTTTTTGCGCTTGCATGGGTCCCGGATGTGTGATCCATAATGAATCCGCGCGGGTCTGAAGGGCCGCGCAAGGATTGCGGTGAACAGGTCACTTTCGCGTTGCTGCTCGGTTGAAGGCGCATTCGGGACTCCATCGCTTGAGGTCAATGTTTCTATAGGAGTCCCAGAACGATGGGCAACAAACTCTACGTGGGCAATCTGCCCTATTCCGTGCGCGACAGCGATCTCGAACAGGCGTTCGGCCAGTTCGGTGCCGTGACCAGTGCAAAGGTCATGATGGAACGCGACACCGGTCGCTCCAAGGGCTTCGGCTTCGTCGAAATGGGCAGCGATGCGGAAGCGCAAGCCGCCATCAACGGCATGAACGGCCAACCCCTGGGCGGCCGCAGTGTGGTGGTCAATGAAGCCCGTCCGATGGAACCGCGTACAGGCGGCGGCGGCGGCTACGGCGGCGGTGGTGGTGGCCGCAGCGGCGGCTATGGCGGCGGCGGCAGCAGTGGCGGCGGCGGCGGTTACGGTGGTGGCGGCGGCGGCTATGGCGGCGGCGGCGGCGGTAGCCGCAGCGGTGGCGGTGGCGGCTACGGTGGTGGTGGTGGCGGCCGTGGCGGCAGCGACGGTGGTTTCCGCAGCCCCTATGGCTCGGGCCCGCGCGGCGGCGGCAGCCGCGGCGGCGGCGGTGGCGGCGGCTACTGATCTCGTATCGATTTCATGCAACGGGGCTTCGGCCCCGTTTCATTTTGGGCGATGCCCCGGCGCTGGTCAGCCTTCGTTGTGGCGATGCTTGCGCGGACGGCCCACCATCAGGCGGTCGAACAGCGCATCGGGCATCACACGCAGCAGCCGTGCCACCCAGCGCATCTGCCAAGGGATGACGCGATGGCGGACCCCCGCCTCGATGGCGACGAAGGCCTGATCAGCGAACGCGGCGGGCTGCAGCAGGAAAGGCATGGCGTAGCGATTGCGCGCCGTCAGGGGGGTGGCCACGAAGCCGGGACTGAGCGTGACCACCCGCACCCCGCTGGCCCGCAGTTCGCCGCGCAGGGATTCACAGTAGCTGATCACGCTGGCCTTGCTGGCGCAGTAGGCGCCGTGGCCGGGGAGTCCTCGCACCCCGGCCACGCTGGCGATGCCCACCAGCGTGCCGCTCGCGCGTTGCCGCATGGGCGCCACGAAAGGGTGGAAGGTGGCGGCCAGCCCGAGCTGGTTGACGGCGAACACACGGGCCATCACATCGAGGTCTTCGCGGTGCGCCGTGTCCACGCCCACGCTGATGCCGGCACAGGCAATGACCACGTCCGGCAGCCCCTGGGACGCGATGCAGGCCTGGCCGGCCGCGACGATGCTGTCGGTCTGGGCCACATCGGCCTGATACACCTGCCAGCGCTGCGGGGGCAGTCCGGCGGCGCGCGCCCAGGCCTCGATCTCATGGGTGCGCCGACCCGCCAGCGCGAGGCGCCAGCCAGCCTGTGCGTACCGCACAGCCATCGCCTGGCCGATGCCACTGGAGGCGCCCGTGATGAAAGCCAGACGGGTCACTGGCTGCCCGGGGGCGCTACCCACCCTGGGGACGGCCCGTGGCGCTGATCACGCCCCGCACCCGGCCGTCGAGCTGGAGCAGCCGGTCGAGGTTGGAATAATCGAGCCGGTCGCCGGTGAACTGGTCCTTGCCACGGGTCAGCACAACCGGGCGGTTGGAGCGCAGCTGCTCGGTGTCGACGTAGACATGCAGGAACTCGCTGCGGATCTCCATGCGCGGGCGCTCCTGGCCCGCCGGGCCGCGGCTGGCCTCCCTCACGACAACCGCGTCGCCGAACAACTGAACTTCCGAGCCGTCACCGTTGGTCAGTGCTCGCTTAGCTGTCCCGGTCGTCAATTCGCCACGCTCATTGAAGGCCCGCACGCGCGGCTGGTCGATTTCCAGCGTGTCGGTGTCCGGGTAGTGCCGGCCTTCCACCCCGAACACCTCGCTGCGCAGCTTGCCGGCCGGATCGAAATTGCGCACGGCGAAGCCGCGCATGAAGTAGTCGGGTTCATGCGTCGGGGCCGCCGCGGGCGGCCGCGGAGCGAACACCGGCGTGTTGCGTGCCAGCCAGTAAGTGCCCAAAGCCACCACCCCCATCAGGATCACTGGCAAATAGACGGCGAGCCGGTCCGCCGTGCGTCGCAGCCGGCCCCAGGAACGCACCAGCGCCCGCGCGCTCATTGATAAGCCTCCAGCAAGGCGGCATAGCGGCCGCTGGCCACCAGCAACAGGTCGCAGAACTCGCGTGCCGCACCGTGGCCGCCCGCCGCCTGGGTGACATAGGCGGCCCGCGCCTTCACCTCGGCATGGGCATTGGCCGGGGCGGCGGCGAAGGCGCAGCGGCGCAATACCGGCAGGTCGGGCCAGTCGTCGCCGATGGCGGCGGCCTGCGACCAATCGAGGCCCAGGGCTTGAAGCGTACTTTCGGCGGCGGGCGCCTTGTCCTCGACGCCGAAATACGCATGGGCGATACCCAGCGCGGCCAAGCGCGCGCGCAGCGGCGCCGAATCGCGGCCGGTGATCACCACCGGTTCGATGCCGGCACGCGCCAGGAGCTTGAGGCCCAGCCCGTCGAGGATGTTGAACCGCTTGAGCGTCTCACCCTCGGCCGACAGGTACAAGCCGCCGTCGGTGAGCACGCCGTCGACGTCGAAAAAGGCCACGCGCACGCCCTGCGCGGCCAGCAGCACTTCGGGCGGAAAACGCAAGCCGGGGTTCATGGGGTCAGATGACCTTCGCGCGCATCAGGTCGTTGCTGTTGACGGCGCCGCACAGGCGGCCGTTCTCGTCGACCACCAGCACGCTGGTGATGCGGTGCAGCTCCATCAGCTCGGCGGCCTCGACGGCCAGCACATCGGCGCGGATGGTGCGAGGGCCGGGATGCATCACCTCGCGCGCGACCAAACCGCGCAGGTCGGTGCCTTTTTCGATCAGGCGCCGCAGGTCGCCGTCGGTGAAGATGCCCAGCACCCGCTCCTGCGCGTCGACCACGGCCGACGCGCCCAGGCCGGTGCGGCTCATCTCCCGCATGAGCTCGGAGAAGCCGGCATCGGCCCGCACACGCGGCACCTGATCGCCCGAGCGCATCACGTCGGACAGGTGCGTCAGCAGCTTGCGGCCCAGGGCGCCTCCGGGGTGGGAGCGGGCGAAGTCCTCGGGCCGAAAGCCCCGCGCGTCCAGCAAGGCCACCGCCAGGGCGTCGCCCAGCGCCAGCTGCGCGGTGGTGCTGGCGGTGGGCGCGAGGTTGTGCGGGCAGGCCTCCTTCTCGACGCCGCTGTCCAGGACGATGTCGGCGTGCCGCGCGAGAGAGGACTGGGCCTTGCCGGTCATGGCCACCACCGGCGCGCCCAGGCGCTTGATGACCGGCAGGATGGCGGTGATCTCGTCGCTTTCCCCGCCGTTGGAGATCATGAGGACCAGGTCGATGGCCTTGATCATGCCCAGGTCGCCATGGCTGGCTTCGGCCGGATGGACGAACATGGCCGCCGTCCCGGTGGAGGCCAGCGTGGCGGCGATCTTCCGGCCCACGTGGCCGCTTTTTCCCATGCCCATCACCACCACCCGGCCGCGCACCCCCAGCATGGCCTCGACCGCGCGGGCGAAGCTTTCACCGGTACGGCGCTTGAGGTCAAGCACGGCGGTGGCTTCGATCTCGAAGGTCTCGTGCGCCAGTTGCAGGGCGCGCACGGCGTCAAAGGGCGGGCAAGCGTCGTCACTCATTCGGCGGATTCTACGTAGCCCGCCCTGTCGCACTTGACGCATCTGACGACGCCCGCATGACACGGCTCGGCCGCAGCGCTTAGGATCTGCCCATGACCACGCTCGAACTGACCCTGCTGTACCTGCTGGCAGCGGTGCTGGGCGTGGTGGCATGCCGACTGGCGCGACTGCCGGCCATGCTGGGCTACCTGGTGGTCGGGGTGCTCATCGGCCCCAACGCCATGGGCCTGGCGAGCAATGACGAGGGCGTGCGGCACCTGGCCGAGTTCGGCGTGGTGTTCCTGATGTTCGTGATCGGCCTCGAATTCAACCTGCCCAAGCTGCGCGCCATGCGGGCCCACGTGTTCGGGCTGGGGCTGTTCCAGGTGGTGCTGACCGTCGCGATCGCGACCGCTGGCCTGCTGCTGGTGTCGATCACGTTGCCAGCATCCTGGCGCGTGGACTGGCGCACCGCCGTGGCACTGGGCGGGGCACTGGCCATGAGCAGCACGGCGATCGTGATCAAGCTGATGGCCGAGCGGCTGGAGCTGGAGTCCGAGCATGGGCGCCGCGTCGTCGGCGTGCTGCTGTTCCAGGACTTGGCGGTGGTGCCGCTGCTGGTGCTGATCCCGGCGCTGGGGGCGCCGGCCGAGGCGCTGATGAGCGCGTTGGGCTTGGCCGTGGTGAAGGCGGTGGTGCTGATCACCGTGCTGCTGACGGGCGGTCAGCGGGTGATGCGCTGGTGGCTCACCCTGGTGGCGCGGCGCAAGAGCGAAGAGCTGTTCGTGCTGAACCTGTTGCTCACCACCCTGGGCCTGGCCTGGCTGACCGAGCTGGCCGGCCTGTCGCTGGCGCTGGGGGCCTTCATCGCCGGGATGCTGATCTCGGAGACCGAATACAAGCACCAGGTGGAAACCAGCATCCGGCCTTTTCACGACGTCCTGCTGGGCCTGTTCTTCATCACCATCGGCATGATGCTCGACTGGCGCTGGGTGGCCCAGCGCTGGGCCCTGGTAGTGGTGCTGGTGACGGTGCCGGTGCTGTTCAAGCTGGGCCTGGTGACACTGCTGGCGCGCGGCCTGGGCGCCTCGATGGGCGTGTCGCTGCGCACCGGCCTGTACCTGGCGCAAGCCGGCGAGTTCGGCATCGTGCTGCTGACGCTGGCGCAGGGCAGCCGGCTGCTGGCGCCGGAGCTGTTCAACCCGATCCTGGCCAGCATGGTGCTGTCGATGCTGACCACCCCTTTCATCATCATGGGCAGTAACGCCATTGTGATGAAGCTGGTGTCCAGCGAATGGTTGCAGCAGTCGCTGCAGATGACCAGCATCGCCCGGCGCTCGATCAACACCGCGCACCACGTGATCATCTGCGGCTACGGACGCAGCGGGCAGAACCTGGCGCGCATGCTCGACCGCGAGGGCATTCCGTACATTGCACTCGACCTCGACCCCGACCGCGTGCGCGAGGCCGCCAAGGCCGGCGATTCGGTCGTCTTTGGCGACGCCGCGCGGCTGCAGGCCCTGATGGCCGCCGGCCTGGCGCGGGCCAGTGCGCTGGTGATCACCTACCTGGACGTTCCTGGTGCCATGCGGGTGCTGGACCTGTCGCGCGCGCATGCCCCACAGGTCCCGGTGATCGTGCGCACGAAGGACGACCACGATCTGGAGTCGCTTCAGGCGGCCGGCGCGACCGAGGTCGTGCCCGAGGCGCTGGAGGGCTCGCTGATGCTGGCCAGCCACGCACTGGCGCTGGTGGGCGTGCCCATGCGGCGCGTGATCCGCATCGTGCAAGACCAGCGCGATGCCCGCTACAACCTGCTGCGCGGCTACTTCCACGGCGCCGACGACAGCACCCATGACGACCTGGAGGCCGAGCGCCTGGCCACCGTCACGCTGCCACCGGGCGCCGCCGCAGCCGGTCGATCGCTGGGCGATCTGGCGCTGCCGGCCACCGGCGTGCGCGTGGTGAGCCTGCGGCGCGGCAGCGGCCGACCGGCCCTGCCGTCAGACGATCTGGCCCTCCAGGATGGCGACACGCTGGTGCTGAGCGGGCGCGCCGGGCCGCTGGCGCTGGCGGAGGAAAAGCTGCTTGCGTGTTGACCCCCTGTGAAAAAGGACTTGTCATGAACCCGCTTTCGTTCCTGCAACGCTTCCCGCGCTGGCGCCTTGCGGCCCTCGCGCTGACCTTTGCCCTGGCTGGCTGTGCCGGGCCGCAGCCCGCCTCGCCGGAAGCGATCGCGGCCTTGCTGGCCAGCTCCGACCGCAGCGCAGCCGACCGCATCAACGACCAGCGGCGCAAGCCCGCCGAGTTGCTGGCCTTCATCGGCGTGCGCCCGGGCATGGTGGCGCTGGACGTGAGCGCGGCACGTGGCTACACCACCGAGCTGATCGCGCGGGCGGTGGGCCCGAGCGGCAAGGTCTATGGCCAGAACGCGCCGCGCGATCCGGCCCGGCCGCCGCCGGCGCAGCCCGAAGGCGCAGCCGCGCCCGCCATGCCCGCGGCTGCAACGCCACCGGCGGCACTGACCTTGGCCGACCGCGCGCGCAACCCCGCCACCGCCCACATCGTGCCGGTGACTCGCCCCTTCGAAGACCCCGCGCCGCCCGAGGTGGCCGACGCAAAGCTCGACCTGGTCACGCTGATGTTCAACTACCACGACCTGGGCCACCTGCGCGTGGACCGCGCGCGACTGAACCAGGCCGTGTTCAAGGCGCTCAAGCCGGGCGGCATGTACGTGATTGCCGACCACGCGGGCCGCCCGGGCACCGGGATCTCCGAGGCGGGCACTCTGCACCGCGTGGAAGAGGCGTTCCTGCGCCGCGAGGTCGAGGCGGCGGGGTTTCGCCTGGCGGCCAGCGGCGATTTCCTGCGCAACCCGCGTGACCCGCGCGATCGCAACACGCCCGAGCCGCCCATGCCCAAGGACGAATTCGTGCTGAAGTTCGTCAAGCCCTGAATCCCGGTGACCTGGTGCGCGCCGATGAAATCACGAGCCGATTTGAGACAATGACCCACAGCGCGCGCAAAGCATGAGCACCGACAGCACCAAGCAGAAGATCCTGGACGTGGCCACCGAACTGGTGGCCGCCAAGGGCACGCACGACACCACGATCCGCGAGATCGTGCTGGCCACCGGCTCGAACGTCGCTGCCGTCAACTACCACTTCGGCGCCAAGGACGCCCTGATCCAGCAGGTGATGGTCAACATCTTCGAGCCGGTCAATGCACAGCGCATGGAGCTGCTGCGGCAGTTCGAGCAGGAAGTGGACGGCCAACCGGTGCCCATGCCGCGCATTCTCGAGGCGCTGTTGCGCCCCATCGTCTACAGCGCGCGTGGCAGGGACGGCGGCAGCCTGTACGTGCGGGCGAATCAGCACCTGCGGGCCCAACCGGGCAGCGAGGCGGCACGCTTCGTCATGTCCAACT
This sequence comes from Pseudomonadota bacterium, assembly GCA_040387815.1. Taxonomy (GTDB): domain Bacteria; phylum Pseudomonadota; class Gammaproteobacteria; order Burkholderiales; family Burkholderiaceae_C; genus Ramlibacter. The sequence continues at coordinate 14,630 of JAZKDA010000073.1, read as the reverse complement.
ACGACCATGTGGCGCAGGCTTTCATCGAGGCGCTTCAGCGTGCCTTGCCCGACTTCACCCGCGCCGAGATCATCTGGCGCTACGAGTTCGTGCGCGGCGCCTCGATCCACCTCATGCTGATCAGCGACCCGCAGTCCGGCAAGCTGCGCCAGCTCAGTCATGACGCCGGCATGATCGACCTCGACGATCGGGAATCCGTGCTCAAGGAACTCCTGGAGTTCTCCATCCACGGTTTCCGCGCGCCACCCGCCTGGAACCGCGACCAGCTGATCGCTGCCAGGCCACTGGAGCCGGCGGTCCAGGCGGACGTCTAGACAGCCGCCGCATCCCACTGGCCGCGCCAGTGGACATCGGCCGGCTCAACCTCGCGGGCGTCGGGCCGGGGCAGGGCACGCACGGCGGTCAGCACATCGTCCTGCAAGTGCCTGGCCGCCAGACGCAGGGCCGGCTGCGGCGCCATGGCGCGGTGATCGCAGTGGGCGTCCAGCACGGCATCGGGCACGATGCCAGGCACCCCGCACGACTCGAGCACCGCACTGGCAGCCAGCAGGCGCGCCTCGTCGAAATGACGCGCCCCCAGCTGCACGCTCACGGGCAGCCCCTTCCACAATCCGGCCGGCACCGCCATGGCCGGGTGCCCGGTCAGGCTGAAGGCATGCGTGGCCGCATCGACGGTGAAAGCGCGCACAGCCGCCTCGTCGTCGATCAGCGGGGCGACGTCGGCGGCGGTCGGCAGCAACAACAGGTCGAAGCGCTCGAACAGTTCATTGGTGCGCTCGATCAGCACCCGGCGCGAGCGCTGCGCGTCGATGTAGGCCGAAGCCGGCACCGCCTGGCCCTTGAGCAGCTTTTCGCGCAAGGCATGGCCCATGAGGTCTTCGTGCTGGAGGAAGTCCTCGCGGTGGATGGCGAAGGATTCGCTCCAGTTGATGATGGCACTGACACGCCGGTAGTCCGACGGCGGCAGCGGCATCTCGACCGGCTCCACGACGGCACCGGCCGCTTCCAGCGCGCGGGCGGCCCGGCCCAGGGCCTGCAGCACAGGCGCTTGCACCGGCATCCCGCCGCAGCTGACCCAGCCCACGCGCAATCCGCGCACATCGGGAACCAGGCCCGGCGCCAGCGGCGTGTGCGGGCGAGTGGCGCTCATGGGGTCGTGCGGGTCATGGCCGGCCAGGGCATCCAGCACCAGCGCGCTGTCGATGGCGCAGCGCGCCAGCACACCCACCGTGTCGAAGGAGTAGCAGTTGGGCAGCACGCCGCGGCGCGAGATGCGGCCCAGCGTGGGCTTGAGGCCGAACACGCCGCAGGCGGCGGCCGGCAGGCGCACCGAGCCGCCGGTGTCGGACCCGAGCGTGAACAAGGCCAGACCACCGGCCAACGCGGCGCCCGAGCCGGACGACGAGCCCCCGGTGAAGTGCGCCGTGCTCCAGGGATTGCGTGCCGGCGGGGTGGGCAGGTCGAAGGAGATGTTGGCGTTGCCGGTACCGTATTCCCAGGTGTTGAGCTTTCCCAGCAGGATGGCGCCCGCGCGGCGCAGCCGTGCAACGCTGTCGGCGTCTTCGGCAGGCACCTGACCGGCGCGCACGCGCGAGCCCACCGTCATGGGCAGGCCGGCGGCGGCGAAGTTGTCCTTGACCGCAAAGGGAATGCCATGGAGCGGGCCGCGGTAGCGGCCCGCCTCGATCTCGGCCTCGGCCTGGCGCGCCGCCCGCAGGGCGCCTTCGGCATCGACATGCAGAAAGGCCACCAGGCTGTGGTCCAGCCGTTCGATGCGTGCCAGGAAATGGGCGGTCAGGTCAACCGGCGACAGCGCGCGGGACGCCAGCAACGCGGCGGCCTCGTGAACGGTGAGCGTATGCAGGGGTTTCATTTCAGGTCTCCCGGTGGGCGATGGTTCTTGGGGTGATGTCCGCTGGCTTCCATACCGTCCTCGGGCTTCATGAACAGGAAACCGCCAAGGGCGATGAACGCAATAGCACCCATGACGCGGAATGCGGTGTCGAAGGCCGCGACGTCGGGCATGAGGCCGGGTGCATGGGTCGACAGCAGCACGGCGCTGAGCGAAATGCCCAAGCCCATCGAGACTTGCTGCGCGCACGCCGCCAGCGCGACACCGCCGCTCTGGCGCTCCTTGGGCACTTCGGAATAGATCAGCACATTGATCGCGTTGAATTGAAGCGAGCGCACCACGCCGACGGCGAAGATGTAGGCACACACCACGATCAGCGGACTGTCGGCCCCGAACTCGGCCAAGCCGAACGTGAGCAGGCCGCCGATCAGGGCATTGGCCGCGAGCGTGCGCTTGAAGCCCAAGGCACGCAGGATGCGACCGGTCATCATCTTCTGGCTCAGCGCGCCGAAGGCCATGATGAAAACCAGCAGGCCCGCATGCAAGGGCGTATAGCCCAGGCCCACCTGGAGCTTGAGCTGCAGCAGGAAGGGCACGGCATTGAGGCTGACGCGGTTGATCCCGCCGAACACCACGCCGGCACGGTACGAGCGCAGCGCCAGCAGGGCGACGTCCATCACCGCCTGAGCGCGGCCCCGCGCGTGCCAGCCAAACAGCACGAGCAATGCTGCCGACGCAGCCCACAGGGCCCAGCCCACCAGTTCGGGCAAGGCCGGGTGGATCTGATTCTCCAGCCCGATCTGCAATGCCACCAGTGCTGCCGCCACCAGCAGGAAACCGGTCAGGTCGAACGGTTTGCCGGGTTCGCGCGGGACGTCCGGGATCCAGCGGTGCGCCACGTACAGGCCCACCAGGCCGATCGGGATGTTGATGAGGAAGATCCAGCGCCAGGACGTATAGGTGGCGATCAGGCCGCCCAGCACCGGGCCCAGAAGCGGCCCGATCAGCACGGGCAGGGTCATGTATGAGATGGCGCTCACCAGCTCGCTGCGGTCGAAGGAGCGCAGCAGGATCAGGCGGCCCGAAGGTGTCATCAGCGCGCCTCCTATGCCCTGCAGCACGCGCGCGGCAATGAGCACGGCAAACGAATCGGCCAGGCCGCAGGCCAGCGAGCCGAGGACGAACACACCCATGGCCGCCAGGAACAGCCGCTTGGCGCCCACCCGCTCGGACAGCCAGCCGGAGATCGGAATGAAGATGGCCAGGCAGACCACATAGCTGGTGATGGCGAGGTTCAGGCGAACCGGCGCGACACCGAAGGCCTGCGCCATCATGGGGATGGTGGCGGTGATGATGTTGGTGTCCAGCGCCTCCATGAGGAAGGCAATGGACACGATGAAGGGGATGACGAAGAAAGGCAGTGGCCGCGCGTCGCGCCTGGCCTGGAGGTCGCCCGGAGTGGCGGACATGGTCAAGGGGCTCCTACGATGCCGGCCAGCGCGCTGCTGGCGCGCGGCAGCCGGGTGCACAGTGCGTCTGCCAGCGTGGCCGCGCTGCGCAGCAGATGGCGGTCGCTGAACCGGGCGCCGGTGAAGGACCGTGCGATGTCGGCCACTCGGACGCGGCTGGGATGGACGGCCGCCACCAGCTCGCTGGCGCTCCATTCGTGGAGATGTTCTTTCATGGGCAAAGGGCTTCCGCGCCGCCCCTGCGGGCGGCTGCATGTCGATCGGATGGGGGATCTGTGCCGCGGAGCGACGTCCACCCCGCAACGCAGCCTTACCGGGCGGCGACCTTGTCGGCCATCGCCTTCATGGCGGGCCGGTCGAAGCCGTTGCACTGCTCGAAGAAAGCGTTGGTGTAGGCGTCCTCCGGCTTGGTCGTGCCCTTGAGTTGGCCGAACTTGGTGTAGACCTCATTCGTGTAGCTCCACTTCTTCGGCTCGAGGTAGCCTGTCTTGCTGCCGAAGGTCACGCCCTTTTGCGCGCGGCTGAGGAAGGCGTTCATGATGTTCACGCCTTCCTTGAGCGCCACATCGCGCGACTTGTCGGCCGGCACCAGCGAGGGGAACTCCTTGAAGAAGATCTCGACAGCGGCCTGCGGCTGGGCCAGCGTGAAATGCAGGGCCTTGGCGACGGCGCGGCAGTAGCCCGCGACAGCCTTGGGATTCTTCTGGATGTACTCGTCGCTGGCCACCAGGGAATAGCCGGCCAGCTGGTCCTGGATCGGCATCTCGAAATGGGTGACGTTCAAGCCCTGGTTGCCCAGGATGGCGTAGATCGCTTCCCACAGCACCAGCGCGTCGATCTGGCCGCTGCGCAGCGCGGTGACGACACTGGGACCGGTTCCCACGGACATGGCCTGGTACTTGGCGTCCACGCCTTCCTGGCGAATCTGCTCATTGAGCAGCTTGTCCGAGCCCGAGCCCGCGACGGAGAAGCCGACCTTCTTGCCGGTCAGGTCCTTGATGCCCTTGATCGGGCTGCCTGGCAGCACAGCAACCGTGAAGCCGTTGTTGGTCTTGAGCGAATAGAAGGCCTTGACCTTGCCGCCCTGCTCGCGCATGCCGATCAGCGATTCGGCCAGCATCCCCCCGATGTCCGCGCTGCCGCTGACCAGCACCCCGCCGGCCGCGACGCTGCCACTGACCGTGGACACGCTGACGTCCAGGCCCTCTTCCTTGAAGAAGCCAAGTGCCTTGGGAACGGCGTACAGGTAGACCTCCTCGCCGACGGCGATGTTGGGATGGGGCAGGACGAAGCGCAGCTTGGTCGGCGCCTGGGCCAGGGCACCGCCGGCCAGCGACAGGGCGGCCAGGGTGGCCAGCAGAGACTTGTTGAACACGGACATGATGGTTTCCTTGAAAGTGAAGGGCAGGAACAGGGAGTCGGGAAGCGGGGGGCGGCTCAAGATCCGAAGTTCTTCTGGCGACGCGCCCAGAAGCAGTACTTCTTCTCAAGACGCTGCATCAGCAGGTTCAGCGCGAAGCCGATGGCGCCGAGGATGACCAGGATGGCGAACACGCCGCCGACCTGCATGTTGTTGTTGTACTGAAGCAAGAGCATGCCCAAGCCACTGGTGGCGCCGACGAACTCGCCGACGATGGCGCCGAGCACGGCGAGCACCGTGGCCATGTGCAGGCCAGCGAAGACAAAGGGCAGCGAGCTGGGCACTACGATCTTCCAAAAGATCTGGGCACGCGAGGCGCTGCAGGCACGCGCCAGATCGATGCGGTCCGGCTCCACCGAGTGGTAGCCCGCCATCGAGTTCACCATCATGGGGAAGAACACCAAGATGCCCGCCATCCAGATCTTGGGCTCCCAGCCAAAGCCCAGCCACACCACCATCAGCGGTGCGATGGCGATCTTGGGCAGTGCGTTGAACGCCTGGATGTACGGGTAGAACACCCGCTCGGCGCGCGGCCAGTGCGCCAGCGCGAAACCGCTGACCACGCCCACGATCACGCCGCCGATGAAGCCGGCCAACGACTCGGCCAACGTCACGCCCAGGTGCACCCAGTAGCTGGCACTGGAGTCCAGCGGTTCGGTGAAGCCGCGCCAGAGCCACTGCGCCACATTCAGCGGCGACGGCACGATGATGGCCGGGATGTCGAAGAGATCGACCGCCAGCTGCCACAACAAGAGGCCACCGGCCAGGATGGCGAAGGAGATCATGCCTTCGACCGACTTGAACGGCATTCGAAGGTGCAGCGGCTTGCGCGATGTCGGCGTCACGGCGGTGCCCAGGGAGATGGTGTCGGTGTTCATCCTGCGATGTCCTCGGTGGCGTTGAGCAGTTTGCGAAGGTGGTTGGCGTATTGCCCGAACTTGGCTGAACCGATCACGTCCAGCCCGCGCGGGCGGGGCAGGTCGATGTCGATGATCTCGGCGATCTTTCCGGGCCGCGGTGTCATGGCGATCACACGGTCGGACAGGAACACGGCCTCGGGGATCGAATGGGTGATGAAGACCACGGTCTTCTTGTGCTCCTGCCAGATGCGCAGCAGCTCGACGTTCATCACCTCGCGGGTCATGGCGTCGAGGGCGCCGAAGGGCTCGTCCATCAGCAGCAGCTTGGGGTCTTGCACCAGGGCGCGCACGATGGCCGCGCGTTGTTGCATGCCGCCGGACAGCTCGTGCGGGTAGCGGCCCTCGAAGCCGGACAGGCCGGCCATGGCCAGCAGGTCCCGCGCGCGCGCAAGGTCCACGCCGGACTTTCCCTTTTGCAGTTCGACCGGGAAGCACACGTTCTGCAAGATGGTGCGCCAGGGCAGCAGGTTGGGCGACTGGAACACCAGGCCCACCTTGGGGTCTGGGCCCTTGACCTTGCGGCCGGCGATGTGGATCTCGCCGCTGGTGTAGGACAGCAGGCCCGACATGATTTTCATCAGCGTGGACTTGCCGCAGCCCGAGGGGCCGACGACCGAGACGAACTCGCCGTCGCGGATGTCGAGCGTGACGTCGCTCAGGGCGACGACGTCTTCGCCGGATTTGGTCTGGTAGGTCTTGTTCAAGCCGCGCGCAGCGATCAGCGGCAGCAGCTTGTAGGTGAAGTCGGTCATGGTGTTCGCCTCAAAGTTGTGGAGCCAAGGCGGCGACGAGCTCGCTGCCGGTGGCGCAGAACACATCGGCGTCCTGCGTGATGGTCGTGAGCACACGGCGCAGGGCCTTGATGCGGTAGGGCTGGCCGATCACCCAGGGCGAGAGCGACAGCGAGAGCACGCGCGCGCGGTCAGGGGCCGATTCACCCTTGAGGACGCGGTAGGACGCCAGCACCTGGTGCTCGAAGGAGGCCAGCGACTGGTTCTGCTCGAACAGGATGCGCTTGTCCGACAGCTCGTAGGCCAGCGGCAGCGATACGAGCGAGCCGGACGAGGTGGTCATGCGATAGGGCATGTCGTCGTTGACCCAATCGGCGATGTAGGTCAGGCCCGCCTCGGCCACCAGGGCCGGCGTGTTCAGGCTTTCGGAGTAGGCCGGCGAGTGCCAGCCCTTGAGCGCGTCACCGACGAAGCCGCGCAGCGTGCCGACCGACTGGCGCACCATCTCGCGCTCGGTCTCCAGCGCCAGGCCGCCGTGGTGCAGCTGGCCCATGTCGATACCGGCGGCCGCGATCTCCCAGCCGCTGGCAACGAGGTCCTTGAGCAGGACGGGGTAGCGCTCGCCGACCGCGGAGTTGACGTAGGCCGTGGCCTTGAGGCCCAGCTCGGACAACACCCGCATGACGCGGTACAGGCCGACGCGGTTGCCATAGTCGCGGGTGCAGTAGTTCCAGATGTCCGGATAGGGTCGGGTCAGGCCACCGACGGGCATGAAGGGCTTGCCCGTCATGTCCATCGGGTAATGGTCGACGCCGACGGTGATGTTCAGCGCCAGCGATTTGCCGTTGCCCCAGCGCAGGCCGGGTGCGTGCTTGAGGCGGCGCACGTGGAACAGCTCATGGTCCAGGCCCGCACGGCGGTGGGGGTAGTGCAAGTAGTCTTGGTTCACCATGGTTCACTCCGTCGCGTTCACGCGCGCGATCCAGGCTTGGGCCGCGGCGTAGTGGTGTTCGAGGTAATGGCGCGCGATCTCGCGGCCGGTGGCCAGCCAAACCTTGTCGTGGCTGGTGATGTAGGCCAGCACCTCGTCGAGCAGTTCGATGCGATTGGGCTGGCCGATCAGGTAGGGGTGCAGCGGGATGCACATCACGGTGCCGTTGCGCTCGCCTTCCTCATAGAGCTGGTCGAACTGGGCCTTGAGGATGTTCACGTACTCCTGCGGGCCCTGGTTGCGCATGGCCAGCACCGGCACGTCGTTGACCTCCAGCGAATACGGCAGGCTCACGAAAGGCTTGCCCGAGCGCGTCTTGCATGGCATGGGCTGGTCGTCCTCGAAGCTGTCGAGCGTGTACAGCAGTCCTTCCTCAGCCAGCAGGTGCTGGGTCGCGTCGGTGTTGGTGATCGCCGGGCTGAGCCAGCCATCGAGGTTCTGGCCCGAGTACTTGCGGATGGTGTCGCGGCTGTCGCGGATCACCTCGCGCTGCTGCTCCTCGCTGAGGGCGTAGAGGTAGCGGGTGTTGTAGATGCCGTGCGAGAACAGCTCCCAGCCCAGCTCGTTGCAGCGGTCGATGATCTCGGGAAAGTGGTCGCACAGGGCCACGTTCAGCGACACCGAACCGCGCACGCCGTACTTGGCCATGACGTCGGCCATGCGGTCAAATCCCACGCGGTTGCCGTAGTCGCGCCAGCTGTAGCCCAGCACGTCGGGAACCGGGCGCGGCCAGGGTGCCCGCACGGGATTGGGCGGCGGCTGCAGCTCGTAATGCTCGATGTTGGGCGCGACCCAGAAGGCGACCCGCGCACCGCCGGGCCAGGTGATCTTGGGGCGGTCGTCGCGGTAGGGGGCGAAATCGTAGGATCCGGGTTCACGCAGCATGGAGACTCTCCTGGGTTCGGCGCTTGAGTTGCGCCAGCAGTTCGGCCACGGGCATCACGTCGGCGTACTTCATGGCCATGTCGTACAGATTGGCGAAGTGCGGTCCCTCGTGCTTGTCGGCCACGCACTCCTCGGGCACCACCGGCACGTAGCCGTGCTGCAGGGCATCGACCACGGTGGCGCGTACGCAGCCCGAGGTGGAGCCACCGGTGACGATGACGGTGTCCACCCGGTGGAACACCAGCAGCGAAGCCAGGTGCGTCTCATGGAAGCACGAGGCCATGCGTTTGCGAATCACCAGGTCGCCTTGGGCGATGTGCAGGCGCGGATCCAGCTCGGCGCGCGGGGCTCCCAGCTTGATGTTCTGGAGCGAGTCGGGCGTGTTGCTTCGCGTACCCCAGACGCCGCAGTCCTCGCCGCTGGCCTCGTAGGCGACATAGGTCCAGATCACGGGGCTGCCCAGGGCGCGGCAGGCCGTCGCGAGCTGGTTCACGTAATCCATTTGCCGGGGATCGGTTTCGTACGCCGTATTGGGGAACGACTCGACATCCGTGTAGGCCCGTTGAGGGTCCACATTCACCAGGGCCACCTTGCGCCCGACGCCGTAGCGTGGCCTGGGCGGTTTGGCCTTGACAGACAGATAGAGCTCACGCGCAGGGGCGTCGGAAAGGATCATGGCACACCTTAAACACTTGTTTGAAACATGCGTTGGACAAAGCATGGTTCGTGCCAGGTAGGCCGCGGTGGGTCATTCGGGTTTTCCCCAGAGGAGGGGCGTGGTGGCCGTGTGCTGGTGAGCGGATCGTGCGCACCAGGATGCCGCCAGATTCGCTCAGGAGCCCCGCCTGGCGCACCCGGAAGGGGCGCGGTTTGCCGCGCCGCCTATTTCCCGATGCAGAAGCTGGAAAAGATCACCCCCAGCAGGTCATCGGCGCCGAACTCGCCGGTGATCTCGTTGAGGGCGTTTTGCGCCAGGCGCAGTTCCTCGGCCAGCAGATCCAGCGCCAGGGCCTGCGGCCGCAGGTGCATGCCAGCCTCCTGCAGGTGCTGGTCCACGCGCTGCAAGGCCTGCAGGTGGCGTTCACGGGCGATCCACACGCCCTCCGGCTGCGCTTGCCAGCCGGCCACCTCAAGCAGCCGGCGGCGCAGCGTGTCCAGACCCTGGGCCGTGCGCGCGGACAGGGCGATCGCCTCTTCAGGCAACACCGGTGCGTCTTGCGCCAGGTCCAGCTTGTTCCAGACCTCGATGACCGGCACGCGCGGCGGCAGGCGTTTGGACAGGCGCGCGCGAACCAAGGCGTCGCCCGCCTGGTAGTCGGGCGTGTCGCGCCGCGACAGATCGTGCAGGAACAGCAGGGCGTCGGCCTGCGCGATCTGGCCCCAGGCGCGCTCGATGCCGATCGCCTCGACCGGGTCGTCGCTGTCGCGCAGGCCGGCGGTGTCGATCACGTGCAGTGGCACGCCTTCGATCTGGATGGTCTGGCTGACCACGTCGCGCGTGGTGCCGGCGATCGGCGTGACGATGGCCAGCTCGGCGCCGGCCAGGGCGTTGAGCAGGGAGCTCTTGCCGGCGTTGGGTTGGCCGGCGATCACCACCTTGATCCCTTCGCGCAGCAGCGCGCCCTGGCGTGTGCGCGCAAGCACCGCCGCCAGGCGCTCGGACAGGCGGTCAAGCTGGCCCTGGGCATCGGACTGCCGCAGGAAATCGATCTCTTCTTCGGGAAAGTCCAGCGTGGCCTCGACCAGCATGCGCAGGTGGATCAAGCCCTCGCGCAGTGTGTCGATCTCGCGCGAGAACTCGCCGGCCAGTGAGCGGCTGGCGCCGCGCGCCGCGGCCTCTGTGCTGGCGTCGATCAGGTCGGCGATGGCCTCGGCCTGCGCCAGGTCGATCTTGTCGTTGAGGAAGGCGCGCTCGGTGAACTCACCGGGCCGCGCGACCCGCAGGCCGGCGCCGGCGCCAGCCTGCAGGCAGCGCGCCAGCAGCAGCTGCAGCACCACCGGGCCGCCATGGGCCTGCAACTCGAGCACGTCCTCGCCGGTGTAGGAGTTGGGCGCCGGAAAGTGGATGGCCAGGCCCTGGTCGATGGGCTGGCCATCGGCATCGCGAAACGCAAGATAGGTGGCCTCGCGCGGCTTGAGCGCCCGGCCGCACACCGCGTCGATCACCGACTGCACCGCGGCGCCGGACACGCGCACGATGCCGACGGCGCCGCGGCCCGCGGCGGTGGCGATGGCGACAATGGGATCGTGCTGGCGGGCAAGCATCGAGCGATGGTAGCGGGCGGGGCTTCAAAAACACGAAAGGCCGCGTGAGCGGCCCTTCGTGGGGTGCGATCAGGTCAGCGGAACTTGGGCAGATTGAACTGCGGCGGCACGCCCATGCGGGTGTTGATCAGCCACTGCTGCGCGATCGACAGCACGTTGTTGGTGATCCAGTACAGCACCAGGCCGGCCGGGAAGAAGAAGAACATGACCGAGAACACCAGCGGCATGATCCACATCATCTTGGCCTGCATCGGATCGGGCGGCTGCGGGTTGAGCGCCGTCTGCAGCACCGTGGTGAGCGTCATCACCACCGGCAGGATGAAATACGGGTCGGGCGTGGACAGGTCGCGGATCCAACCGATCCACGGGGCATTGCGCATTTCTACGCTGGACAGCAGCACCCAGTACAGCGCGATGAACACGGGGATCTGCACCACGATCGGCAGGCAACCGCCCAGGGGGTTGACCTTCTCCTCGCGGTAGATCTTCATCATCTCCTGCTGCATCTGCTGCGGGTTGTCCTTGAAGCGCTCGCGCATCGCCATGACGCGCGGGTTGACGGCCTTCATCTTGGCCATGCTCTGGTAGCCCTTGGCCTGCAGCCAGTAGAAGGCAATCTTGATCAGCAGCACCAGGGCCATGATGGTCCAGCCCCAGTTGCCGATGTAGCCGTGCAGCTTGTCCATCAGCCAGTACAGCGGCTTGGCCAGGATGGTGAAGATGCCGTAGTCCTTGACCAGGTCGAGCCCGGGGGCGACGCTTTCGAGCACCTTCTCTTCCTGGGGGCCGAGGAACAGGGTGGACTGCACCGCCTTCGTGGCGCCGGGCGCGACCTCCACCGTGGTGAGCATGCCCACCGAGTAGAGGGTGCCGTCGACCTTGCGCACGAAGTTCTCGCGCGCTACCCCGTCGGGCAGGATCCAGGCGCCGGTGAAGTAGTGCTGCACCATGGCCACCCAGCCGGCCGTGGCCTGTTTCTGGAAGTCGACCTTGTCCTTGTCGATGCTGCTGAACTCGATCTTCTGGTACTTTTTCTCCGGGGTGTAGACCGCCGGGCCGGTGAACGTGCCTGTCGGGTTGGTGATGAACGAGCCGCCCGAGGTCGTGGCGCCACGCACCAGTTGCGCATAGAACTGCGGGCTGACCTGCGCGGCGCCGGTATTGATCACTTCATGGCGTACGGCCACCGCATACGAGCCACGACGCAGGGTATAGGTCGTGACCAGCTTCACGCCGCCCTTGTCGGGCGACTCGAAGCGCAGCACCAGGTCGTTCTGGCCGTCGCGCAGCGTGCGCTCGCCAGTGAACGTCATCTCGGTGGTGTGGTTGGGAAAGTCGCCGCCGACCAGGCCGGTCTGCGCCACGTACTTGCTGGCAGGGGTTTCATCCAGCAGAACGAAGGCCCCGCTGGTTTTCTTGTCGGTGACGCTGCCGGCCGAGTGCTTGAGCAGTTCGGCATGCACGACCGAAGCGCCTAGCGTGTCGAACGTCAGCCGCAGCACGTCGGTGGTGACCGTCACGCGCTCGCGCGGCGCGGTGGGCGCTGTCGTCGGCGTACTGCCGGGGGGCAGGGCGCCGGCGGCGGCCGCCGTCGGCTGCGGCACGCTGGACGCGGTGCCCACAGGGGCTGGGGCGGTGGCCACGGCCTTGCCCGACTGCGGGAAGAAGGTGGCGGGCTGGCCGTTGTGAATCTGCCATTGGTCCCACAGCATGACCATGGAAAAACCGAACACCACCCACAGGATGGTTCGACGAATGTCGTTCATGAGGACTTCTTGCGTTGGAAGGGTGGGATCAGCCGGGAAAACAGGCGTGGCGCATCGGCCGGCACCGGATCATGCCCGCCTTGGCACCAGGGTTGGCAGCGCGCGAGACGGGCGAGGGTGAGGTAGCTGCCATCGAGGGCGCCATGGCGCTCCAGGCTTTCAATGGCATAGGCGGAACAGGTGGGGTCAAAGCGGCAAGCCGACCCCAGCCATGGCGACAGCAGCAGACGATAGGCCTTGACCAGGCCGATCAAGACGGTGCGCATCATCGGCGCACTCCGCGGAACAAGGCCTGGAGCTCGGCACGCACGGCACGCTTGAGCGCATCCGACGTGGCGCTGATGAACTGTGCCCGGTCGAACGTCGACCGCAGCCGCACCACGTGTGCGGCCGAGGGAAGCGTTTCGGCGAATTCGTGGACCACGGAGTAGATCTGGCGTTTGATCGTGTTGCGGGTCACCGCCCTCTTGGCCCAGCGTTTGGGTATCACGGCGCCGATCCAGGGGGCCTGCACGGCAAACAGGGCCTGGGGTCTTGCCGACCCAGGCCCTGTGGATGCGTCGTCGGCGACGGCCGGCGAGGAAAGTGTCACGCGGTGCAGTGCGAAATGGGCGGTGCGGGAAACCTTTTGACCCGCCATGACGGCCTGGAACTGGTTCCTGGTCTTGATCCGCTGCAGGCCCGGCGGCTGCGCTTGCGACATCACGCCCAAGCGCCGTGCCGTTGCACGCAGTGCGACCTCAGACCGCCAGACGCTTGCGGCCCTTGGCGCGGCGCGCGTTGATGACGGCGCGGCCACCGCGGGTCTTCATGCGGACCAGAAAGCCGTGGGTACGCGCGCGGCGCACTTTGGAGGGTTGGTATGTGCGTTTCATGATCGTTCTCGGGAAAACCCGCGATTATCTTCAATTCACCCCAGTGGAGCAAGGCAAAGCCCTTCATGAGCTGAAAACTTCGTCGGACGGGGCCCCGGCCAAGTTTGTGGATAAACTCTTGATAAATTACCGTGAAGCGTTTGCTACCATGAACAATATCCACAAAGGGCGACGCCGTCGATGAGTGCTGGACAAGACAAGCCCCTGGCACTCAATTCCGCAGTCACTTCCTCGTCTGGCGCGGGTGACAGCCTGTGGCAGGCATGCATCGAACTGCTGGCGCAGGAGTTGCCTGAGCAGCAGTTCAACACCTGGATCAAGCCCATCGTGGCGCAGGTGTCCGACGACTTCGGCAAGGTCACGCTGTTCGTGGCCAACCGCTTCAAGCTCGACTGGATCCGGGCCCAGTACGCCGGCAAGATCAGTGCTGTGCTGGAGCGCATCTACGGCCAACCTGTACCCCTTGAGTTAGCACTTGCTCACAGGGAAGCCGCCACCAAGACTTATTCAGCACCGGCCGCTGCCGAGGCTGAGCCGGTCGCCGATGTGGCCGATGCCGTCGAGGACAACGGCTTCAAGACCCGCCTGAACTCGGCCCTGACCTTCGAGACGCTGGTCGAAGGCACGGCCAACCGGATGGCACGCGCCGCGGCCATGCACGTGGCCAGCGTTCCGGGCCAGCTCTACAACCCGCTGTTCATCTACGGCGGCGTCGGCCTGGGCAAGACGCACCTGGTCCATGCGGTGGGCAACAAGTTGCTGGCCGATCGGCCCAATGCCAAGGTCTTGTACCTGCACGCTGAGCAGTTCGTCTCGGACGTGGTCAAGGCCTACCAGCGCAAGACCTTCGACCAGTTCAAGGAAAAGTACCACTCCCTGGATCTGCTGCTCATCGACGATGTGCAGTTCTTCGCCAACAAGGACCGCACGCAGGAAGAATTCTTCAATGCGTTCGAGGCGCTCCTGGCCAAGAAGTCGCACATCGTCATGACCAGCGACACCTACCCCAAGGGCCTGGCCGACATCCACGAACGCCTGGTCTCGCGCTTTGATTCGGGCCTGACGGTGGCCATCGAGCCGCCCGAGTTGGAGATGCGGGTGGCCATCCTGATCAACAAGGCCCGCGCCGAAAGCGCCGAGATGCCCGAAGAAGTGGCTTTTTTCGTGGCCAAGAACGTGCGCTCGAACGTGCGCGAGCTCGAAGGCGCGCTGCGCAAGATCCTGGCGTACTCGCGCTTCAACCAGAAGGAAATCTCGATCCAGCTGGCCCGCGAGGCGCTACGCGACCTGCTTTCCATCCAGAACCGGCAGATCAGCGTCGAGAACATCCAGAAGACGGTGGCCGACTACTACAAGATCAAGGTCGCCGACATGTACAGCAAGAAGCGGCCGGCCTCCATCGCCCGGCCGCGCCAGATTGCCATGTACCTGGCCAAGGAACTCACCCAGAAGAGCC